>JBKPDO010000065.1:0-27354 GCA_046727955.1 bacterium | reverse complement strand
GTCACGGTGTTCGTCGGCAGCGTCAGATGTGTATAAGAGACAGGCCATGGTCACGGTGGTTGGTCCGGTCTCCACTCCGGCCTCAGGGCCGGCGTCAGCGGCCGGCGTCAGCGGCCGGAGCGGGTGGTGGCGGCGAGGGCCTGCTCGGCGAGCTGGGTGACGGTCGCAGGGAACGACTGGAAGCTCTGGTCGTTGCGGCCGTAGGCGCCCGCCACCGAGCGCGCGTACACGCCCTCCAGGATCACCGCCAGCTTCCAGTACCCGAGCGCAACGTAGAAGTCGAGCTCGGTCAGATCGAGGGCGCTGGCGGCGGCGTAGGCGGCAGCCACCTCGGCGCGTGAGGGAAAGCCGGGCAGGGCGGTCGGCGCCGGGCCCAGCGGCTGCAGCTCGTCGCCGGGCTCGGACCAGTACACCTGGAGCAGCCCGACGTCGGCCAGGGGATCGCCCAGCGTGCACAGCTCCCAGTCGATCACGGCCAGGACCTCGCCCGCGGGGGAGAGGATCAGGTTGTCGAGGCGGTAGTCCCCGTGGACGATGGCGGTGCCCTGCTGCGGCGGCACGCGCGCGGCCAGGCGGCGGCCGACCTCCTCGATCGCGGGCAGCTCGCGTGTCCTCGACTGCTCCCACTGCCTGCCCCAGCGGCGCAGCTGCCGCTCGACGTAGGCGTCGCGGCGGCCGAGCGCGCCCAGCCCGACCTCCTCGGGGGCCAGCAGGTGCAGAGCCACCAGCACGTCGACCGTCGAGGTCGCGGTCGTGGCCCGCTGCCGCAGGCCGAGGCTGCGCTCGACGGTCGCCTGATCGCGCGGGACCACCCCGTCGACGTAATCCATCACGTAGAAGGGGGCGCCCGTGACCGACGGGTCCTCGCAGAGCCCGACCGCGCCGGGCACCGGGACCGGCGTGCCGCGCAGCGCCGCGATGATGCGGAACTCGCGCCCCATGTCGTGCGCGGAGGGGAGCACGCCCGACAGCGGCGGCCGGCGTAGCACCCAGGCGGCGCCGGCCGTGTCGCGCACTAGGAAGGTGAGGTTGGAGTGGCCACCGGCGATCAGCTCGAAGCCGAGCGGCGGCCGTGCCGCGGGCACGTTGGCCATGAACCAGGCGGTCACCGGGCCTGGCTCGATGCCCGCGGGCGGCCCGAGCGCGCCTGCGCCCGCACCCGCGCCGGGCTCGATGCCCGCGGGCGGCTCAGGCGCACCCGCGCCCGCGCCGGGCCCTCCGGTCATCCCGTGGCGTCCACGTCCCGCTCGGCGGCCTCCTGGACCGCCTGCGCGACCGCGGGGGCGACGTGACGGTCGAAGACGCTCGGCACGATGTAGTCGGGCCGCAGCTCGTCGTCGGCCACGCACGCGGCGATGGCGCGGGCGGCGGCCACCTTCATGGCCTCGGTGATCGTCCTGGCCTCGGCGTCCAGGGCGCCGCGGAACACGCCAGGGAAGGCGAGCACGTTGTTGATCTGGTTCGGCTCGTCGCTGCGCCCGGTGGCGACCACGGCCGCGTAGCGGCGCGCCCCGGCCGGGTCGACCTCGGGGTCGGGGTTGGCCAGGGCGAACACGATCGCCTCCCGTGCCATAGTGCGGACGTCCTCTGGCTCGAGCAGGTTCGCGCTGGAGACGCCGATGAATACGTCGGCCCCGGCGAGCGCGTCCAGGAGGCCGCCCCGCAGGCGCTCGCCGTTGGTGTTCTCGGCCACCCAGCGCTTGCTCTCGTCGAGCCGGTCGCGCTCGGGGTGGAGGATGCCAGTGCGGTCGCAGACGACGATCTCGCCGACGCCCTCGGTCTGAAGGATCTTGACGATCGCCACCCCGGCCGCGCCCGCGCCCGACATGACCACGCGCAGCTCCGACAGCTTCTTGCCGATCACCCGCAGCGCGTTGGTCAGCGCCGCCAGCACCACGATGGCGGTGCCGTGCTGGTCGTCGTGGAACACCGGGATGTCCAGCACCTCGCGCAGGCGCCGCTCGACCTCGAAGCAGCGCGGCGCGGCGATGTCCTCGAGGTTGATCCCGCCGTACGAGGGTGCGATCAGCTCGACCGTGCGGACGATCTCGCCGGTCTCCTGCGTCGCCAGCGCCACCGGCCAGGCGTCGACGTCGGCGAATTGCTTGAACAGCACCGCCTTGCCCTCCATCACCGGCATGGCGGCGGCCGGCCCGATGTTGCCGAGGCCGAGCACGGCCGAGCCGTCGGTCACCACCGCCACGGTGTTGCGCTTGATGGTGAGCTTACGCGCATCCTCTGGGCTCTCTGCGATGGCGCGGCAGACCTGGGCGACCCCCGGCGTGTAGGCCATGGACAGGTCGTCGCGGGTGCGCAGCGGAACCTTGGACCTGACCTCGAGCTTGCCGCCGAGATGGAGCAGAAAGGTACGGTCGCTAAAGCTGTCGTTTATGCTCACCATGCACCCTCGTTCCGGGAAACCGGCCAGTGTAGAGGGGACATCATGGCACGAAGGGATGCCCATCCGGCCAAGGGGTGGGCCGCAGGCTTCGGACGGTACTCTGCCGTATCCCCGCGCGGGAATCAGGACAGCGAGGAGATCCACACTCGCGTCAACCGCGATACGGCGGCCAGGTACGGCCTGAAGATCAAGCCAGGCCACGAGTTCTACGATCGCGGGATCACGGGCGCCAAGTCCGATGTCCGACTCCCCGACCTTGCGCCCGCAATCAGAGTCGTCGTCAAGCAGGAGGTCGAGGCGCTGATCGTCCCATCGCTCGACCGCCTGTCCCGGCGTGGCATGCGGCACGTCGGGGAGATGCTCGATGCGGTTGAAGGTGCCGCCGGCCGGATCATCTTCGGCAAGGACAACCTTGACAGCGCCAATCCGGGTAGCCGCGCCATCATCGCGTTCCTCGCCGAGCAGGCCCGCGCCGAGTCCCAAGCAATCGCATGGCGGATCGAGCAGTGGCAAGAACCCGCCACCGCCGGCAGCCGCCCGGCTCCCGATGGGATGGCCCACCCCATGGGCGGCTGGACCGGCCACCTGGTCGACCGCAAGGTCTGGGGCACCGGCGTGATCGCCTACGCGGGCGCCCACTACAGCGTCGGCCGCCCGTTCGTCGGCCAGACGGTCCGGGTCGGCTGCGCAGGCGGCATGGTGCAGATCTTCCACGGTGGCCACCCACTGCGCGCCTGGCCCCGTCGCCACCCACCGGCCAACGAAGCCTCGATCCAGCCCGCCCGTTCCCCCCACGGCGAGATCGACCTCGACCAGGCCCGCCGGCTGGCCCCGCTGAACGACCTGGACAGCGACCCGCGCGTGGTCCACCGGCTGGTCGACCCGCGCGGGCTGCTATCGTTCGCCGCCCGCTACGACCTGGCCGCCCGCTACCTGGCCGGCCAGGTCGTCCAGGTCCGCTGCGCCGGCGGCATCGTCCAGATCATCCACGGCGGCGAGCTGGTGCGCGCCTGGCAGCAGCGCCACACCCCCCAGCAGGAGCAGCGCATGCACCAGCGTCCCAACATCCAGCAGCGCACCGCCAACGCCCGGGCGCTGACCAGTCCCCCACAGCAGGCAGCGCCCGCTGGCCAGCCCTGACCCACCGCTGCGCAAGTTTCTGTCCTGGCGGAGCAGATTCATTGGGACACCGACCGAGATCTGCTGACAAAGCGCAGCTTCACCGAGACACCGCGCTAACACCAGCGTCTCACTGAATCTGCTCCGTGCAGCTCACAGCCTCGCCGCCGGAGCAGATTCAGTGAGACAGGACAGGTGGCTCAGTGGTCGAATCGATGCCTCGTCAACCACTCAAACCCGCGAAGGGCTGGGGTAGGTGGCGGACGTGGATCACGGTAGTTGGCGAGGTCGCCGCCAGAGCGAGGGTGAAGTGGGTGTGCCGGCCGCCGGGCGCGGACAACGGCCACGTCTACCTGAAGTACCTGGGCCTGGGCTGGTCACAGCTCGAGGAGTTGGGCGCCGAGGGGCGTGGTCTGAAATGCATCACCCATCGACCTCAACCAGCCCCGCATGCGTGCGGCGCTTGGGGCCGTGCTCGCCTTCGCCTGTAGCCCGGCGACTTCAGCGTGGCCCTGGTGCGGTCGGTCTGCCCGGTCATCGCCTGGACCCTGGCGGTGAGCTGGGCCAAGCCGTTCACACGACAAGGCTTCGCGAAATATCGAGGCCTAGCGGCCCACGAAGTTCGCCTCCCGCTTTTCGACAAACGAGGCCACGCCCTCGGCGGCGTCGTCGGTCCTGACCACCTGGCGTCTGCGTTCGACCATGGCTTTTGTTGCTTGAAGCAGTCCGGCGTTCACCGCGAGCCGGGACACGGCGAGCGAATGCTTGATCCCGAGTGGTGCGGCTCGGGCGATGGTCGTCGCAAGGGCGGCAGCCCGCTCGAGCGCGGTGCCCTCCGGGACCAGTTCCTGGACCAGACCGATGCGGTAGGCCTCCCCCGCCGTCAGGGTGTCGCCCGTCAGCAGGTAACGCTGAGCGTTGCCCCACCCGACCCGTTCCGGCCAGCGAATCACACCGCCGCCGAAGGCGAAGATGCCTCTCGTGACCTCGGGTTGGCCGAGCAGCGTCCCTTCTGCGGCGACAAGGATGTCGCCGTTCAGCGCGATCTCGAGACCCCCTGCGAGGCATGCCCCATGCAGGGCCACCACGAGCGGCTTGGAAAGACGGCGGCCGGACAACCCGAACGGGTCGAACCCGTCCTCGCCGAAGCCCAGCCCGTCGCTGTCAGCGGCGTCCTTCAACTGGGTGAGGTCGAACCCGGCGCAGAACACGGGCCCGTGGCCGAAGAGAACCGCGCAGCGTAGGTCGTCGTCGGCGTCGTACTCGGCGTACGCCGCTGCCAGCCCCGAGAGAATGTCGCTTGTCAGGGCGTTGCGTTTCTCAGCCCGGTCGATGCCGACCATGAGCACCCGGTCCCGCGTTTCGGTCGTCACACGACCTGCGCGCCCGCGCGAACTACCGCCGACGTGGGCTGGATCCGTGGTCATCGGTGGATCTCCTTTCCGTCAGCCGGGGCACGGCCGAACCGGGCCCCGGTGTGCGCTCTCAACGGACCCGGTGAGCCGGGTGAAGACCCTCGGGTCCCTTCGCTCGGCGTCCTCGTTTCCCTGCGGGACTATTCCTTTCGTTGTGGGCGGCCGTGACGCTCCGCGGCCAGCGACCGCCCGTTGCGGGGCGCTTTCAGGTGCGAGGCACCACGTTTTGCAAGCGCACTTGTCCGACGGCGACCAGGCGCTCATCTGCGTCGCTGATGCTGACCTCCCAGAGCTGCTGGGTGCGTCCTTGCTGGATCGGTCGGGCGACGACCTGGACCCGACCGTTGCTCATCGAGCGCAGGAAGTTGGTGTTGTTGTTGACACCCACGGCGACAAGACCGTGCTCGGAGGCGGCCGCCACGGCACCGACAGTGGCTGCGCTCTCGATGGCGGTCGTGTAGACACCGCCGTGGACGAGCCCCCACGGCTGGTGGTGCTCAGGGCCGAGGTCGATGACGCCTTCGACCCGGCCGGCGGCGACGTGGGTGAACCGCAGGCCGGCGGCGACCAGAAAATCGCTGGCGTTCTCCAGATCCGGGGTGTGCGGGCTCTCGGTATCGGTCACGCGTTCTCCTCCAGGGCCAGGCACAATGCCATCCGGTTAGGACCCGCTGCCGAATAACTCGGCCAGCTCGAGCGCTGCTCACCTCGATGTGCCGACGCTGGAACGGCCAAGTTGTTTGCCGGCAGACCCTTAGTCAGCACCCATGAGGTCGGGCTTGGTCAAGCCCCTGCTGACCCGGCGGCGGCCGGCTTCGTGTCGAGAGCCCGATGCTACGCTCTGGCTAGTGCGGCTCGAACGGCAGGGTGGGCTGGCCGAGCTCGTCGATGCGGGCGGCGAGCTCGAAGTCGCTCTCGGTGAGCCCGCCTTGGGCGTGGGTGCAGAGGGCGAGGGTGACCTTGTTCCAGCGGATGTCGATGTCGGGGTGGTGGCCGGCCGCCTCGGCTGCGTCGGCCACCTCGTGCACGAAGGAGATCGCGCCCTTGAAATCCCTGCGCACGAAGGCCTTGACGATCTCGTTGCCGCGCCGCTCCCAGCCGGGCAGGCGCTTCAGGCCCTTCTCGACGGCGGCGTCGTCCAGCAGTGGCATGGGATCCCTCCTTCCCGGCGGCATGATTGTCCACCATCACCGGTACCGGTGGGGAAACAGCGAGGCGGCCAGCGCGGGGACGCCCGCGCCGGGCCGCCGGAGCGTCGGGACTGGGACTACTGCTTGACGGGATGCGGCCGTCCTCCGGGGCGGCGGCGCAGCTCCTGCTGGGCCTTCGCCCTGTGGCATTCCCCGACCGTCAGCAGCTCCGGGTGCTGTGCCGAAAGGGCCAGCCGTCCCAGCTCACGGCACTCGACCGGGCCCTGCTCGCACCGGCGAGTCGGGTGTGGGGCCGCGGAAACCCTGACCCGAAGTCGGGTTCAGCCTGTGCGCTGAATGATGGCGGCCATCTGCTCGGCGTCGAACGCTTTCATGGTCTTTGTACGGACGTTGCCAAGCGCGCCAAGCTGGAGCAGTGTGACGGTGGCGGTCTCGTCGTCCGGGAAGTCGACGACTCCAACGACGTCGTACTCGCCGAGTGTCCAAACAATCTGACGAACCTGGCCGCCGTTCCTTTGGACGAGGCCCCGGAAGTCCTCGGCCCGACGGACGGTATCGCGGAAATTCTTGATGCCTTGGTCGGTCCAATTGATCAGGGAGACGTAGGTGGGCATGGACCGGCTCCTTTCCCTCCTATCGGAAGGACCGATCGAAGCAGGCACACTCGTTTCTGACCCGGAACGACCACGCCAGTCAACCTCTGCCGGAGAGAGCGGTCAAGCATCTACAGGTAATCGGCCTCGCGACACTGGCTGGGTTTTCCGGGAGGCGGACACCGGGGTTATGCAGTTCATCTCTGGCTACGAAACGCGGCCTTCGCCTTCCTCTGGGGTCTTGCGCAGGTTCATGAGCAGGACGCGGCCGTGCGCGACCAGGCGGTCGCGTTCGTCGGTGATGGCGGCCTGCCAGAGCTGGGTGTCCCGACCGCGCTCCAAGGGGGTCGCCTCGATCCGCAGCTTGCCGGTCCGCACCGCGCGCCGGACCGCAGTGTCGTTGCTAAGTCCGACCGCCTGGCCCTCCGCGCCGAGCCACAGATCCGCGCCGACGCTCGCGGTCGCCTCGACCGCGGTCGCGTAGACCCCGCCGTGTACGGTGCCGAGGTCTTGGTGCAAGTCGGCGCTGACCGGCAGCACCGCCACCACCCGGTCCCCGGACGCCTCCTCGAGGCGAAGCCCCAGCAGCCTGTCGAACGGGCTGTGGTCGTACTGGTAGTCGAGGTCCATCAACGGTCAGCTCCTCGTCCGCCGGTCCGGGCAGTGTAGCAAGCCTCTCCAGGATCACCCTGAGCTAGAGTAGACTCCACCGCAATCCGAGTAGGCCCCCGCCTATGACGTGGGGGACCCTGACAGGCGCCAATGGACGTTCGACACGTCGAGCTGGACGGGCCTGGCCCGCCGATACCAGCCTGGGAGATCACCCCAGATGTCGCCCCGGTTGCGGCCGCGGCGCTCTTCCACGAGTACGGGTCCTGCAAGGAAGCCATGCTGGGGCTGGCGCTCATCTTGGCGGAGGCCGGCCTGGTTTGCACGGTCCCCGACCTGCCCGGTCATGGCCAGCACCCCGAGGTATTCGGGCCGGCGGTCCTCGACGAGGCGCGGGCGGCCGTCCAGCAAGCTCGACGGCACGGACCGGTCGTCGCGGTCGGGCACAGCCTGGGCGGACGGCTCGCCCTGCTGAGCGGCGCCGACGCGGTCGTCGCCGTCTCTCCGGCGCTCCCGCAGCAACCCTCGCCCGAGGGGATGTATGCGCTGCGGACCTTCTCCACGCCGAAGGTGAGGCAGGAGCACCCTGGCCAGGTCGTGGAGGTCCTGCGCGGGCTGCCGGTCCATCTGGCCTCCGGTATCCCCGTCCTGGTGGTGCTCGGGGAAGAGGACATCCCGAGTATCCGGACTGCGTGCACTGACCTGGTCTCCTCCCTGGCCGGAGCCGAGCTCGTGAACGTGGCGGAGGGGATGGTTCTCGAGGCTGACGAACCGCCCGATGGCTTCGGCTCCTACCTTAAGCACTGGGTGAACCACGGGGGGCTCTCAAACAACCGGGCGGTGGCGATGGAGGTGGTGGCCTTCACGGAGAAGGCTCTGCGCAGGCCCCGGCGGAACGAGGCATGAGCAAGCAGTTGGCGGTGGAGGATGCAATGGACCGTGTCCGCGTTTACTTCCACCCGTCGTTTCGCGAGCGACCACGCCTGGCGTGGCTCCCGGGAAGCCTGGGCGAGCTGGCGACGCTGCGGGAGGTCGACGAGGTTCCGGAGCGGGACCTGCTGCGTCGGGTCCACGCTCCAAGCCTGATGGAGCGAGTCGAGCGGAGCAGGCTCCGGGCCCTCGCCCTGCGCTCGTCGGCCGTAGTCGTGGCGGCCGCACGCGATGTGCAGGCAAAGGGTGGCACGGCGGTCGCCCTGCCCGCGCTGGGAGGCCACCATGCCGGCAGGGCGTTCTATGGGGGGATGTGCTTGCTGAACGACGTGGCCCTCGCGCTCTCGGACCTGAGGGCGCGAGGGCCGTGGCGCGCCGCCGTGGTGGACACCGACGCGCATCACGCGGACGGCACTCTGGACACGCTCGGTGCCGATGCGAGCACGATGTACGTCTGCGTCTGCACGGAGGGGTTTCCTCTGCCGCATCCGGAGAAGTTCGACGTGCGGGTGCGGCCAGGCATGTCTGCCGAGGCCTACCTGGAGGCGACCCTGGAGGCCTTCGCGCCGCGGGCGCGGCGGTTCCAGCCGGACATGCTCGTCTGGTACCTGGGCTATGACCTGCTCGAGGGGGAGTACGCCTCGCTCGGGTTCGGGACCGACCTGCTCCTGCGCCTCGGCCAGGCGCTGGCGGGCCTGGCCGCGGAGGTGGCGCGGGGTCGGATCATGGTCGTCCTGGGCGGCGGGAAAGACCCCGTGCGCGCCGAGGCCGCGGTGCGCGCGGCGATCCTAGGCCTGTCCTCGCCAGGGAGGGTGCCCGTGGTGCCCGCACCGGAGCCGGTCGAGCGCGACGTCCTACCGAGGCCGGCGTCGCGGGAGTGGGTGGAGATGACGTTCGGCCCCCTGGGCTCGGGCAGGCAGGAGGTAAGCATCGGGGAGGAGACCCTTACGGGTCGGGACGTGCTGGTCCGGATGGGGATCTGGGGTGAGGACATCGATCCCATCGACATCGTGACCATCGAGGAGGGTGGACGCTGGGCGCTACGATGCTTCGACGGGGAGGACAGGCGCGTGGCGGTGCTCGAGTTCTCGCCCCAGCTGGACATCTTGTCCGAGACCCGGGTCCACATCAGGGAGTGGATGGGGGACGACTACTACGCGTTCGACTGGCCGGCGGGCTGCCCCTGGGCGCTGTGATGGACCTCGTCCGCCACTCCACCCCCGCCGCCGATCTCGAGGCCAGCAGGCGCGACGGGTGCTCCCTCCAGACGCTCGCCCAGAAGCCGTGGGACCCCTCATCGCCTCGCAAGGCGCCAACGATCCGGTCCGCGCCTCGCTCGCGGTACTCGGCCAGCGCCGCATCCACCAGGCGTCTCCCCACCCCTCGCCGCCGCGCCCCCGCCTGTACGTAGAGGTCGACGCCTCTGCCCACGCGACCTTGAACCCGGCCACAGTAGAACCCGGCGGCCTGGTCGCCCTGGTAGGCGATGAGGAGGATGGTGGTGGGCTCGCGGGAACGCCGATCGGCCAGCTGGTGGAAGGGGCTGAGGTCGGCGCCCGTCTCGGGGTCCCTGGAACCCGCCGCTTCCAAGCGCATCGACCGCCACAGGCGCGCTAGCGCCCAGAGGTCCTGCTGCCTCACGGTTCGCACGATGATGTCCTCAGCGCGCTCGCTCACGTGATTAGGTTACCCGGCTGACGACGACGGAGAGGAGCAGGGATGCGCTGGGAGTACAGGAGCGAGATGATGCTGTTCGAGGAGACGGAGGAGGGGCTCGTCGCCCGGCTTGACTGGCTGGAGGAGGCGGGCAGCCAGGGGTGGGAGCTGGCCAGCACGGTGCCGCTGATCGCGCCGAACCATGAGGGCGTGGCCTATGGAACCGTGGGGCTCTTCGCGATTCTCAAGCGGAGCCTGGAGGAGGCGGAGCCGACATAGCCTCGAGCGCCGCCAGGCGTTTCCGCATCCGCTGCTGCTCCTGCCAGCGTTGACTAACGTCCCGCAAGATGGCGGCAATGCCCAGCGGCTGGCTGGCGGCGTCCCGCACCATGACGATGCTGAACTCGACGGAGATACGTCCCCCGTCCTTTCCGGTGGCCGGGACGGCCAGTAGCTGGTCCCGTCCATAGCGTGTGACGCCTGTGGCGATGACCCTGCGAAACCCCTCCCAGTGCCGCGCTCGGAGGCGCTCGGGCACGATCAGGTCCAAGGTCTGACCCAGGGCTTCCTCGGGCTGGTAGCCGAACACGGCCTGGGCTCCAGCATTCCAGAGACGGATGACGCCGTCCCGGTCCGCGAAGATGATCGCGTCCGCGGCATCCTCGACGATGCGCTGGCAGAGCCATTCACGCTCATACGTCGCCATTACTCACGACCTCCGGCGCGCTCACCGGTCCGAGACCGGCAAGAAGTGGCGCTCGGTGCTGCCCTGGTAGATCTGGCGCGGTCGGGTGATCTTCTGCTCCGGGTCGAGCAGGCCCTCCTGCCATTGGGCGAGCCAGCCCGGCATGCGCCCGATCGCGAACAGCACCGGGAACATCTCCGTCGGGAACCCCATCGCCTGGTAGATGATCCCCGAGTAGAAGTCCACGTTCGGGTAGAGCTTGTGGGTGATGAAGTAATCGTCCTCGAGCGCAACCCGCTCCAGCTCCAAGGCGATGTCCAGCAGCGGGTTGCGGCCGGTCACCTTGAAGACCTCGTCGGTGACCTGCTTGATGATTTTGGCCCGAGGGTCGTAGTTCTTGTAGACGCGGTGGCCGAAGCCCATCAGCCGCAGCTCGCCCGCCTTCACCCGGCGCACGTACTCAGGCACCCGGTCGACCGAGCCGATCTCGTTCAGCATGCGCAGCACCTGCTCGTTGGCGCCGCCGTGCAGCGGGCCGTACAGGGCGGCGGCGGCCGCGGCGGCGGCCGAGTACGGGTCCGCATGCGAGCTGCCCACCGTGCGCATCGCCGTGGCCGAGCAGTTCTGCTCGTGGTCGGCGTGCAGGATGAACAGCACGTCAAGGGCGTGCTCGAGGACTGGGTCGGGCTGGTAGCGGGGCTCTGAGATCTTCCACATCATGCTGAGGAAGTTGCCCGCGTACGACAGACTGTTGTCCGGGTACACGTAGGGCAGGCCGATCGCGTGGCGTTGGGCGAAGGCGGCCAGGGTTGGGATCTTGGCGATCAGTCGCACGATCTGCTTGCGGCGTGCGTCGGCGTCGAAGATGCGCTTGGCGTCCGGGTAGAAGGTCGACAGCGCCCCGACCGTGCCGATCAGGATGCCCATCGGGTGAGCGTCGTGATGGAAGCCGTCGATGAGCTTCTTGATGTTCTCGTGGATGAAGGTGTGGTTAGTGACCTCCTCGACCCAGGCGTCCAGCTGCGCCTTGGTCGGCAGCTCGCCTTCGAGCAGCAGGTAGGCCACTTCGAGGAAGGTCGCGTGCTCGGCCAGGTCCTGGATGGGGTAGCCGCGGTAGCGCAGGATGCCGTGCTCGCCGTCGATGAAGGTGATCGCACTGCGGCAGTTCGCGGTGTTCATAAAGGCGGGGTCGTACGACAGCAAGCCGAAGTCATCGTCTGTGACCTTGATCTGGCGCAGCGCGGTGGCCGGGATCGCACCGTCGGCAATGGGGATCTCGTAGACGTTCCCCGTCCGGTTGTCGGTCACCGTCAGCGTGCTGGAGCCCTGAGCTGTGGCGGTCATCGTGCGTTCCTCCTGTCCACCGGGCGACCGGATCGTTTGCCCGGCTACCTGCGGCCCGATGGCGAGATCAGTCGAGCGCGCGGCGCAGGAACCCGGCGATGCCGGCGGCGGCGAGCACCACGGTGACGGCCGCCAGGGCCGCAGCCGCTTTCCACGTGGTCATGTGAGGACTCAGCGGCAACATGGCCGAGCGGACCCCCTCGCTGGCATAGGTAATCGGGTTGAACAGCGTGACGACCTGGAACCAGCGCAGGTGCGTGAGCGACGGCCACGGGTACTGGACGCAGCCCGTGAACAGCAACGGTGTGAGCACCAGCGCGAACATGATGCTGATCCGATTCGGCGGCACGATCGTGCCGAGCAGCATTCCCGTGCCGGAGCCGGCCAGCGCGCCGAGCACCATGAACAGGATCAGGATCCAGACCCGGTCGGCCCGCAGCGACAGCGGGCCGATGATCCAGCGGCCAATCGGGAGCATCAGCGTCCCGGCGACCAGCGCCCGCAGCGAAGCGAACAGCATCTTCTCAACCGCGACCATGCTCAGCGGCAGCGGCGCGAGCAGCCGGTCCTCGATCTCTTTGGTAAAGCTGAAGTCGATCACCAGCGGCAGCGCGGTGCTCTGTAGCGCGGTGAGCACGATGGTGAGCGCCACCAGGCCCGGCAGCAGGAGCTGCGCGAATTCCGGACGGGCGAACCCCAGGTCGGTCAGGACCTTGCCGAAGACGAAGGCCATGAACAGGGGCTGGAGGATGGCTTGGGCGAGAAAGACGGGCAACTCGCTGCCGGTGACGAACAGGTCGCGGCCGAGGATCGCGAGGAACGCCTGCACGGCGCCTGCGGGGGCGCGCCTAGCCGGCACGCTCGCCGGCGGTGCGGGGATGGGAGTACCGCTGCTGATCATCTGCTCCGGCCCATTCTGGTGAGGTGGCTGGCGACGCCTTCGAGGCTGACCGAGCGGGAGGCTGCGGCCCAGCCTTGCGCCGCGCTCGGCCCCCAGGTATGGGCGGGCGATCGGCTAGACACCCTCCCGCAGCACGCGGCGCAGCAGCTTGCCGGTGACGGTCCTCGGCACCGCATCCACGAACTCAACCTCGCGAGGGAGCTTGTAGACAGCGAGCTCCCTCCGGCAGTAGTCGACGATCTCCTGCTTGAGCGCCTCGCTCGGGGTCGACCCCTCCTTCAGCACCACGAACGCCTTGGTGTTCTGCCCGCGTATCGGGTCGGGAGCGCCGATGACCCCGACGTCGGCCACGGCGGGGTGCGTGGCGATCACGATCTCGACCTCGTCCGGCCCGATGCGATACCCGGAGGACTTGATGAGGTCGTCCTCCCGGGACACGAACCAGAAGTAGCCGTCCTCGTCGGTGTGCGCGTAGTCGCCCACCACGTTCCAGCCCTCGCCGACCACGGTCTGGCGCTGACTCGCCATGAGCCGCGCGCCCTCCTCGAGAGGCCGCCAGTACATGGTCCCGGTCGGGCCTCTGGCCACCATCCGGCCGAGCTCGCCCGGCGCGACCTCGTTCCCCTGGTCGTTCACGACCTTGACCTCATAGCCGGGGACGGCGGTGCCGAAGGAGCCGGGCTTGGCCTTCTCGGTCACCGCGGCCGACACGAAGACGTAGAACATTTCCGTTGTGCCGAATCCCTCGAAGATCTCTAGCCCGAAGCTGTCCAGCCAGCGGCGGTATGTCTCCGCGGTCAGCGCCTCGCCGCCGCCCGTGCACATCCGCACGGCCGACAGGTCGAAGCGCTTCTCGGCGTCCGGCACCTGCAGCATCCTGCGGTACGAGGTCGGCAGGATGGTGAGGACGGTGGCGCGGTGCTGTTCCACCGTCTGGAACGCCGCCTCGGGCTCGAACCGTGGCATGAGGGAGACGGCGGCCCCGAAGCGGAAGGGGATGATCGCCATCGCCCCATAGCCCGCGGCGAACGCCAGGGGCGCTGGGCTGAACACCACGTCGTCCTCGCGGAGCTTCCAGCCGTAGCGCCCGAAGGTGTCGGCGACGGCGAGGATCTCCTCTACCAGGTGCACGACGCCCTTCGGCTTTCCGGTCGTGCCGGAGGTGTAGAGGAGGACCCCGATCCGGTCCCTCTCCCGGGACACGGCCTGCAGCGCGGCGTCGGCCTTCTCCATCAAAGGGATGACGGACTCGACGCCGGCCTCGGCGAGACCGCTGGACGGGGGGGCCAGTCCGAGGATCGCCGGGTACCGTGCGAACTCGGACCTTGCCTTGGCGACCAGCGGCAGCATCGCCGCGTGCGTGAGCAGGACGCGGGCCTCGGAGTTGTTCAGCACCCAGGCGATCTCCGGCGGCGAGAGCAGAGGGGAGGCGGGGACCGGTATGGCCCCGAGCTTCATGGCCGCGAAATTCGCGGCCACCGAGAGGGGCTGATTGGGGGACAGGATCACGACCCGGTCCTCCTCCTCCACCCCGCGGGCCGCCAGCACATTGCCCAGCCTGTTCGCCTGTTCCTGGAGGCTGGCGTAGGTGATAACCCGGTCCTGGAAGCGGATCGCCGGCCTGTCCCCGCGGCCCTGCTCCACCTGCCGGTCGAGCAGCTCCGACGCCGGGTTCATGCGGTCGGGGTAGGCCTGCACCTCGGGGATGGTACGCGTCCTTGTCGGCCTCAGATCCTCTGGCGGGAGGTACTCATCGGGAATCCTTCCCATCGCCCGTCGCCACCTCCGATCGCGGCCCCGCCCGCCCTTCCGGCCAGGGCCTCGGCGCCTCCTCTGGCTATGGCTCCCGTATGGCTTCGCCGCCTGGGCCGGGTGCCTGGGCCGCGGGCTGCCGCGCGGCAAGCAGCTCGTCCAAGGCTGCCTCGATGCCGATGAGCCCCTTCTCTCGGTCACTGCGCGGGTAGGCGTCCGTGGGGTAACGGGCCTCGGCATCCTCGTAGACGTACAGGGCAGGGCACGACCTGCCGAAATCGGCCTCGAGCGCGCCCTTCATCCCGAACACGGCCCGCTTCGCCGAGCTCGGGCCCACCAGGGCCTTGTGGTAGACGCGGAAGACGTCCTCGACCCCGTTCACGTCGATTGCATCGACCCGGACACCGAGCTGCTGCAGCTCGTCCAGCTTCTTCATAATGTTGTCGACGCTCGCCGGGAACCGCTCGGACGGCTTGTCTCCGGGTGAATAGTAGAACTCGACCTTCACCGTCAACGGTCACCTCCACTCCCCACCGCCGCCACGGTCGGCTGGGCTGCCCGTGGCGCCCCGCAGAACGGGCAGGTGTCGCGCTCGGCCTCCTCCTTGGGGACCATCACCCAGAAGGGCGCCTCGGCGCGCGTGCAGTAGCCGATATATTCCTTTTGGATCTCCGGATTGAGGGCTTCACGGAAGCACTCCCACATGGTGCCCCTCTCTCCTACCCCTCGACGACGAAACGTGCCCGCGATCCGACGAGCTCGTCCTTGCTGAGCGGTCTCCCACTCGTGGGCTTGCCCCGGATGCTCTGGGAGATCGGCTTCGGTTTGCCGACGATCTGGGCCTGCGCCTTTGGTGAGTCGGCCGTCTTGCCGGCGCCTGTGATCGGCTCGAAGTCTGGCGTCTCGGCGTAGCCCGGCAAGCGGTCTGGCTTGCCGTCGGTCCTGTCCGGCCCGCTTGTCACGAAGCCGGCTCGCAGTGTGATCGCGTAGACCTGATCGCACTTGGCGCATTTGGTCATCCCCGAGAAGTTGAAGAAGGCGTAGGGGTCGAGATAGTTCTTCGTCCCGCACACCTCGCAGCGCAGGATCAGGCCCGCGTTGCCGCCCGCCACCCTAGATCACCTCCTCCTCCTGGAGGCGCTCGATCTCGCCTTTGCTCAGGCCGGCGAGCTTCGCGTAGATGTACTCGTTGTCGGCGCCTACGGGCTTGAAGGCCGTCTTCAGCCTTGGTGGCGTCTCGCTCATCTTGTAGGCGGGACCCTGCGCCAGCACGTCGCCGAAGGTCGGATCGTCCAGCCATCGGATCGAGCCTCGCTCCCGCCAGTGCGGGTGCTCGGCCACCTCCTTGGCGTTCCACACGGGCTGGTTCAGGATGTCGTTGTCGTCGAGGATGCCGGCGGCGTCCTCCTTGGTCTTGTCGTCGGCCCATGCCTCCAGCGCCGCATAGATCTCCCGTTGGGCGTCGGGGGCAACCCTGGCGTCGAGGTCCGGGTACTTCGCCGCCAGGTCCTCTCGCCCGGTCGCGCGGCACAGCCTGGCGAAGTCCTCGTCCTCGTACGCTGTCACCAGGAGGTAGCCCTCCTCCTGCTCCTGGGGGTTGTCGGAGTCGGGGTAGGAGGACTTGCCGCAGCGGATGATCCCGTGCACGGCGACCTCGGTGTCCCAGTTGCCCCACCGCTGTCGGACGATGCCGTAGCGCCCGTACACCGGCAGGGACCACTCGAGCTGACGGGTGACCCCGTCGACCTGGGAGTACTCGAGGAACGTCCCCTCGCCGGAAATGGTGTCCCGCCAGTACAGCGCGGCGAGGATGTGGACCGCCTGCATCATCCCGCCCCAGTAGTCGGCGAGCCAGATGGTGTGCTTCGACGGGTACCCTCCGAGCTCCTCCTGCACCCCGGTGATCCCAAAGGCCCCGCCCTGGGCCTGGCCGAGGATGTCGTAGGAGGCGCGGACGCGGCCCGGGCCCCAGCCCCCAAAGCCGCCCAGCCAAGCGTAGACGAGCCGCGGGTTGACCTCCCGGAGCTGCCGGTAGCCGACGCCCCAGCGGTCGAACGTGCCGGGCCGGTAGTTCTCCACCATGACGTCGGACTTGGCCGCCAGCCTGAGCATGAGCTCCCTGGCCTCGGGCCGGTGGAAGTCGAGTCCGATGAAGTACTCGTTGAAGTTGGCCCCGAAGAACCCCAGGCCCGTCCCCCGCTGCGGCAGCCACCGGGACAGGGGGTACAGGGAGGGCTCGTTCCATGGGGTGGTGTGCCGCATCGGCTCGCCCGCCCGCGGCTGCTCGATCTTGATGACCTCGGCGCCGAGCTCGCCGAGATAGCTCGCGCAGCTCGGCCCGAGGATGTACTGCGTGCAGGACAGGACGCGGTAGCCCTTCAGGACCTCGGGCTTGGAGAAGATCTCGGCGGGGTTGAACTCCTCCCGGCACCACTCCTCGAACCCGTCCGCGGGTCCGCTCTCGGCCGTGGCCATGGCCTAGATCACCCCCTGTGAGGCGAGCCGCCTCAGGTCGTCCTTGGTGAAGCCGAGCAGCCTCCGGTAGGTGTCCTCGTTGTCGTACCCGGCTGGCCGGCCGAGCCACTTCACCCGGCCCGGGGTCTTCTGCCCCTTGAACGCGGACCCGGCGTGCACCACCTCCCCGTACAGGGAGTCGTCGAGCTTGCGGACGTGCCCGCGGTACTTGAAGTGGGGATACTCGGCAACCTCGTCCACGAACAGCACCCCGCCGGAGGCGACCTCCTCGGCGAGCAGCCCCTTCTCGGCCTGCGCCCTCGGCTTGGCCTTCATCCACTCCGTGAGGTTGGTGTAGGTCTTCACCTGGGCCTCGTGGGGCAGGCGGTCGGTGACGGTCCGCAGCTTCTTGTCGTCCAGGATGTCGTCCTCGAGCTCGGGGCGGTCCTTGCCGACGGTCTTCCAGATCCGGTACCAGAGCCGGTCGTGGCCGCCGCCGACCATCATGAGCCCGTCTTTGCATGGGTTGACGGCGTAGATGTTGATCGCCAGGTCCCAGTTGCCGTAGCGGGGACGGATGCTGCCGTCCATGCCGTACCAGGCCCAGTCGTAGTCCAGGATCCGGATGACGGCCTCGGCGCCTGTGGCCTCGATGAACTGCCCCCTCCCCGAGATCCGGTCCCGGTGGAGGAGGGCGGCCAGGATCCCCATCGCGGCGCTCGTCCCGCCCACGTGATCCGCCATCCACATGGCCGAGCGGACCGGCTGCCCGCCCTGCTCCTTCGGGATGCCGGTCCCGTGGACGAACCCGCAGGCAGCCTGCGCCGTAGGGTCGAGCATCCCGGGCTTGTCCTTGAGCGGCCCCCACTGGCCCCGCTGGCCTACCCAGGCATAGACCAGGCGGGGGTTGATCTCCCGGAGCTGCCGGTAGCCGATGCCCCAGGCGTCGAACTGGCCAGGCGGGGCGTTCTCGATGAGGACGTCGGCGTGGACGGCAAGCTTCTGCAGGATCTCCCGCCCCTCCTCGGTCTCTGGGTTGAGGGTCACCGACAGCTTGTTCCGCATCTCGTGGAGGAAGTGCGGCCCGACCGGCTCGCCCCGCTCGCTGTCGTGGAAGTAGTAGTGCTTCCTCCCGAAGGGGGCCAGCTTGCGCAGGGGGTCTCCTCCGGGGGGCTCGACCTGGATGACCTCGGCTCCGAGCTCAGCGAGCAGCGACGAGCACCAGTGGCCGATGATCGCGGTGTTCGAGCAGTCGAGCACCCTGAGCCTGGAGAGCGCCTCGGGTTTGTCGTGCGCGTCCTTCCAATGGACGAGCGATTCCAGGAAGGTCGGGTAGTCGCGCGCGGGCGGCGGCAGATTGCCGTAGACCTCCTCGGCGGTCGGCGGGGGGACGGCTGGCCAAGGTTTGACCTTGGTCTCCAGCTTGCCAGGTCCAGCAGGACTGTCTCCCATGGCGTCTCCTTCCTTGTGGACGACACCGGGACCACCGCTGTAGACCTCATACCTCCCATGTTGGGAGGGACCTTTCGATAGCCACTCATTCTCTGGCGCTCGCGCTGGCGCTGTCAACGAAGGCAAGGCTCTCGGGAGGATTGTCGGGAGGATTCTCGGTCGGGGAGGGAGCCCGGCGGCGGAACCCGGGCCAGGGGCGCCGGGCCGAGGGCCACCGGGCCGGAGGAATCGGACCGGGACCCACCGGGGCCCCCCGGTTCTTGTACTTCTTGTCGCGGCCTCGCAATCGGCTGGGCGGCGACCCTTGACCGGGGGCGGGGGTAAGCGCACGATCCGGCTACAGGCGGGTGATCCCGCAGAGCTGCTAGTGCATATACCTGCTAGTAGTGCAAGGAGGCGCTCGATGGCAGAAGACATCGAAGCTGCCCGGACCCCCAGCCGCCCCGCTGCGGCGTCAGCACCGGTGGACGCGGCGGCGGCGAGCATCGCGGACCCGGCGCCGCTCGGCTTGGCCGCCTTCGCCCTCACCACCTTCGTGCTCAGCATGTTCAATGCCAATCTGGTGGACAGGCGGGGCGAGGCGGTCGTGCTGGGACTGGCGCTGGCCTACGGCGGCGCAGCGCAGCTCCTGGCCGGGATGTGGGAGTTCCGCAAGGGCAACACCTTCGGCGCGACGGCCTTCAGCTCCTACGGCGCGTTCTGGATCTCCTTCTGG
This sequence comes from bacterium, assembly GCA_046727955.1. Lineage (GTDB taxonomy): Bacteria > Actinomycetota > CALGFH01 > CALGFH01 > CALGFH01 > DASVXQ01. The sequence goes on along the minus strand of JBKPDO010000065.1, from coordinate 8,177 downwards.
GCGTACGTCACCTTCTTCGCCACGAAGATCCCAGCCGCCAACAGGGGCTCGGCGGTCGGCCTGTACCTGATCGCCTGGGGCATCTTCACGGCCTACATGTGGGTGGCCTCGTTGCGCACCACCGCGGCCGTGAGCCTGGTCTTCCTGCTCCTTGCGGTCACGTTCATCGTGCTCGGGATCGGGGACGCACGCGGCAACGACTCGATCACCAAGCTCGGCGGCTGGATCGGGCTGGCCACCGCCGCCGCGGCGTGGTACGCGTCGTTCGCGGGGGTGACCAACTTCACCTTCAAGCGCGAGGTTCTCCCCGTGCGGCCGCTGCGCCAGGCATAGCCCGCACGGCTCAGTTTCCGGCGCGTAGCAGCGCGGGGAGTTCGCTCCCCGCGCTGCTACTGTCATGCTCCGAGCCGAGGCAGAGGGCAAAGAAAGCGATCATGAGACACCAACCCGGTCGATCTTCTCCCCGCTGCCAGCCAGAACGCGGGTGACCAAGGATCCGTGCAGCAAGGACGCCGGGCTCGCGATGGGGTTCACCTCCTGACCGAACCGGCGGTCAGGTCCGCAGGCTCTCCAGGTTGACTACAACCGCCTCCTGGGTGGTGCGGGCGATCACCACCACCGCATCCTGGTCGGGGGAGGGATTCTCCTCGCGGTGGGGGACGAACGGCGGCACGTACACGTAGTCGCCAGGGCCGGTCTCGAGCCGGACCTCCTCGTCGCCATCCAGGAACACGAACGCCGGCGTGCCGCTGACCACGTAGATGCCGGTCTCGCTGTGGCCGTGGTGGTGCGGGGCCGAGACGGTGGCCGGGGCGACCCGGGTCTCGCCCATCCAGATCGCCAACGAGCCGGTGGTGGCCCAGCAGATCGCCGCGGCCCGGCGCATCCCGCCGGTCTGGGCCGTCTCGGGGTCCAGTTGGCCGGCCCGGATGTGATGGAGTCGGCCGCCGTGGTCCTCGGGCATCGCCACCTCCAGGAGCCCGTCACCAACATAGTAGCCGACGGCCTGACCCCAAAGGGCCGAGCCCTTGGCGGAGGCTCATGGGTGTCTCTTCCGCCCCATCCAGCGAGGTCCCAGCCTCGCGTCGATTCGTTGACGGTCCCTGGGTAGAGGATCAGACTTTGGCCAACGCAGTCGACCCGGAATGGAGATCACCATGGTGGAGCTGCTTTCCCCCGGTGGATCACTGGAGATGGTCCGAGAGGCTGTGACGGCCGGTGCCGACTCGGTGTATGTGGGGCCGGTGGGGTGGAGCCGGCGAACAGCCCAGTTCGAGCTCCAGCATCACCAGGTTCGGGAGGCGGCCCAGGTCGCGCACGACAACGGAGCGAAGCTCCGCGTGGCGCTGAATGCCGACATCGAGCTCGACGATCACTCGCAGATGCTCAAGAAGGTCGACGCGTATGCGGCCTGGGGAGTGGACGGCTTCATCATGAAGTCGGACGACGCCATGCGGGCGGTGCACGAGCGCTACCCGGAGATCACGATCCACGCCAGCGTCGGGTGCAACGTCCGCAACAGAAAGCGCATGGAGCAGGTCAAGGAGGCCGGAGCCACCCAGTTCGTTGCCTCTACTGCGCTCAACACCTACCAACGCATCGCAGGGCTCAAGCAGACCGCGGATGAGGTGGGGATCGGTGTCGAGCTGCTGATCCACTCGAACCGGTGCGTGACCGGCGTGGGGGGTTGCCGCCTGTACGACTACTTCGCCCCCTACTTCGAGGAGCAGGTGGTGCACGACTCCGACGGCACCACGCGGGTCAAGCTCATCGGCAACCCGGACAAGGGAGGCGTGTGCTTCAGGCCGTGCCTAGGCACGCACCACCCGGAGATCGCCGAGAAGTTCCCAGACTCGGTCTTGACCTACCTGGAGAAGAGCAACAACGAGATCTACCAGCTCCTCGAGGATGTGCCCAGGTACGTCGCGCTCGGGGTCACGACGCTCAAGATCCAGGGGCGCGAGTATCCCACGCCGGTCATCAGCCAACTGACCAAGATCTACAGCACGTTCCTGGCTCAGATCCTTGCCGGGAAGCCGGACGTCCCGAGCGCGAGGGCTGCGCTCGACACGGTCCTGCCGGCGCGCGACGAGTACCGGAAGGCCAAGACCCAGCAGCTCAACGAACGACTCCTGGCCAGGATCGCGGAGGTCGATGGGAGGGCCACGCCACGGCCCCACGAACACCGCGGAAAGGTGTGCCACGCGTGCGGGGCGCCGGAGGATTCCCCGCACCGCTCGTCGGTCGAGCACGTCGAGACCACCGATTGGGATCCAAGCTCCGAGGAAGCGCACCTCGTTCACAGCGAACCCACGGGCTAAGTACCGCCGTTGGGAAGTCTCGAGCGCGGTGGCACGGATCGGTAAGACGCCGTTTCACTCCTGTTGATCGGTTAGAGGTCTCCTCGCGACAAGGTTGGTTCTCGCGGGAATCGATCCCACAGGCAGCCCTTCACCGCCAGACCGCACACCCGCGAGGCGTGCCATGGACGACATCGTGATCCTCGACCAGCTTGAGATGCTGGTCACCTCCGACCCTGTCGCAGAACTCGACCACGCCCTGGCGGACGCCGCCGCCCGCCTGCGCGCTGCCCAGGCCCGCGGCGACACCCTGGCCGCGCAACGCCTCGCCGCGTGGATCGACCGGCGGCTCGACGAGCGCCAGTCGTTCCATTACGACACCGAAGCCGCGCACTAGTTTGCTTCGCCGCAACGCTCGCTTGCCCGGTGGGGGGAGCCTGCCTGACCGTGCGTCCCAAGGAGGTCTTCCGAATGAACCGGGAGCGCGCCACCCTGGCCGAGCTCGAGCGACGCGAGGAGTTCTCCGACCGCCATCTCGGGCCGAGCCCCGACGAGCAGGTCAAGATGCTCGCCGAGCTGGGCCTCGCGTCGCTCGACGAACTGCTCGACCAGACGGTCCCCGCCGCCATCCGCCTTGACCCGGAACGGCCCCTCGGCCTGCCCGCCGGCATGACCGAGCGGGCCGCCAGCGCCCGCCTGCGCGAGCTGGCCGCCCGTAACCAGGTCTTCACCTCGCTGATCGGCCTCGGCTACCACGGCACGATCACCCCGCCGGTCATCCAGCGCAACGTGCTGGAGGATCCCGCCTGGTACACCGCCTACACGCCCTACCAGCCGGAGATCGCGCAGGGCCGGCTGGAGGCGCTGCTGAACTTCCAGACCATGGTGGCCGACCTCGCCGGCATGGAGCTGGCCAACGCCTCCCTGCTCGACGAGGGCAGCGCCGCGGCCGAGGCGATGGCGATGAGCCGGCGGCTCGCCGGCCGCGAGCGCAAGGTCGAGCGCGAGGGCGGCGCCTTCTTCGTCGACGCCGACTGCCACCCGCAGACCATCGCGGTGCTGCAGGCCCGGGCCGGGCCGCTCGGCGTTCGTGTGGTCGTCGGCGACCCGGAGGCCGACCTCGACCCAGACGCCCGGCCGGTTTTCGGCGTGTTGCTGCAGTACCCGGGGTCGGGCGGGGCCGTGCGCGACCTGCGCCCGGTGATTGAGCGCGCTCACGCCGTCGGGGTGCTGGTGACGGTCGCCGCCGACCTGCTCGCGCTGGTGCTGCTGGCCCCGCCAGGCAAGCTGGGCGCCGATGTCGTGGTCGGGTCGTCGCAGCGCTTCGGCGTGCCGATGTGGTTCGGCGGCCCGCACGCCGCCTACATGGCCACTCGCGAGGCGTACGCACGCTCGCTGCCCGGGCGGCTGGTCGGGGTGTCCACCGACCCGGCGGGGCGGCCCGCCCTACGGCTGGCGCTGCAGACCCGCGAGCAGCACATCCGCCGCGAGCGGGCGACCAGCAACATCTGCACCGCCCAGGTACTGCTCGCGGTCGTCGCGGGCATGTACGCGGTCTGGCACGGCCCGGACGGCCTGCGTGCGATCGCCGAGCGGGTCCACCGGCTCACCTCCATCCTCGCCGCGGGCCTGCGCCAAGGCGGCAACGGGGTCGAGGTGGCGAACGGCACCTGGTTCGACACGCTGACCGTGCGGGTGCCCGGTCGGGCTGCTGCGGTGGCTGCCGCGGCCCGGGAGCGGCGCATCAACCTGCGCGAGGTCGACGCCGACACCCTCGGGGTCAGCTTCGATGAGACCACCACCACCGCGACCGTCGAAGCGGTCTGGGCGGCGTTCGGGGTGACCGGGGGCGGCCAAGGCGACAGCGGCGACGGCGGCGCGGTGTCGGTTGCCGCGCTGGACGCGGACCCGGCGCTGCCCGAGGGGATCCCGGCGGCGCTGCGGCGCGCTGGCGAGATCCTCGCCCACCCGGTGTTCCACAGCTACCACTCCGAGACTGAGCTGCTGCGCTACCTGCGCCGCCTGGCCGACAAGGACGTGGCGCTGGACCGCTCGATGATCCCGCTCGGCTCCTGCACGATGAAGCTCAACGCCACCAGCGAGATGGCGCCGATCTCCTGGCCCGAGTTCGCGAACATGCACCCGTTGGCGCCGCTGGAGCAGGCCCGGGGCTACCTCGACCTGATCCGCGAGCTGGAGGCGATGCTCGTCGAGATCACCGGGTACGACGCCGTGTCGCTGCAGCCGAACGCCGGCTCGCAGGGCGAGCTGGCCGGGCTGCTCGCGATCCGCGCCTGGCACCGCAGCCGCGGCGACCAGGGCCGCGACGTGTGCCTGATCCCCTCGTCGGCGCACGGCACCAACGCCGCCTCCGCGGCCATGGCCGGCATGCGGGTGGTGGTGGTCGCCTGCGACGACGGCGGCGACGTCGACCTCGGCGACCTGCGCGTCAAGGCCGCGCAGCACGCCGACCGCCTGGCCGCCGTCATGGTCACCTACCCGTCCACCCACGGTGTGTTCGAGGCGGGCATCCGCGAGCTGTGCGACGTGGTCCACGCCGCCGGTGGGCAGGTGTACGTCGACGGCGCGAACCTCAACGCGCTCGTCGGCGTGGCCAAGCCCGGGTGGTTCGGCGCGGACGTCTCGCACCTCAACCTCCACAAGACCTTCTGCATCCCGCACGGCGGCGGTGGGCCGGGCGTCGGCCCGGTCGCGGTCCGGGCCCACCTCGCGGCGTTCCTGCCGAACCACCCGCTGCGCGCCGAGGCCGGGCCGGCCAGCGGCATCGGCGCGGTCGCGGCCGCGCCGTGGGGCTCCGCCGGGGTCCTGCCGATCTCGTGGATGTACATCGCGATGATGGGCCCGGACGGCCTACGCCGCGCGACTGAGGCCGCGATCCTCAACGCGAACTACGTCGCGCACCGGCTCGCCCCCCACTACCCCGTCCTCTACGTGGGGCAGGCCGGCCGGGTCGCGCACGAGTGCATCGTAGACCTGCGCCCGCTCAAGGCCGCGGCCGCGGTCAGCGCCGAGGACGTGGCCAAGCGCCTCACCGACTACGGCTTCCACGCCCCAACCATGTCGTTCCCGGTGGCCGGTACGCTGATGATCGAGCCGACCGAGAGCGAGTCCCTGCGCGAGCTGGACCGCTTCTGCGACGCGATGATCGCGATCCGCCGCGAGGTCGACCGGATCACGGCCGGCGAATGGGACCGCGACGACAACCCGCTGCGCAACGCCCCCCACACCGCCCAGGACGTCTGCGCCGACGACTGGCCGCACCCATACGGCCGCGAGCAGGCCGCCTACCCAGTGCCGGGCTTGCGGGCGACCAAGTGGTGGCCGCCGGTCGGCCGGGTCGCCGCCGCCGCCGGCGACCGCAACCTCGTGTGCTCCTGCCCGCCGGTCACCGAGGACACCGAGCAGGCTGACGCGTAGGGCCGCCGTGCCGGCCCTCGCCGGCCGCGAAGCGGGCAGCGCCGCCCAAACGCCTCCCCGGCGGCGAGCGCGGTCATGCCGCGGTGACAGCCGGTCGTGCCGCAGGGCCGCTGAGGAGGAAGGAGCAGTGGTGGTGCGCAGCACGACCGGGCTGCCACCCAGCAACCGCCCACCCATCGACCGTTGGGCCGGGCGCACAGCGGCACGTGCAGCCACGTGCTCGCCTGACCAGCCGCCGCATGCCACCATCTCGTCGGCACAGTCTCTGCAGGGCGCTGCGGGCGGCATGACGCAAGGAGGTCGGTACCTGTGGTGACGGCGTACATCCTCGTCCAGACCGAGGTCGGCAAGGCGGCCCAGGTCGCCAAGGACATCGCCGGGATCAACGGCGTGCAGCAGACCGAGGACGTGACCGGCCCCTACGACGTGATCGTGCGCGTCGAGGCGCGCAACCTCGACGAGCTCGGCAGGCTGGTGGTCGCGCGCGTACAGGCGGTCGACGGCATCACCAGGACCCTCACCTGTCCGGTGGTGCACCTCTAGGACTACACGCTGTCCAGCGAGGAGCACCAGCCGAACCGGGTGGTCGAGATCGCGCGCTCTCGCGCCGACCCCTCTTCGACATGGAACGGGGCGGCTCGCGCTGGGGCGCTATCGTGGCGGACAGGAGGTGCACATGAGCGAGAAGAGCCCGCTCAGGGTGCTGCTTGAAGGCTACCCAGGGGTTGGCAAGACCACGGTCACGCGGCGGCTCATCGCTCTGCTCCGCGACGCCGGAGTCCCGCTTGCTGGGTTCGTCACCGACGAGATCCGCGTGCGCGGGCGCCGGGAGGGCTTCGCGGTGGAGGCGGTCTTGGGCGACCGCGGCGTGCTCGCCCATGTGGAGCTGCCGGGCCCGCCACGCGTGGGGCGCTACGGCGTGGACCTGCAGGCGTTCGAGCGGATCGCGCTGCCGGCGCTGGCAGTGCCGCAGCCCGGCGGGGTGATCGTGCTGGACGAGCTGGGCAGGATGGAGCTGGCCTCGGCGGCGTTCCGAGACGCGGTGTCGGTGTTGTGGGACCGGGACGTGGCGGTGGTGGCCACGGTGCAGCTGCACCGCCATCCGTTCACCGATGCCCTCAAGCGGCGGCCTGACGTGCAGGTGTTGCGGGTCACCGAGCACAGTCGCGACGCCCTGCCCGAGTGGCTGGCAGCACGGCTCCAGATGATCGGCGCTTGGGGCCGGGCCCGCTGACGAGTGTTCGAGGCGGGCGCGATGCCAAGACCGCGAAACCTTCGGCGCGGGCCCCGACCCAGCCGGGCCTTCCAGGTGGAAGGGCCGGGGCTCTCAGTCGTGGACCGGCCGCTGGCCCAGGTGTTTGATCAGCCAATCGCCTCGGCCGAGAGTGGCCGGCCGATAGCGATTCGGTGCCAGGGCGCAGGGCAGCGGAGGGCCGCGTACGCTGCTGGCCAGGGCGGGCTGACCTGCCGGAGGTAGCGAGGGGCGTGAGGTGCAGGATGGAGCCCAGGATCGACCGGACACAGTTTGGCTCGGTCACCATCGACGGGAAGGTGTTCGAACACGACGTGCTCATCCGGCTTGGCGGCAAGGTGGCAAAGCGGAAGAAGCGGCTGTCCAAGGCCGTCTATGGCACATCGCACACCATCTCGCTCGCCGAGGCCAGGCACGTCTACCAGAAGGGGGCCGTGCGGCTCATCATCGGTGCGGGGCAGTCCGGCATGGTCGTGCTGTCGGATGAGGCGGCCGCCTATTTCAAACGGAACGACTGCCAGGTGGAGTTGCTGCCGACGCCCGAGGCGATCTGGGTCTGGAACGAGGCCGCGGGGGCCGTGATCGGCCTGCTCCACGTGACGTGCTGAGGCGGTTGCTGCCATCGAGCCTGCCGCTATCTTTCCCGTCCTCACGTCTGCCGCTTGACCCAGGCCTCCTCCGCTGACAGCGCGTGGTGCTGGGCCGGATCTTGCGGTAGACGCGCTCCGGCCGCTCAGCTTGTCCGTGCACGGCGAGCAGCCGCTCCAGCGGGATCCCGAAGATCCGCTCGTTGGCCTCCAGATACGGGCGGATGAGGGAACAGCTCGGGAACAGCTCCGAGCGCCAGCATGGTGTTACTGATCTGCTGGAGTGTTCCTGTGCCCTCGGCAGGAACACAGCAGATGAGAACACCAGCGACCTGCCGGCGCCGTGACGCTTGCGCCCTGCGTCAGTCTCGGGGTATCCCAGACGCGCACACCCTGCTTAGATTGCGGCGAACCGAGGCACGAGTTCCTTTGCCGGCTCGACGGTATGGCGTGCCGAGTGGGAAGGAGCCGACGGTGGGCAGAATCGACAAGCGAATCGAGAAGCGAGTCGACCCGGCGAACTGGGCCAGCCTCAAGCCGTTCGGGATCGGTCAGCAGAAGCCCAACAACTACCGCGAGCTCTGGCGGGCGCTCAGGGAG
>JBKPDO010000064.1:0-4021 GCA_046727955.1 bacterium | reverse complement strand
ACCAGGACCTTGGCGGCGACTTCTTCGTGCGACGCGACAGCGACCGGGCCCGCCAGCGCGCCGTCGCTCAGCTCCAGGCCCTCGGCTACCAGGTCACCCTCCAACCCACTGCCGCCTAACACCCGGGGATTCTCGTTTCAGCTCACGGTGCCACCGCAGGAGCGTCTGCGGCCAGACCAGGGACCAGGAACGCCGACCACCGCTCGCGAGGCAGGACCCGGCTCAGTGCACCATCAGCAGCCGGTCCCGGCGGCGGAGGCGAGGTCGGGACATCTGACGCCGGAGCACGGCGGGCTGATGGCAAAGGACGAGGACCTCCACGTCGTTCGTCCGAGCCTTCGACGACCCGGCCCAACCGATCATTCGACGGAGGAGCCAGTAGCAGGGCGAAGAGCGCGGGTTGAGCCTCCTTCCGGATCGGCGACGTGATCCTACGAAGGCCCTGCTCACTGCCGTAATCGCCGGTTTCTGTGCCCTCAGGCCAAGAACCTAACCGACGCGGCGCAACTGTCCACATTTGCAGCGAGCAGCCGCTAACCGAGTAGTATGCGCGAAACGCACTACCAGAGGCGATGAGACCGCTGGCAGCGCATGGCGGCCCCGCCTTGACCGGGGAGACCCCATGCGCATGCACGCAAGGTCCGTCGCTGTCTCGCTCCTTGCTGTGCTGGTGCTGATTGGGGCGTTGCTGCTCGCCGGTGCCGGCCCGGCGGCCAGCGCCGGCCCGGCCAACGACGCGTTCTCGTCTGCCCAGCCGATCAGCGGTGCAAAGGGCGTCGTCTACGGCACTGTCGCGGGCGCGACCATCGAGAACTCGCCGGACGTCTGCAACGAGCCGCGAAAGACCTACCCGTATGGCGACCTGTATGGCGACCGCAGCGTCTGGTACCGCTGGGTCGCCCCGGCCAATGGCTGGCTCCGCTTCGGCCTCAAGACCTACGGGGTGGACGGCGTACGTCGACGCGTTCTACTCCCGCGGTTCGTGCTTGCACGCGGACGCACCGGCCAGTGCATCCAGCCGGGCCGGCGACTTCGGGCAGCTGGAGGTCCGGCGCGGCGGGACGATCTGGTTCGGGGTCTACAGCTACGGTGCGGCCAACATCGGCACGTTCGCTCTCGGCTGGCGGCTGATCGCCTCGCCGCCGCCGCTGAACGACCGATTCGCGAATGCGGACGTGATCTGGGGGCGGTACGGCAGGCAGTGGGGGGACAACGTCAACGCGACCCGGGATGCCGGTGAGCCGGCGCACGCCGGGCGTGCCGGCGGTCGGTCGGTGTGGTACCGGTGGACCGCTCCGGCGTCGGGTCCGGCGATGTTCCATGCCGGTTGGTCCGACTGCCTCCTCGCGGTCTACACCGGCGCGGCGGTCGACGCGCTGACACCGGTTGGCGCCGATACCGGGACCTGGGCTGGCGGCAGCTGCACCGCGCGGTTCACCGCGACGGCGGGGCAGACCTACCGGATCGCCGTCGATGGCGAGGCGGGCCACGAGTCGAGGTTCAGGTTTACCTGGAACTCGGGGTCGCGCCCGGCGAACGACGACGCTGTGGCGGCCCGCACGATCAGCGGGTTCGACGGCCTGCTCGACGACACCAACCGCGGCGCAACCGACGAGCCGGACGAGCCGCGGCACGCGCCCACCCGGGCCGGGTCGTCGGTGTGGTACCGGTGGACCGCACCCGACGACGGGGCCGCGGGCTTTTGGGTGAGCAGGCCTCCGCTGTACGAGCCGCGCTCGGAGGTGGAGGACGACAAGCGGATCGCGGTCTTCACCGGCACCCCGCCGGCCGGGCTGACCCTGCGGGCGGAAAGTCCGGTCCCGCCCCTCCCCGACGAGCAAACCATCGGCGCCAACCTGGACGTGGTGCGCGGCACGACGTACTGGATCCAGGTCAGCGGGGTCGACGAGCAGGTCGCGCACTACACGCTGCAGTGGCGGCTGCTGCCGCAGAGCAATGACGAGTTCGCCGAGCCGCTGGTGCTGCCGCCAACCGGGGGTGTCGTCGTCGACACCACCGATACCAGCGCTGAGCCGGGTGAGCCGGCGCATGGCCGCTACCAGCCGCGTCGCTCGCTGTGGTTTCGCTGGACCGCGCCCCAGGCAGGGACGGTGACCTTCGACGACTACGAGGAGGGCGTCGGGTTCTTCGGGCAGCCGGTCATCGCCGCTTACACCGGCGACCGGGTCGACGCCCTCAACCGCATCGCGGTGACGCACGAGTTCCATCCGGGGGGTTGGAGCACCTTCTCCTTCGCGGTGACCGCCGGGGTGGCCTACCGCATCGCCCTCGACGAAGACGACCCCTTCGGCTACGGGCAGCGGCACCGGCTCAACTGGTACTTCGGCACGCGGGAGTGGGTCGACCCGGCAGTCACGCTCACCTCGCCGGCCGACGGCGCCCGTGTCTTCGGTGTGGCCCTGCTGGACGCCACCGCCTCGGACGACTCGGGGGTGTGGTCGGTCGGCTACAGCCACGACCTCGCGGCGAGCTGGCACGACGGCCCGCAGCCGGAGGCGGCGCCGTACGGCTTCGGTCTCGATACCGAGCGGTACGCCGACGGGCCGCTGGAGCTGACCGCCAACGCCTGGGACGTCCAGGGCAACCACGCGACCAGCGCGCCGCGCACGATCGTCGTGGAGAACCGCCCGCCGTCGGTGCGCCTGTGGTGGAACCCGCCGGAGCGGCTCGCCTTCGATACGAGCGCGCACCTGCAGTGGGAGGCCGAGCCGATGTCGCAGTCGGCGTGCAGCCTCGACGGCGCGCCGTACAGCGACTGCAGCGGTCCGGCGGGCTCCGAGAACGCCAGCACGGACTTCGCCGGCCTCACCGACGGTGTGCACGTATTCCGCGTCGTGACGACCGACATGGCCGGCAAGACGGCCGTGGACGCCGACGCCTACCAGTGGATCGTCGATACCAAGGGCCTCGGGGTCCTGCTGCCAGACGACTCCACCGCGCCGACGGCCACCGGGCCGGTCCCCGACATCTATGGCGGCCATCCGATCGGGAACACGACCGCGGCGGTGCGGATGCGCTGGACCAGCAGCGACGGGTCCGGCACCGGCGTGCAGCGCCACGACGTCCAAGCCAGCGTGGACGGCGGGTCGTGGACCGCGATGCCGAGCTTCGGCTCGAATACCGCCCAGGTCTATCAGCTCGCATCCGGACGCAGCTACCGGTTCCGCGTGCGCGCCTGGGACTGGGCCGGCAACGCGTCCGCGTGGGCGTACGGGCCGTCGTTCGCGGTCAACCTCGCGCAGGAGACGTCGACCGCCTGGCGCTGGTCGGCGGGGTGGGCCCGGGTGGCCTCCAGCGGCGCCTCCGCCGGCTACGTGGAGCTGACCGGCACGCGCGGCGCCGCCGGGCGGCTGACGTTCCGCGGCCGCTCGGTCGGCCTGTACGGCCCGCGGGCGTCGTCGCTTGGGCTGTCGGCGATCTACCTGGACGGCGTGCGGGTCGCGACCGTCAACCAGTGGTCCTCGGTCGCCGCGGCGCGCGAGACCCTCTATGTCCGCAACGGGCTGAACCTTTCGACGACTCATGTGCTGGAAGTGCGCTCGCTCGGGACGCCGGGGCATGCGGGCGGCGGCACCCGGGTCGCGGTCGACGCGGCCTCGGTCGTGCGCTGAGACCGCGACGCTGGCCGTCAGGTGCTCACCACAGTCTTGCGGTCTTCCATCTCCCAGGCGTTGGTCGAGGACACGCCAGGCGATCTGGCGGACGGCGTAGCGCACCGGCTAGCCTTTGGAGACCAGCGGTGTCCCGCCCGAGGGCTCGCGCAGCACCGCGGCGATCGCCTTGCGCAGGTCGGCGATGGCGGCGGCGTCGCCAATCGCCGGCTGGCGGTGCCTGATCCCGAGCTTGCGGGCATAGGCCTGGTCGGGTGGCCGGGGGGAGTTGCACCCCCCGGCTCCCACAGATCCCGGCGTGAGCCTCTCGGCTCACCGGGCTCTTGTCGCCCTGATCACCAGGCCGCGCGGTTCAACTGCCAGTGGGCAAACATGCCGGGGTCGCGGCG
>JBKPDO010000063.1:0-59417 GCA_046727955.1 bacterium | reverse complement strand
ACCCCGCCGGCCCCAGGCTCCTGACCAGCGCGAACGCTCGCGCCTAGATACACGCCGCCTGCGCGTGCCATCGCCCATCTCCGCAGGTCACTGCCCAGATTCGTGGACTATGCGCGACCCGAGCTGCGGAACCCGGGCCTCAGGTCGGCGAGGCACGGGCACGGTAGCCCGATCGAGACCGCGACCGCGAGGGGAAAGCGTCTTATGGGTCAACCAGAAAAATACATCTTCGTCTGCCTAAATCGGCAGCCTGCGATCGCCACGCGTACGACAGGGGCGCTCAATTGCCGCGGCGGGTCGGCACAGCCGGTTGCCTGATCCGCTCGATTCCCCCAGGCCGTCTTCCGGCCGGGCTCTACCATAGGGCTCAAACTACTGAGCGGGAGCCGGCGCCATGCCTTTGGTCCGCCTCGAAGTCCGCCAGGGTCGATCCCCGACCCAAAAGCGGGCCTTCCTCCAGGCTACCCACGACGCGCTCGTGGAGGCCCTGCGGATCCCCCAAGGCGGTCGCACGGCCAGCGAGCTGGACCTGGGCTTCGAGGTCCAAATCTGAGGTTCGAGCGGGGATCCCTGTCACCGGTCGAACTCGGGCGGCCGGCCGCTATCGGGGCGATCGAGGATAAGCGCGTAGCGGGCTGTCGGCGAGTTCCACCCGGTCGCCGGGTTGCGCCAGATAGGCGGTCACGGTCACCAGCGCACGACTGGTGTGGCCCACCAGGTCTCGCACCGACCACTCCCCTATGGCTCGGCCCGTAAACGACCGGCCAGACCGGGCGTATCTACCGAGGCGGTGCCGACGTCGGCGCAAGCGCGTACTGGATCCCACACCTGGATGACCGCGCCAGCGCCGAGCGGGGCCGCCGGACGGTCGGCCACCAGGGGGAGCGCGCTGCGCCATAGCAGCCGGCCACGGCGCACATCCACAGCGGTCAGGGACTGCTCTGGGACGCTACTGTCCGGTGGTGCGCCGACCAGCAGCAGCCGGCCGTCCGGCGTCCAGGTTGGCCAGCCGCCGGCCTGGATAGGGACGCGCCAGCGCAGCTGCCCGTCCAAGGCGCGGTAGGCGGCGAGCAAGATGGGTGCTTGACCACGCGGGCCCGGGGTGACGAGCACGACATCGCTGCTGGTGACCAGCGCGAGCCGGTCCACGGCGGGATTCATGTCAAGGTCAAGCGGGCCAGGCAGTCCCCGACGCCACCGCACCTGTCCGCTGGCAGGGTCGACCAGCAGCAGCTCGTGGCGCTGGTCACGGTCGATCTGCGAGACCACGGCGATCCCGGCGGGCCCCACGCCGACCACCGCCGGCTCACGCAGCCCGCCGAGCCGCCAACGCCGCTTGCCGGTGTCCAGGCGGTAGGCGGCGACGGCGGTGGTGTCGCTGCTCTGATCCCAGACGACGACGCTGTCGTCGCTCACGGTGAGGGTCGCCTGGAAGTCCTGGCCCCGATGGACCCCAGGGGTCCGCCACAGCCCCCGGCCGGTGGCGGCGTCGTAGGCCTCAAGGGCGCCGCCGTCCAGCCGCAGCACACGGTCGCCGAGGGTGGTGAAGATCTTCGGCATATCCTGTCCCTGGGACGGCTGGGACCAGCGCACGACGCCGTCGTGGCGGTTCAGCACCACCAGGGCGCCGTGGTCGCCGATGGCCGCGATCCCGCCGTCGGCGGTGGACGCGTGCTGCCAGGACAGCGGGCCGGGCTGCGCGGGATAGTGCCACAGCAGCGGCCCACCGGCCGAGTCGACGCCGAGCAGGCGGCCGTGGTCCAGCGGGCCGACCCGCACCACCAGGACCCCGCCGTGGATCGAGGCGTCGTAGACGAAGCTGCCCAGCGGCCGCCGCCAGCGCTGCCGGCCGTCGGCCGCGGCCAGGGCGCGCAGCTCGTCGCCCTCGCTGCTGTAGACCGTGTCCCCGTCCACCAGCGGGCCGACGTTGGCGTCCATCTCCGCCCCGGCCGGCAGCGCCACCGACCAGCGCTGCTGGCCGGTGGCGTCGAAGGCGAGCACCGCCGCCCTGCGGGGCGGGAGCTTGGGCGCGTCGCAGCCGGCCGCGGGCCTCGGGGTGCGGCGCCCTGCCGCCTCGGCGGTCGAGACCGCGCTCGTCCCGACCGCCTGCTTCCCGGTCACCGGGCTGGCCGCCTGGTCGCACGCGGCCAGTCCGGCCGCGCCGAGCAGGCCGAGCGCAGCGCGGCGGGTGACGGAGACCTGCCCGATGCCGCCCATCGTCTCCTCCTTGGTCGTCCGCGCCACTAGGACTAGGACGCGACCGCTCGGCCAGCAGTTCCCGATGCTCGGTGGCTGGCAGGGCCTGCGTCTTCCAGCGTCCACGCCGCCACGCGGGGTAGCCTGGCCCGAGACGGCATCCAGCCAACGGGAAGCGTTCCATGGGTCAACCAGATAAATATATCTTCGTCTGCCTGAACCAGCGGCCGGCGGGGCATCCGAAGGGGTCGTGCCTGGACCGGGGGGCGGCTGGGGTGTTCGAGGCGCTGCGCGAGGAGCAGGGCCGGCGGCTGATGAAGGACGTCAAGGTGGTGGCGACGGGGTGCATGGAGGGCTGCCTGGCGGGACCTTGCCTGCTGGTGGTGCCGGACAACGTCTGGTACGGCGGAGTGACCGAGGGTGACGTGCCCGTGCTGTTCGATGAGCACTTCGTGGGTGGGAAGCCGGTAGAGATGCTGCGCCTGGAGCCGGACGACTTCTGCGCCTGAGGGCCGCCGGGCCGGGAATCGCCGAGCCCTGGACCTGGCGGTCTTTACCAAGCTCGAACACGGGGCATTGGTGCCGTTCACCTGCCTGGGGGAGGATCCTCCGGCATAGGAGGAGTCGTTCCCCTCTCCCGACTGCATGAGGTGAGGCAATGAAGCTGTTTGGCAGGCGCACGGCATGGCTCGGGTGGGTGCTTGCCGGTGTCCTGGCCCTGTCCGCCGGCGGCGCTGCGTTCGCCGCCACCCAGAAGTCCTCGGGCTCCGACCAGCAGCCTCGCGGCCTGGGCTTCGCCTTGGGGACGCTCGATCCCAACGGCAACGGCATCGCGGGCAGGATCGGCGACAGGGTGCGGTTCGGGGGCGGGCTCGGCGGCGCGCGGTTCTGGGGGCGGACCTTGCACGGCCAGGCGACGGTCCAGACGCAGAACGGCGTCAAGACCTACGTGTTCGCCAATGGCAAGGTGACGGCCCTCTCGGGCTCGAGCATCACGATCACCAGCTCTGACAATGTCGCTACCGCGTTCGCGATCAACGGCGACACGCGCTATGGGTTCCAGAACTTCTCGCAGCCGCAGGCCGAGCTGAAGACTGGTCAGACGGCTTGGGTGATCGGCACCAAGTCCGGGGACACCAACACGGCGACCCGGATCGTGACGTTCCAGAATCCACCAGAGCAGCCGCAGCAGCGCACCCGGTAGTCGTCGCGAGATAGCTCAGGCGTGGCCCCGCCGCTCCCCCCGGGCGGGGCCGCGCCTGGCGCGTTCGCGTTCGGCCTCAGCGCCCGCTTCGGCCTCAGCGCCCGCCGTAGGTGAGCAGGGCGTCGATCAGGAGCACGGTGGTGAAGACGACGACGGCCAGCAGGAAGGCGCGGACCAGATGCCGTCCGACCGGGGCGGGGCGGATCTCCAGCAGGCGCCGGCCGCAGTCGCACAAGCCCGGCTGGTAGGCCACCCGATGCCCCTCGCTGCAGGCGTAGCGACGCCTGGCGCGCAGGTCGTAGCCGCAGGCGAGGCAGGCGCGCGTCCGTGAGGGGTTCTCGAGCCCGCAGTGCGGGCAGGCGCGGAGCGAGGCGAGTTCCCAGGCGAGCACTCCGGCGGTAAGCCCCGCCAGACCGCCGAAGGTCAGGAACGTCACCATGCCGGAGGCGACGGAGTCGTTCAGCACGACCGTGAAGGCCATGCTGCCGAGCGCTGAGAGTGCCAGGGCGACGCCCACCGCGAGCAGCGTCGTGCGCATGGCCAGCGGACGCTGGCTGGTGCTCGCCCTGCTCGATCGGAATGGCTTCACACCTACAGGCTAGAGGGTCTGGGGCTGCGAGGAGAACTCGGTCATCTCGCCGCTCGTCCAGCAGCTTTTGTCAGATACGCCGTAGCCTGGTGGTGAGACTCACCTTGGCAGTGGCACCGGAGGGAGCATGGCGGCGGCGGACACCGAGAAGTCACAATGGCTTGAGCTGTACCACGAAGTGGTCGAGACCAATCTGTGCACTGGATGCGCGGCCTGTGTGATGGCCTGTCCGCGCGACGTGCTCGAGTACGACCACACGGACAGCTATCACCCGTTCAACGTGGAGCTCTCCACTCCGTTCGACGACTGCGTCCACGGCCAGCGTGGCTGTGACATCTGCACCCGGGCGTGCCCGCGCTTTCGCGCCTGGGAGGTCGAGTCCGACCAGGCCCTGTTCGGTCGTGCCCGCCGCTCCGATGAGGTCTTCGGCATCCACCGCGGCGTCTACCTCGTCCGCGCCGCCGACCCTTCGGTGCTGGAGGCGGGCCAGGACGGCGGGCTGGTGTCCGCCCTGCTCATCTGGGGCCTCGAGAGCGGCCGCATCGAGGGAGCGCTGACCTCGAGGCTGTCGGGCACGAGGCTGTGGGATTGCGAGCCCTTCCTGGCGACCACGCGCGAGGAGGTGCTGGAGGCGGCCGGGTCGCGGTACACCTACGCGGCCAACCCGCTGGCGATGAAGGAGGCGGAGCGTCGCGGGCTCAAGCACCTCGCGCTGGTCGGCATGAGCTGCCAGGCGTCGGTCAACGGCACCCTGGCGGCGCGGCGGCTCAACAAGTACGCGCGCCGCATCGAGCTGGTGATCGGCCTGCTCTGCTCGAAGTCCTTCGAGTACGAGGGGATGCGCCGGATCCTCACCGAGGAGTACGGCATCCCGCTGGAGGACGTCGCCAAGGTCAATATCAAGGGAAAGTTTCAGGTGTGGCGCCGGTCGACCGGCGAGGAGATCGACATCCCCCTGAAGAAGATGCAGACGGTGACCCGCGAGGGCTGCAAGCTGTGCCCGGATTTCGCGGCCGAGCACGCCGACGTCTCCGTCGGCGGCCTCGGGCAGACCGACGGCTGGACGCTCACGGTGGTGCGGACCCAGCGGGGTGAGGACTGGCTGCGTGGCGTCCTGGAGGCCGGGCTGGTGACGGTGCGGCCCGGTGAGGAGGATCCGGCCGCCCTGGCGCTCATGACCAGGCTCGCCAGCCGTTCCCGCCAGCGCTGGCCGCTGGAGAGCTCGATGGGCGGCTTCCGCGCTCCTGGCATGCTGCCAGTGGTGGAGGCGGAGGCGGGGGCATAGCGCGGCCCCATACGGCCCGTACGGCCCGGGGGCGACCGTGGGGGAGCTTGGGGGGCCCCCGACGGTCACTCGGTCGGGGTGTAGCTCGCTATGAACTCCGCGTCGCGGGTCTGCGGGCCGACCTTGGCCGCACCGCCCGGAGAGCCGAGCGGGTCGTCGCCCTCGGTGAAGAAGGTGGCGTTGGCCTGGGTGAAGTCCTTCCACTGGGCCGGCACGTCGTCCTCGTAGAAGATCGCCTCGACCGGGCACACCGGCTCGCAGGCCCCGCAGTCGACGCACTCGTCGGGCTGGATGTAGAGCATCCGGTCGCCCTCGTAGATGCAGTCGACGGGGCACTCCTCGATGCAGGACTTGTCCTTGACGTCGATGCAGGGCTCAGCGATGACGTAAGTCATCTTCGGGTTGACCCCCTTGTGGGTACATTCTTCGTTAGGTGGATACCACCGGGGTTTCCGGCCGTCAACGTGAGCGAGCGGCGTGGCTGCGGCCCCGGGGCAACCGCGCAGATCGTACCGCGGTTGCGGGCCGGCTGACCTGCCGTCCGGTGGGGGCGCTACCCTGCTTCGAGCAGGCGGAGGTGAGGAGGAAGGCGCGTGCGCTATCGCTACGTGGTGCGTATCGGGCCGGCGGACGTCGGTCAGCGGGTGGTCGTGCGCTGGCGGCGGCCCACGGCGTCGGGCGAGGACGAGGTCGCCGACGTGGTGGGTCCACTCGAGGCGGCTGACGAGCGCTCGTTCTCGGTGCGCAACCGTCGCGGCGAGCTGGTGGTCATCCCCAGAGACCGCGCCCTGGCCGCGAAGGTCATCCCGCCTCAGTTCTGAGCAACCACCGTGACAATGGCACAGGTCTGAGCAACCACCGTGACCATGGCACAGGCGCTCTTGGGGGGCGTGGGGGGAGCGAGCTCCCCCCACATGGATCGGGGCTATCCTCAAGACGATGCTGCGGGTCACGAACACACTAACCAGACAACGGGAGCCTGTGAGGACTGCCGGGGTGGTCCGCATGTACACCTGCGGGCCGACGGTGTACCGCTACGCGCACATCGGCAACCTGCGCACGTTTCTCCTCGCCGACCTCGTGCGCCGTGCGCTGGAGGCCGATGGGGCCGAGGTCCTGCAGGTGCAGAACATCACCGACGTCGGGCACCTGACCAACGAGCGCTTCGACCGCGGCGAGGACAAGATGCTGGTGTCGGCCCGGCTCGAGGGCAAGACCCCGGCCGAGATCGCCGAGCACTACACCCAGGCGTATCTGGCCGACGCCGCCGCCATCAACCTGCGGCCGGCCCACGCCCACCCGCGCGCCTCGCAGTACGTGCCGCAGATGATCGAGCTGGTCCGGCGGCTGCTCGACAAGGGCCACGCCTACGAGGTCAAGGGCAACGTCTACTTCGCGGTGGAGAGCTTCCCGCGCTACGGCAAGCTGTCGCGCAACACGCTCGACCGGCTGCGGGCCGGCCACCGGCAGGAGGGCGTCGACCCGCGCAAGCGCCACCACGCGGACTTCACCCTGTGGAAGGCGGCGGGGCCGGGGCGCATCGTCAAATGGGCCTCGCCCTGGGGCGAGGGCTACCCCGGCTGGCACATCGAGTGCTCGGCGATGTCGCTCGGCGAGCTCGGCGAGCTCGGCGAGCACATCGACGTCCACACCGGCGGCGAGGACAACGTCTTCCCCCATCACGAGGACGAGATCGCGCAGTCCGAGGCGGTAGTCGGCCACCAGGTGGTGACGACCTGGGTGCATGGCGCGCACCTGCTCACCGAGGGACGCCGCATGGCCAAGTCCGCCGGCAACTTCTACGACCTGCGCAGTGTGCGGGAGCGTGGGCACTCGCCGCTGGCGGTGAGGCACCTGTTCCTGCAGGCTCGCTACCGCAGCCGGTTCAACTTCACCTGGGGTGCGCTGGCCGGGGCGGAGCGGGGGCTGGAGCGGCTGCGCGCCCGCGCCGCCGAGTGGGCGCGGGACCCGTCCGTCGCGGCGATGGAGGCGATGGGCGGGCCGGCGCCTGACGCCGGCGGGGCGGCCCGGCCGTACCAGCAGCGCTTCCGTGCCGCGATCGAGGACGACCTGGACACCCCGCGGGCGCTGGCAGTCCTGAACGAGCTCGAGGCCGACGAGACGCTGCCGCCAGCAGCGCGCTTCCACACCGTGGCCGCGTTCGACCGGGTGCTGGGCCTCGACCTCGCCCGCCAGGTGGAGGCCGAGCTGCCGCCGGGCGCCCGGGAGCTGATCGGGCGCCGCCAGCAGGCCCGCGCCGGGCGCGACTGGGCGACCGCCGACCGGCTCCGCGAGCGGCTCGCCGGCATGGGCGTCGAGGTGGTGGACACACGCACCGGCACGACCTGGCGGCGGCGGGGGTAACCTGCGCCGGGACAGACAGGCGGCCTTTGGGCGCTGGTCCGTCGTATCCTGCTATGAAGGGTTGCTGAGACGTTGTCACATCGGGTTGTCACATCGGGACGAAATGAATAATCGGAAAGACGTGGAAGGGACGCCGGGGCGCGGCGAGGAGCGTGGGCGATGGGTTTGATGAAGCGATTCTCGATGATCTTCAAGGCGAAGGCATCGAAGGCGCTCGACAAGTACGAGGACCCGAGAGAGACGCTGGATTACTCGTACGAGCGGCAGCTCGAGCTGTTGCAGAAGATGCGCCGCGGCGTGGCCGACGTCGCCACCTCGCGCAAGCGCATCGAGCTGCAGGCCCAGAGTCTGCAGCAGTCTGCCGCCAAGCTGGAGGGGCAGGCCCGCCAGGCGGTCTCACAGAACCGTGACGACCTGGCCAGGGAGGCGCTGACCCGCCGGGCCGCGATCGCCACGCAGCTCCAGGACCTGCAGGGGCAGCACGACCAGCTCAAGGGCGAGGAGGCCAAGCTGGTCGACGCCTCGCAGCGGCTGCAGGCGAAGGTCGAGTCGTTCCGCACCCGCAAGGAGACGATCAAGGCCACCTACACCGCGGCCGAGGCACAGACCCGCATCAACGAGGCCGTCTCCGGCATCGGCGAGGAGATGGGCGACGTGGGCCTGGCCATGCAGCGGGCCGAGGACAAGGTGGCGCAGATGCAGTCCCGCGCCGGGGCGCTGGACGAGCTGATGGCCTCGGGCGCGCTCGACAACCTGACGCAGAGCAGCGACCGGCTGCAGGCGGAGCTGGACCGCACCTCGGCCGACACCATGGTCGAGGCCGAGCTCTCCCGCATCAGGGGCGAGCTCGGCGGCGGGACCACCACCGCCAAGCAGCTCGGCGCGCCCACCGAGACGGCCCAGGGCGCCCAGGCGGAGCCGAGCGCACAGGCAGAGCCGAGCGCCCAGGCGGAGCCGAGCGCCCAGCAGCCCGAGAACGCTCCCGCACAGGAGGAGCAGCGATGATCGTCCGGATCATGGGCGAAGGGCAGTTCGACGTCCCCGACGAGCGTGTCGAGGAGCTGAACCGCCTCGATCAGGACCTGCTCAAGGCGGTCGACACGGGCGACGAGGAGCGCTTCCGCGGTGCGCTGCAGGGCATGCTCGCGAGCGTCCGCACCGCGGGGACGGCGCTCCCCGACGACTACCTGGGGCCCTCCGACCTGGTCTTCCCCAATTCGGACGCAACTATCGACGAGGTCAGGGAGATCCTCGGCGAGGAAGGTCTCATTCCGGGGTGATGAACTGATGGCCCGCTCTCGCTTTCCCGCCGACCGGGGACTCTCGAGCCGAATGGTGTTCACGATGTTCCTCCTCGGGTTGGTCTATGCCGCCTTCATCGCGGTCCTGGTCGTGTTGAAGATCCCGATCGCGCTCATCGTGCTCATCGCGGGTGGGTTTCTTTTCTTCCAGTACTTCTTCGCGGATCGGATCGCCCTCTTCTCCATGCATGCCCGCGAGGTCTCCCCACAGGAGGCGCCGGTGCTGCACGGCATCGTCGACCGGCTCTGCGCGCTGGCGGACATCCCCAAGCCGCGGGTCGCCATCGCCGACTCCGACATCCCCAACGCCTTCGCCACCGGCCGCAGCCAGAAGAAGGCGGTGCTGTGCGTCACCACCGGGATCATGCGCCGGCTGGACGAGCCGGAGCTGGAGGCGGTGCTCTCCCACGAGTTGTCCCACGTCGCCCACCGCGACGTCGCGGTGATGACGATCGCGAGCTTTCTCGGTCTGCTCGCCGGCTTTGTGGTGCGTGCGTCGATCTACGGCGGCGCCTACGGCGGCTTCGGCGGCTACGGGCGGCGTGACAACAACCAGGACAACACCGGCGCGATCATCCTGCTGGTGATCCTGGCCTCGGCCATCGTCTACGCCCTTAGCTTCCTGCTGACCAGGGCGCTGTCGCGCTACCGGGAGCTGTCCGCCGACCGCTCGGCCGCGATCCTGACCGGACGGCCGTCGACGCTGGCCTCGGCGCTGGTGAAGGTCTCCGGTCAGATCGCCCGCATCCCCACCCGTGACCTGCGCGCGGCCGAGCCGCTCAACGCGTTCTTCTTCGTGCCCGCGCTGGCGCCCGGCTTCAGCCTTTCATCGCTGTTCTCGACGCACCCGACGCTGCAGCGTCGCCTCGACCAGCTCGCCCGCATCGAGCGGGAGATGGGGCAGGTGGCGTGAGGCTCCTCGACGTCATCCTGGGCCGGACCAAGCCCAAGCAGGCAAAGCTCGACGCGCTGTTTGCGCTCAGCGGCGCCGCGATCACCCTGGAGGCGGCGACCGGCATGCGTTCCTCCGGGCAGGCCGCGGTCTGCTTCAAGCCGGCCAGCGGCGCCGGCTTTGCGGCGACCTCGGCCGAGCTGTCGGACCTGCTGGAACTGGCGGTGAAGGAGGCGGGCTCGACCCTGCGGATGACCGACGACAACTTCGGCTACCGCTGGGTGGTGCTGGGCGACCCCGACCTGGAGGACCTGGTGACCAGCGTCCACATGGTCAACTCGACGCTGGAGGAGCACGGCTTCGGGCCGCAGCTGCTCTGCTCGGTGTTCGGCTTCGCGACGCAGCCCGGTGCTGGGGGATCGGGGCTCGGCCGTGGCGGTGAGCGCTGTTACCTCGTGTATCTCTACAAGCGGGGAACCTTCTACCCGTTCGCCCCCCGGGAGGGCGAGCGGCGCGACAACGAGCTGGAGCTCCAGGTCCGCGGGGCGCTCGGCAACGACCTCCCGGTCGAGCCCGAGCTGGCTCGCTGGTTCGCGCTCTGGGGCATCCCGATCGAATGAGCGAAGGGGAGTCAGCTCCCTGCCGTCAGCTCTCCCCGCCGATGTCGACGTGATAGGCCTCGTAGACGAGGTCCGCGCCGCGCTTGCGGTGCCGCGCGAGCGTCTCGAGCAGGGGGGTGAGGCGACCTGGCAGCCCGCGTGGCACGTCGTCCTCGCGCAGGTCGTCGAGGGCGGAGCCGATGGCCCCGGTGATGGCGACGTGCTCGCGCTTGAAACGGGTGATCTTGTTGGCCAGCCGTGGAGCGATCTCCATGATCTCCTCGTACAGACCGCCCGAGGATTCGGTGACCTCGACGTGCACGGCGAACACTACGCGCAGGTGGTCGAGCACAGACACGAGACGCTCGAGGTCGGCGGCCCCGGCGGGGGCCTCCAGCGCCGCCTGGAAGTCGTCGATGGCCCGTCGTAGGCTCAGCCGCTGGCCCTTGGCGGCCTGCAACGCGCTGGTCGGCGTGGTCGACGCCTCGTACGCCTCACCGATGTCGATTCGCATGATCAGCCCCCTTCTCCCCGCCGACCACGTGCAGCTCAGGTGAGAGCTGATCAAGGCAGTGTCACGTACAACCTAGTGACTTGTCACTAGAGATCTTCAACTCAATCGTTACTTTTTGGTTAAACGTTAGGAAATTCTTAGTTGTGCAGGCGCATACGGGCCAGAGAGGTTATCAAGGTGAGGCGCGCCCGGCGAGCATTTCCGGCATGGTGGTGTCGGCATGCCAACGGAGGACAAAGGACAAAGGACAAAGGAGTCTCGATGCTGCTCCGCCACCGCGGCCACGATCCGGTCGTTCATCCGTCCGCGTTCGTCGCCCCCACGGCCACGCTGGTCGGCAACGTGCGCGTCGGGCCGCGCGCCCGGGTGATGTACGGCGCGGTCCTGGACGCCGAGGCGTCGCAGGTCGACGTGGGCGAGTGCGCCATCGTCTGCGAGCACGCGGTCCTGCGCGCCACCGCGGCCGGCGGGACCTCCAGGCCGGTCGTGATCGGCGATCACGTCTTCGTCGGGCCGCACGCCACGCTGCTCGGCTGCCGCGTGGACCGGTGCGCCTACGTGGCCACGTGCGCGACCGTGCTGCACGCCGCCCGGCTCGGCGCCGGCGCGTCGATCGCCGTGGGTGCGCTGGTCCACGGCGGCGCGGTGGTCCCTGACGAGTTCTTTCTCCCGCCCAACATGGTCGCGGTGGGCGACCCCGTCCGCGTGCACCCGCCCAACGACCCGGCGGCCCTGCGCGAGGCGGTGCGGTCCACTGGGTTTGCGCGGCTGGCGTTTGGGGTCGATGCCGCCTTCGAGGACCGCATCGCGCGTTACGAGCGGACGGCCGAGGTGCGCTCGGCGGAGTTCGCCGCGCACGTAGACGACGTGGTCCTCCACAACGAGAGCGGCCCGCCCACCGCTTGACGGTGAGCGGGCCTCGCGGCGCCACGGCCGAGGAGCCGAGGTCGCGTCACTGCTTCACGTACGGCTTGCCGTCGGCGGCGGGCGGGCGCACGCGGCCGACCAGGCCGGCCACGGCCAGGATGGTGGCGACGTACGGCGTCATCAGCAGGAACTGCGACGGGATCGGCACGTTGAGCACGGCGAGGATGCTCTGCAGGGCGTCGGCGAAGCCGAACAGCAGCGCGGCCGCGAAGGCGCCCAGGGGGCTCCAGCGGCCGAAGATCATCGCGGCCAGGGCGATGAAGCCGCGGCCAAAGGTCATGTTCTTGGCGAACGAGCCGACCGACCCGAGGGTGAAATAGGCGCCGCCGAGGCCGGCCATCATGCCGCCGAGGATCACGTTGCGGTAGCGGACGGCGAGCACGGGGATGCCGACAGTGTCCGCCGCGCGCGGGTGCTCCCCCACCGCGCGCACCCGCAGGCCCCAGCGAGTGTGGAACAGCGCCACGTGGAGGACCACCAGCAGGACGTACATCAGGTAGACGAACACGTTCTGGTCGAATAGCACCGGCCCGATCAGTGGGATCTTCGAGAGCAAGGGGATCTGGACGGAGCCGAACACGTTCGGTGTGTTGAGCGTCTGCTGGTGCGGGATCAGCACTCTGTCGGTGAGGAAGCCGGTCAGTCCCAGCGCGAACAGGTTGAGGACCACCCCGACGACGATCTGGTCGACCTGGTAGCGGATCGCGAGCACCGCCAGCAGCGCGCCGACCACGCCGCCGACCAGCACTCCGGCGACCAGGCCGAGCCACAGGCTGGTGGTGGCGCTGCCGACCAGCGCGCCGGCGAAGGCCGCGGTCAGGAACTGCCCCTCGATGGCGACGTTGATCACCCCGGCGCGCTCGCACAGGACCCCCGAGAGGGCACCGAGGGTGAGCGGCACCGAGCGCAGCAGCGTGCTCCCGAGCAGGCCGACCACGTTCATCGAGGCGTCCTTGGCGGCCCAGGCCAGGAGGGAGAGGATGAACAGCGCCAGCACCGCGCCAAGGACCAGGCCGGCGCGGCGGCCGAAGCCCCTGGCGATCTGGTAGGCGCCGAGATAGGCGCAGATCGCCGCGAGGACGAAGGAGAACGGGCGCACCGGCACGAGCGCGTCGGGGACGTGGATGGCCGGCGGCTCGCTGAGGACGAAGCGCGCGTCGACGCCGGCGGGGACGCCGGCCCCGAAGGGCCACGCCATCACCGCGGCCAGCGCGAGGTAGAGAATGCCGGTCACCCGGCGCCGCAGGTCGGAGGCGCCCCGCCCCCGTGCCAGCACGCCGGTCGCGCCGATCGCCATGCTCAGCTCCCCCATCCCTTCGACACGGGCTGCCCGGCCTCAACGGGGGCGGCCTTGATCCGGAAGATCGCGCGGACCAGCGCCGGCGCCGCCACGAAGATCACGATCAGCGACTGGATCACGATGACGATGTCGACCGGCGTGCCGGTCGCCGCCTGCATGTTCAGTCCGCCGGCCTGCAAAGCGCCGAACAGCAGCGCCGCCAGCACCACGCCGACGGGGCTGGCGCGGCCGAGCAGCGCCACGGTGATGGCGGCGAAGCCGATCCCGGCGGAGAACCCGGGCGCCAGGCTGAACTGCACGCCCAGCACCTGGTTGGCGCCGGCCAGCCCGGCGAGCGCGCCCGACAGAGACATCGCCACCACGGTGGCGCGGCCGACGTCGATCCCGGCGGTGAGCGCGGCGTCGGGATTGGTGCCGGCGACCCGCAGCTCGAACCCCCAGGTGCTGCGGCCGAGCAGCCAAGCCACGCCGGCCGCTGCGAGCAGCGCCACGATGATGCCGGCGTTCAGGCGCAGGCCCTGCCCGGCCAGGTGGGGCAGGCGGGAGGAGACGTCCACCACCTTCGAGATCGGATCGACGCGCCCGGGCCGGCGGTACAGCGAGCTGGACAGCAGGTACAAGGAGAGATTGATCATCACGTAGTTGAGCATGATCGTGGTGATGACCTCGTGAGCGCCGGTGCGGGCCTTGAGGATGCCAGGGATGAAGCCCCACAGCGCCCCGCCGGCGAAGCCGGCCAGCAGCGCCAGCGGCAGATGGATCACCACCGGCAGGCCGTGCAGGCTGAAGCCGGCGAGGCCGGCGGCCATGCCGCCGGCCAGGAGCTGCCCCTCCGCGCCGATGTTGAACAGCCCCGCCCGGAAGCCGAGCGCCACGCCGAGGCCGGCGAGCATCAGCGGGGTGGCCGCGACGACGGTCTCCGACAGCGGGCCGGAGCCGCCGAACGCCCCTGAGAACAGGGCGCCGTAGGCGGCGGTGACCGCGTCCCACGAGGCGGACAGCGCGTCGCCGGGGGCGGAGAAGAAGTAGCCCCAGGTGGAGAGCACGTTCTCGTCGGAGAACACGATCAGCACCGCGCCAACGACCAGCGCGGCGAAGATCGCCAGCACGGTCACCAGCACCGGGCTGGTGCTGGTCAGCTCCTTCAGGAAGCGGGCGCCGAGCGAGGTCCTGGCCGGCGGTGCCGGGGGGGTCTCCGGCGGCATGACGGCCGGCTCGGTCATCTGGTCACCTCCCCACCGGCCATCAGCAGGCCGATCTCGTCCCGGTCGGCTCCGGCCGGGCGCTCGCCCACGATCCGCCCGCGGAACATGACCAGGATGCGGTCCGCCAGCGCCAGCACCTCGTCCAGCTCGGAGGAGACGATCAGCACCGCCTCGCCGTGGTCGCGTGCCTCGACGATGCGGCGGTGCACGTACTCGATCGAGCCGACGTCGAGCCCGCGCGTCGGCTGGGAGGCGATCAGCAGCTTGATCGGGCGCGACAGCTCGCGGGCGATGATCACTTTCTGCTGGTTGCCGCCGGAGAGCGTGCCGACCTCGACCTCGACCGACGGCGCGCGGATGTCGAACTCCCTGGCGCGCTCCCTGGCGCTCGCGGCGATCGCGGCGGGGTCCATCACCGGGCCGTGCGCGAACGGCGCGGTGTCGTAGGTGTTCAGCACCAGGTTCTCGGCGATCGAGAAGGTCGCCACCAGGCCGTCCTTGATGCGGTCTTCGGGCACGTGGGCGACCCCGGCGTGCAGCACCGCGCGCGGCCGGGCGTGGTCCAGGGCGCGGCCGGCGAGACTGACGGTGCCGGCCGCCACCGGCGTCAGCCCGGTGAGCGCCTCGACCAGCTCGGTCTGGCCGTTGCCCTGCACCCCCGCGATGGCCACGATCTCGCCCGCGCGCACGTCGAGAGAGAGATCGTCGACAGCCGTCTGGCCGCGCTCGTCCAGCACGGTGAGCCCCTTTACGTCGAGCACCACCTCGCCTGGCCTGGCCTCGTCCTTGGCGACCCGCAGCAGCACCGACCGCCCCACCATCATCGAGGCCAGCTGCTGCTCGCTGGTCTCGTCGGGCACGGTCGAGCCGACCACCCTGCCGTTGCGCAGCACGGTGATGCGGTCCGCGACCGGCAGGACCTCCTTCAGCTTGTGGGTGATGAACAGGATCGAGCGCCCCGATTTCTGCAGCGACCGCATGATGGCGAACAGGTCCTCGGTCTCCTGCGGAGTGAGCACCGACGTCGGCTCGTCCAGGATCAGCAGCCTGGCCTCGCGCAGCAGCGCCTTGATGATCTCCACCCGCTGCTGCACCCCGACCGGCAGGTCGGCGACCATCGCGTCAGGGTCCACCGTCAGGCCGAAGCGCTCCGACAGCTCGCGCACCTCGCGGCGGGCGCGGTCGCGGTCGAGCAGGCCGAGCTCGCGGGTGGGCTCGACCCCGAGGACCACGTTCTCGGCGACGGTGAACACCGGGATCAGCATGAAGTGCTGGTGGACCATGCCGATCCCGGCGGCGATCGCGTCCCTCGGGCTCGAGAAACGGACCTCGGCGCCGTCGACCAGGATCTGGCCCTCGTCGGCCTGGTACAGGCCGTAGAGCACGTTCATGAGGGTCGTCTTGCCGGCGCCGTTCTCGCCCAGCAGAGCGTGGATCTCGCCCTCCTCGACCGTAAGGTCGATCCCGTCGTTGGCCACGACCCCGGGAAACCGCTTGGAGATCCCCTTGAGCTCGAGTTTCAGCGCTCGTCACCTCTATGCGCGGGCCGCCAGGTGTGGCGGCCCGCCATTGTCAACCGAATGTCCGCCGAAGGCGGACCCAATCAAGGGGGTGTGCGGGGGGCGGAGCCCCCGCAGTCCCCCCCTCGTTACTGGTAGGCGGACGGCTTCACCGAGATGGAGCCGCTGATGATGCCCTGCTTGATGGTGTTGAGGCCGTCCTTGACCTTCTGGGGCACCTGGCTCTCGAAGTCATGGAACGGCGCGATGCCGACGCCGTTGTTCTGCAGAGTGCCCACGTAGGTCCCGCCCTTGAACTGGTTGTCCACGGCGCTCTTGATGGCGGTCTCGACCGCCACGTCCATGTGCTTCTCGATGCTGGTCAGGAAGAGACTGCAGTACTGCGAGGCGCTCACGCAGCCGTCGGTGTCGACCCAGATCATGTGCTTGCCGGCCCCGGCAGCCTTGACCGCCGCGGCCGCGCCGAGGCCGACCGGGCCGGCCACCGGCAAGATGATGTCGGCGCCCTCTCCGAGCAGCGTCTCAGTCACCCGCTTGCCATTGTCCTGGTTGGTGAAGTCGCCGGTGAACAGGCCGTTCTGCTTGGCGGCGTTCCAGCCGAGGAGCTGCACGTTGGCGTTGTTCTGCTTGTTGTAGTACTTGACCCCGGCCCAGAAGCCGTCCATGAAGATCGTCACGGTCGGGAGCTTGATCCCACCGAAGGTGCCAAGCTTGCCGCTCTTGCTCATGGCCGCGGCCACGTAGCCGGCGAGGAAGGCGGCCTGGTCGGTGGAGAAGGTGAGCCCGAGCACGTTGTTGTTGGGCACGTCCTTTGGCGCGTACCCGAAGTCGACGATCGCGTACTTCAGGCTCGGGTTGGCCTTCGCGCTGTTCTTGGTGGCGTCGCCGAGCAGGAAGCCGACCGTCACGATCAGCCCACACTTCTGCTGCACGAAGGTGTTGATGTTCGGGGCGAAGTCGTTCTGGCTGGTCGACTCGAGAAACTTGACCTGGACGCCCAGCTGGGTCTTGGCGTCCACCATGCCTTTCCAGGCGGTGGCGTTGAAGGAGCGGTCGTCGATGCCCCCGGTGTCGGTCACCTGGCAAGCGAGGAACTTGCTCGCCTGACTGCCCGTGGCCGCCCCTGTGCTCTTGGCCGGCTTCTTGCCACAGCCCGCCGCAACCAGCGCGACCAGCGCGAGCGCGGCCAGGGCCCGGTAACCTCTCTTCATAGCCCCCATCTCCTGTCCCACCGTATGATCCCGCGGTCGGGTCGAACCCGGTCGGGTCGAACCCGCAGTCTATCCCCCGTTTCGGCGGCGGTCACGAGCTAGGCAAGCAGGCTCCCAGACGGCGCGTTCCGCGCGCCCGGACCCCGCGCATTCGCGGAACCTTCGTAGAATCGGTCCCATGCGTCGCGTCATCATCGGAATCATCGCCGTCGTCCTGCTCTACTTCACCGCCTCGACCACGCTCGTGGCGATCTGGATGGGTAAGGACGAGCATCCGAAGGTGGACGCGATCGTGGTGCTCGGGGCGGCACAGTACGACGGCCGCCCGTCGGCCATCTACGCGGCCCGGCTGGAGCACGCGGTCGACCTCTATCGCAGCGGCGTTGCGCCGCTGATCGTGTTCACCGGCGGCAACGAGCCCGGTGACCGCTTCACCGAGGGCGGCTCGGGCGCGCGCTGGGCGGTCCAGCGTGGCGTCCCCGCCAGCGCCACGGTGGTGGAGGAGAAGAGCCGCACGACCTACGAGAACCTCCGCGGTGCCAAGCGGGTGCTGGACTCGCGCCTGCACACGACCAAGCGCCTCAAGGTGGTCGTGGTCTCCGATCCCTTCCACATGTTCCGCGCCATGAGGCAGGCGGGCGACATCGGCTTCAAGGCCTACCCCTCCCCCACCCGCACCAGCCCCGTCAGCGCCAGCCGGATGCGCCTGACCGCTGCCGTCCTACGCGAGGACCTCGCCCTCGGCGGCTACCTCATCACCCGGGGCCACTGATGACCGACCCCTCAGGCGGCGAGATCCCAGCAACCACGGTCCCCGAGGCACAGCCGCTCTTGGGGGGCCGTGGGGGGAGCTCGCTCCCCCCACATGGACCGGGCCTCAGAGTACGACAAGGCAACCTCAGGCTGAACTCAGACCCACACCCCAGGAGGAATCCGCGTGGCCGTGACTGTGGTCGATCATCCGCTGGCGGCGACCATGCTGACGGCGCTGCGGGACGCGTCGACGCCGCCGCCGCTGTTCCGGTTGCTGGCCAAGCGCCTGGCGCTCGCCCTGGTGGTCGAGGCCAGCCGGACCGTGCCAGTGGAGCACCGCCGCGTGACCACTCCGCTGGCCGAGGCCGAAGGGACCGGCTTTGCCGCGCCCCTGGTGGCGGTCCCGATCCTGCGGGCCGGCCTTGGCATGCTCGAGGCCGTCACGGAGCTGTTCCCGGAGGTCGCGGTCGGCTACATCGGACTGGAGCGCGACCACGCCACCTTCCAGCCTTCCGCCTACTACACCAAGCTGCCGCCGCTGCGGGACAGCTACGTGCTGCTGCTCGACCCCATGCTGGCCACCGGGGGCTCGGCCGCCGCCGCCTGCCGCAGCCTGTTTCCCGAAGGCCCGGCCCGGGTCACCCTGCTATCGGTGGTGGCCGCGCCCGAGGGTATCGACCACCTCACTCAGGAGCACCCGGCGCTCGACATCGTCACCGCCAGCGTCGACGACGGCCTGAATGACGAGGCCTTCATCGTCCCCGGCCTCGGCGACTTCGGCGACCGCCTCTTCGGCACCTGAGCCGCCCCGCGCGAGATGAGCCAGCTAGGGGTGTGGGGGGAGCGCGCTCCCCCCACATGGATCAACCTACGCGGCTGGCCGGCCGTCGTTCAGCCTGCGGTACGCCCCCCCGAAGTACAGCAACGGCTGGCGCACGCGGCCGCGCTCGACGGTGACCACGCGGGCAAGGAATATGGAGTGGTCGCCGCCGTCGTAGGTGCGCTCGACCGCGCACTCGAGCCAGGCCAGCGCGTCGTCCAGCAGCGGCGCGCCGCTCGCCGGCCCGAGCCGGTGCGGCACCTCGGCGAACTGCCCGCCGCCCGCGGGCCGGCTCGAGTCCGAGAAATACCTGGCGAGGCGCTCTTGGTCGCCGCCGAGCACCGAGACCGCGAAGGTGCCGGCGTCCTCGAGCACCTTGTGCATGACCGCGTCGCGCTCCACGCAGATCAGCGCCAGCAGTGGGTCGAGCGAGACCGAGGTGAACGAGTTGAGCGTCATGCCGTGGGTAAGGCCGGGCGCGTTGGCGGTGATGACGGTGACGCCGGTGGTGAACAGCCCGACGGTGGTGCGGTACTCGCGCGAGGTCGGGCTGGTCGGCACTGGTGCTCTTCTCCCGGGTCGGGGCAGCGACGCTCCTGGAGCGTCATGCTACCCGCGTCGTGGGAGCGATCTCAGCCTCTCCGGCAGCCTTATTCCGTCGAAGTCGACGAGCAACCAGGTGGTGCCAAGCGCCTCGACCGTGCCGACCACGTAGCCGCTGCCGAGGCGGTTCTCGCGCACGCTGGTGGCGACCGGGTCCACCTCGAGCACTCGCACCACCTCGTCCACCAGGAAGCCCACCGGGCCATGGCTGGTGGTGACCACCAGGATGCGTCCCTCCGGCCCGCGGTCGGGCAGGCCGAGGGCGATGCGCAGACTCACCAGCGGCAGCGGCCGCTGCGCGCCCTCGAGCACGCCGAGACTCGAAGGCTCCAAGCCCGGGATCGGCGGCTGGCCGGCGCCCACGTCGACCACTTGGCGTACCTTGTCCCTGGGGCAGGCGTAGCCGCGGTCTCCAAGTCGGAAGAGCACCAGTGCGGCAGCGGCCTCGGCCATTGTTGTCCGTCCCGGAACGAGTGAGCGGATCGGCGGAGCCGGATGGATCTGGCAAACGTCCCATCTGGCGAAGTCGTAGTACCAGCGCATGATGCCGGGTGCGTCCCTACCGGCTCCTAGTACTACTTCGGCACCGTTCCGTACCACCTAGAGGGGCTACGTTCGCGGTCCCTCCTTGGCGAACCACCAACCTCGTGTGTAGCCTCCTAGCGGCTGGTACCGCGCGGGGGGAGGTGCACGTTGGCCGACGTGTTCGAATCCAGTGAGATCCAGGGGGTGTGGCTGATCCGGGTGGAGCCGGTCGCGGACGCGCGCGGCCGCTTCCTCGAGACCTACCGGGCTTCCTGGCTGCCGTTCGCCAAACCGATGGTTCAGGCCAACCGCTCCGACTCGGCCCCAAGGGTCCTTCGCGGGCTGCACTACCACCGCCGCCAGGCCGATCTGTGGTTCGTGCAGTCCGGCCGGGTGACAGCGGTGCTTGTCGACACGCGGGTCGCCTCGCCGACCGAAGGCAAGCACACCGGCCTGCAGCTCGGCGGCAGCGATGACCTGGCGCTCTACATCCCGGAGGGGATCGCGCACGGCTTCTACGCCCACGACCAGGTGACCATGACCTACCTCGTGACCAACGAGTACGACGGCTCCGACGAGCTGGGGATCGCCTGGAACGACTCCGACCTCGGCATCGTCTGGCCCGACCCCGAGCCGGTCCTCTCCGGCCGGGACAAGCAGAACCCGCGGCTGGCAGAAATCCCGGCCGACCGCCGCGTGCCCTACACCGGCTGAGCCGGCACACCCCCTCACCCCGCCGCGGGCACATACCCTTTCCCCGCCAGGGGCGCTACCTTGGGGGTGCAACTGTCCGTTCGCGAGGAGCGCACGATGTTGGAGGGCCCGCACCCGAGGGTGCACCTGAGCAACCAGGCGAAGCCGCCGCCGCCGGACCGGCCGCCCACGCCGCCGCCCCCGCCGCCTCCGCCGAGGTGGCGCATGTGGCTGCCGTGGATCGGGATCGCCCTCACCATCGCGATCCTGGTGTTCGCCGGGCGCCCCGGCAGGAGCAACGAGGTGACGCTCAACTACCAGCCGCAGCTCAAGGACAAGATCGCCGCGGGCCAGGTGCGCTCGATAGAGATCGGCTCCGACGGGCACATCAGCGGCGTCCTCACCGACGGGACCCACTTCCGCTCCTCGTACCCGGTGAACCTGCAGGACCCGCAGTTCACCCAGCTGCTGGAGCAGCACAAGGTCCAGGTCACGGCGGTCGGCGCGCAGAGTTCCTTCGTGACGGTGCTGCTGAGCCTGCTGCCGCTGCTGCTGTTCGTGGGCTTCTTCATCTACCTCGGGCGCTCCACCCGCCGCCAGCTCGGCGCGCTCGGTGGCGTCGGCCGCGGACGCCAGCGTGTCTACGATACCGAGCGGCCGTCGACGACGTTTGCGGATGTGGCGGGGTATGAGGGGGTCAAGCAGGAGGTCACCGAGGTGGTCGACTTCCTACGCAACCCCGACCGCTACCGCCGCGCCGGCGCGATGGGGCCCAAGGGCGTGCTGATGGTGGGCCCGCCCGGCACCGGCAAGACCCTGATCGCGCGGGCGGTGGCGGGGGAGGCGGCGGTGCCGTTCATCTCGGTGACCGGGTCGTCGTTTGTGGAGATGTTTGTGGGGGTGGGCGCGGCGCGGGTGCGGGACCTGTTCAACGACGCCCGCAAGCGCGCCCCGGCGATCATCTTCATCGACGAGATCGACGCGATCGGCCAGCGCCGCGGCGGGCAGGTGGTCTCCAACGACGAGCGCGACCAGACCCTGAACCAGCTGCTGTCGGAGATGGACGGCTTCGACCCGGCGACCGGGGTGGTGGTGATGGCGGCGACCAACCGGCCGGAGGTGCTGGACCCGGCGCTGCTGCGGCCGGGCCGCTTCGACCGGCAGGTGGTGATCCCACTGCCGACTCAGCGCGAGCGAAGGGCGATCCTGCAGGTCCACGCCAAGGGCAAGCGGCTGGGCGCGGACGTGGACCTGGACGTGGTCGCCCGGGGCACGCCGGGGTTTTCCGGCGCGGACCTGGCCAACCTGATCAACGAGGCGGCGATCTACGCGGTGCGGGCCAACCGGGAGGTCCTGACCGCGGCCGACTTCGCCGAAGCCCGCGACCGGGTGCTGTTGGGGCGGCGGGAGTCCTCCAACGCGCTGCTGCCCGACGAGAAGCGCGCGGTGGCGGTGCACGAGTCCGGCCACGCGCTGGTGGCGGCGCTGTCGGCGCACGGCGACCCCGTCGCCAAGGTGACCATCCTGCCGGCGGGGCAGGCGCTGGGGGTGACCGAGCAGCTGCCGGTGGACGAGCGGCACCTGTACTCGGAGGGGTACTTGAAGGACTCGCTGACGATCCGGCTGGGCGGGCGCGCGGCGGAGCTGCTGGTGTTTGGGGAGGGCTCCACCGGCGCCGCCAACGACCTGGCCGGCGCGACCGACCTGGCGACCCGGATGATCCGCGAGTTCGGCATGAGCCCCACGCTCGGGCCGGTCGGGTTCGCCACCGGCAGCCCGATGTATTTGGGCGGGGAGGAGGTCCGCTCCCGGCCGTACGCGGAGGCGACCCAGCGGGTCATCGACACCGAGGTCGCCAAGCTGCTGCGCGAGGCCGAAGACCGCGCGCTGGGGGTGCTTGGCGAGCACCGCGACGCGCTCGACAAGCTCACCGCGCTGCTGCTGGAACGCGAGACCGTGGACGGCACCGACGTCGACGAGATCCTGGGCCGCGTCCCCGGCCGCCGCCAACCCGTCGCCGCCACCGCCAGCGGCGCCACCGCCAGCGGCGCCAGCGGCGGCGGCAGCGGCCACCCCGCCACCCCCACCGACGACCCCACCACCCAGCCGCAACGCTGAGCCGATCGGCCCGGCGCGCGGGGACCGGATCAAACGGGCGGGGAGTTGGTAAGGTGCTCGAATGAGCAGTGCCGTACCGCTCGGTCCCGACGACCCGAGGCAGCTCGGGCCGTACAGGGTCCTCAGCCGGCTCGGCGGTGGTGGCATGGGCGTGGTCTACCTGGGCCAGGCGCCCGACCGGCGGTTGCTGGCGGTCAAGGTGGTCCGCTCCGACCGCGCCGGCGACCCCGAGACCGGCGCGCGGTTCCGGCGCGAGGTCCGCGCGGCCTCCGGTGTGGCTGGCTTCTGCACGGCACGGGTGCTGGACGCCGATCTCGACGCCGAGCGTCCCTACTACGTCACCGAGTACG
Source organism: bacterium (assembly GCA_046727955.1). Taxonomy (GTDB): domain Bacteria; phylum Actinomycetota; class CALGFH01; order CALGFH01; family CALGFH01; genus DASVXQ01. Next base: position 36,448 of record JBKPDO010000063.1, on the reverse strand, counting down.
TCCCCGGGCCGACCGTGCAAGAAGCGGTGGACGAGGGCGGGCCGCTTACCGGCGGCCGGCTGGAGGCACTTGCCGTGGGAGTGGCCGAGGCGCTGGAGGCGATCCACGCCGCCGGCGTAGTCCACAGGGACCTGAAGCCGAGCAATGTGCTGCTGTCGCCGGAGGGTCCCAAGGTGATCGATTTCGGCATCGCGAGGGCGGTCGACGCCACCACCCTGACGCAGACTGGCAAGGTGATCGGCTCGGTGAACTGGCTCGCGCCGGAGCAACTCCAGAACGCCCGCGCCTCGGAGGCCAGCGACGTGTTCGCCTGGGGCGGGCTGGTGACCTTCGCCGCCACCGGGCAGCCGCCGTTCGGCCGCGGCGACGTGGGCACCATCGCCCACCGGATCCTGTACGAGGAGCCGGACGTCCGGGGTCTCGAGGGCCGGCTGCTCGAGGCAGTGCTCGCCGCCCTGGACAAGGACCCGCAGCGCCGCCCGGGCGCGCGGATGCTGCTGGCGCGGCTGGTCGGAGGGTTCGGTCAGGACCCGGTCACCGCGGCGACCCAGGTCGTGCAGAGCACTTGGACGATGCCCCGCTTCCCGCGGCCGGCCGCCCCGCCGGCGGCGGACCAGCCAGCAACGGTGCCGGTGGCACCGATGGGGTCGATGGGCCCGGTGGGAGCGGCGGGCGGGGCGGGGCCGGCGTGGCCCGCGCAGGACCAGACCCCGCGGCTCGCTCCGGCCCCGGCGTCCTGGGCGACTGCGCCGGTGACGCCGGTGGCGCCCGTGGGGGCGGAGGCGCCGGGGGCGCCGGGGGCGCCAGGGGCGCCAGAGGCGGCGGGGGCGGCGTCACCCTTGGCCGCCGGGTGGGAGGCCGGGCATCGCTGGTCCCAGGACGGACGAGACATAGCGACCGAGGTGGGTCGCTACGAGCCCGATGAGCGTGAGCAGGCCGAGGAGCGCGCCGCACCGCGCACCTACCCACGCGGCACCGTCCTGGCGGACCTGCTGCCCGGCGGCCTGCTCCGCGACCTGACGCTGGTGGCGACGTTCGCGGCCGTGAACTACGCCACCCTCACCATCGACGAGCCTGTCAGCAGCGCACGCATCACCGTCCCCGCATTGGTGGTGCTGGGAGGCGCCGCGCTGCTCGGGCGCAACCGCGCCGGCGGCGGGTTCGTGCTAGGTGCCGTTGGCGTCTACACGCTCGGCCACAATCCCCTGCCCAGCCTGCGCACGACCCTCGGCTACCTGATGCTGCTGCTGGCCATCGGGCTGGTCGGCACGCTCGCCGCCTTCGGCCGCCGCCACAAGACCATCGGCGCGATCATCGCCCTGGTCGTCGGCTTCGCGTTGATGCAGGCCGCCCTCGCCGCCATCGGCTGGGACACCTTCCACCTCCCCCGCCCCCCCGACCTCAACCCCTTGAACCTGTCCCGCTGAGACCCCGCCACCCCAGCCAGAGACGTCGAGACGCGGACCTTGCCGCGCGGCAAGGTGGGCCTTCCCCGGTGCCGGCGGATCTACCGCGACGCCAAACCAAACTGCCCTAGTTCTGCCAGTAGTCTTCAAACACCCGCTGCGGTGGGGTGTCCGGGAAGAACTCGCGCGGCTGATGTCTCGGCTCCGAAATCCGGCCAGTAATGCGCACGACGAGGCGCACCTGACACATCACCAAGATGATGAGACCCAGCACCGACGCCACCCCGATCAAGCCCAACACGGTGATGCCGAAGATATGCACGAGGGTTTCCACGACTCCGCCTCTCTATGGCTCTAGTCAAATGACCGCAGGGACTGGCCCCGAGCCTGTTGCCGGGGGAACTCAGGGCCAGGCCCCGGCTTGGGTGTCCTTACGCTTCCCCTTCACCCCGTGGAATCGTGGCTACTTACGCAAGGCCACTTCGGTTGTTGGCTCTGTGACGTCCGCCACGGCACGCAACCAGCCTTGCTCGGTCAGCGTGATCGGGAGGGGCTGCCGGTTGCAGCGGTGCTCCCGCCACGGCGTGTGCAGCAGCACGAGCCGACCGCAAGCGAAACACCGGCCCGTCAGATGGAACGCCAGCCAATACAGTAGAGAAATTGCCACAGACCTCCTTCGGTAGGAGACCGAGCGTGGGAGCTTCCACCGGACACTCTTATGTGAATGTACCGTGGCGCACGCCCGGCCAAAGGTGCAGACGAAGACCCTCCCAGGCACCACCTCCCAGGCACCACCTCCTTTCACGAGGCCGTCCGCCACCGCCTTCCGGTCGTGATACATGAGGCGCATATGATACGCAGCATGCATAGTCCCGGGTCAAGCACGAGTTTCAGAAGTGGCCCTTGACCAGCGCGAACGCGAGACCTCAAGGTATGCAGGTCGCGCGGTTCGATGCGGGAGGTGCATCGTGAGGCTCACACCGCTACGGGGTCCCTGCAGGGACGGGACCTGTCCGATGATCTACCTGAGCGATCGGGGCACCATCGTGGTCCAGGGCTATATCGTCACAGAGGCTGACGTGACCCTGCCTGAAGGCGAGGCCCTGGTGGAGATCCCGGCCGAGCTCCTGAACCAGACCGATGCCTGATCTGGGCTGGTGGCTCCAGAACTTCCGGCGCTCGGCCTTCCGGCTCGAGACCTTGCCCGTGTACTCCGTCCCCCAGGAAGAGGAGTGGCTCGCGGAGTGGCGGCGCTCCGGGAAACTGCCCGAGCTGACGCCGGACAACGACTCGTGGCTGAAGCTCGTAACCGAGGCGCGACGAGCCGGTAAGCAATTGCAACGAGTCCACCTGGTAACGCCACCACTGAGTGACTACCTACGCTTTGAGCTCGCTACACAGATCCCCAGCGTCGACTGCGGCGAGGATTGCCGCATCGTGGAAGCGGCGCACGTTCAGCCGGCGGTGAGCCAACTGGACGACTATTGGCTCATGGACGACACCGTAGTCATCCGGTTGCGCTATGACGAAGAGGGGCGCTTCCTCGGCACCGAGCAGATCGAGGACGTCGTGCTCTACCGCCGCCACCGCGATATGGTTCTGGCCCATTCCGTCCGCCTGAAGGAGTACCTGGCGAAACTTTGACCTACGAGGGGGCACGCCGCCAGCTCGGCGGCAAACTTCTGGAGCTTCGCCGGCGGGCGGGGCTTAGCGGCGCTGACCTTGCTCGGCTGCTAAGCACCAACCAACCGCGCATCTCGCGCATCGAGACGGGCCGCACAGTCCCCAGTGTCGGCGACGTCCGCGCCTGGGCCGAGGCAACGCACGCGATGCCCGAGGAAGTGGCCGAGCTCGGTGACTTGGTCAGACGCCTGGCCACCGAAGCCACGAGCTGGCGCATCCTCCACCGTCTGGGACTGACCCAGCGCCAGCGCGAGATCGCCGAGCTCGAGCGCGAGGCCACAGCCATTGTGGTGTTCCAGCCAACCATGGTGCCGGGCCTCTTGCAGGTTGCCGATTACGCCCGGCGCGTCATGGCGCAGGGCAATCCCTCGTCGCAAGCTGATTTAGCGGGGGCTGTGGCGCAGCGTATGGAGCGCCAGACGATCCTGTACGACCAACGCAAGCGCTTCGAGTTCATCATCACCGAGGGGGCGCTCCGCTGGCGGCCGGGACCGCCCGACCTCATGGCCGCCCAGCTCGACCGGCTCATCTCTGTCGCCAGCCTGCCCAACGTCTCGATAGGGGTGCTCCTGCTCGACCAGGAGGCCCCCGACGCCTACCTGCACCCGTTCGTCGTCTTCGAACTGGACGACGACGCCCTCATCACAGTGGAGACGCTTTCAGCCGAGCTACAGATCAACGAGCCCCAGGAGATGGAGGTGTACCAGCGCACGCTGGAGCGGTACCGGGGTGCGGCGCTATGGAGCGAGGATGCGATAGCGGCGGTTCGGGCGCTATTCACGTAGTGGTGTCGCACCGCCACCATGAATCAAGCCGTTGGGCTTCCGCGGTGCCAGGCAGCCACGTAGGGCGGCACGTCGATGGTTGAGCTCGAGCGAGGATCTGGCACTGGAGCACCTGGCACGAGCGCGAACGGCAGAACCCCAGCCCAAACCGGCAGGCCATAGTCCTCCTCATCGTCCACGGGACCGCCCCGGCGGACCTTGGCTGAGGCCTCTTCCAGCGGCACCGCCAGCACGGCGGTAGCGGCCAGCTCCTTGGCGTCGCCAGGCCGAACGTCCGCCCCGCGGCCCGGGACGATGTGCTCGACCAGTGCCCTTAGCGCGGCGTCCTTCTCGTTGAAATCTGTGACCAGGCGTGTGCGACCAAGCACCATCGCGGACCTGTAATTGAAGGAGTGGTGGAACGCCGCTCTCGCCAGCACCAGCCCGTCGAGCAGTGTCACCGTGACGCCGACGTCCATGCCGGGCCGCAGGCCGAGGCGGCTGCCGCTGGAGCCGTGGAGGTACAGGGTCTCCCCCACGCGCGCGTAGCCGGTGGGGGTGACGTAGGGCTGCCCCTCGGCGACAAAGCCGACGTGGCAGATGAACCCCTCGTCCAGGATCGCGTGCACGGTCGGACGGTCGTAGGTTCCGCGCTCGGGAAGGCGCCTGACCCTGGTCCGCTCCGTGGGCTGGTAGGAAGCAACCACCGCCGTCCTCGCTTCGCGAGAATACGTTCTAGATCATAATTAATTAGGTACTGCTACGTTAGCACGGCGGGAGCGGCGTGGGCCAGCGGATTCACGCGGGCGACGAGAAACTCGGCACCCCACCGAGGCGAAGGACCCTCCACGAGCTGGACGACGAAGCGGAGCGCCTGGCCGCGTTCCACACGGCGTAGCTCAGTCAGTGGTCGCCTGGAGCTACTGGCGCAGCTACTTAGCAGCTACTTAATCGTCGGCGAGGTTGAGGGCGCGCGGGTCGACCGGGATCGGTGTGGTACGCGGGTTCGGGTCGGCCAGGATGGCCGGGGCGGCATTGGTGAAGTCCACGTGCTCGGGCCCGTACCAGCCTGCGGTGTACCAGGTGTGCAGCAGGCCGTGATTGCGCGCGTCGGTGGAGAAGACGTCCAGGCGGCCTGGCGCCCAGGAGGTCGCCGCCATGCCGGCGAGCGGGAGCCGGTCGGGCCCCGTGCCGGCGGCCAGGGTCTCGGGGCCCAGCCAGCCGGTGGAGCCCGAGAACCATCGATGGGCGAGGGTCCGGCCACCGCTGGTGGCCGCGAACACGTCGAGCCGGCGCGCCCCCCAGGAGGCGACCGCCGCCGGAGTCTTGTAGGCCACCCCGCCCGGCCCGGCGCCCAGTGACTGCCACCCGTGCCAGCGGCCATCCCACCAGGCGTGGGCCAGCGTGCCCCGGTCGGTTACCGCGAACACGTCGAGCCGGTTGGACCCCCAGGCCGCCACGCTGGGCACGACGACACCGCCCGGGCTGGCCACCGGTGACTCCGGGCCGTGCCAGGAGCCGTTGAACCACCAGTGCAGCAGCCGCAGGGTGACGGTGTCGCGGGCAACCACGTCGAGTCGCCCCTGAGCCCACGACGCGACCGCCGGCGCGCTGATGGGATGGCCGCCCGGCCCGGCGCCACGGTCGGACCAGGCGCCCCACACCCCGCCCACCTGGGCGCGCTGGAGCAGGTGCCCGTTGGCCTTGTCGACGACGAAGAGGTCGAGGCGACCGGGCGCCGAGGAGGCGACCGCGGGCGCACCGAGGATATGACCGGCGGGCCCCCGCCCGACGCCGGTCCAGTCACTCCATCCCGTCGGGCCGGAAGACTTGCTGATCAGCGCGCCCGTCCCGTCGGAGGCGAGCACCTGCAGCTGCCCGGTGCCGAGCGCGACGGCGGCGGGGTTGAGAGCGTCACGGCTCAGCGCCTCCACGTCGATCGCGGTGCGGTAGTCGTGGAAGCTGGGATAGCCGCCGCGCATCCAGACGACGTCCATGTCGGTGCCGGGCTGGCCCCGGGGACGGACCGGCCGGTAGTTGCCGCGCCCCGACCGGGTGGTCACGACCCGCGAGCCCCAGGTGTGACCGCCGTCGGTGGTCCGGTACGCCTGGATCTCGAACTTGCCGTTGACCTGCTTGGCGAGGAACACCCACCTCGGGTCCCGATGATCCAGCGTGACCCCACCAGAGTAGTCGGGCTCTGAAGGGTCACCGCTCATGGTCCCGCCCGCCCGAACGAATTCGTGGTCCTCCCAGCGGCTGCCGTTCCAGCGGGCGTAGTGGTAGCGGTGGTCGCTGGAGCTTGGAAAGGTGGCGAACACCACCACCGGACGGCCGGCGGAATCGAAGGCGACGTCGTGGATCCACGCCTTGACACCACCGTGCGCGGCCGCGTCGTACACCTTGTCGGCCTGGGCCGGGGTGAACGGCAGCTGGCTGGCGGGCTCGATCAGCGAGCCATTCGCGTGGTAGAAGCTGCCGGCCCGGTAGCGCGCATAGTAGATGTTGGTCTGCAGGTTGCGAGGGTGCCCTTGGGTGAATGCCAGGTGGAATGTGTCGACGCCGTTGCTGGCGACCTTCACGTACGGGCGCTGCCCGGGAACGCTGATCAGCGTCCGCGCCGGCTCCCAGGTGACCTCGTCGCTGGAGGTCGAGAAGGTCGGGTTGTAGTTCCCGCCCCGCCACAGCAGCCAGATGCGGTTGCCCTCGGCCGACAGCTGGAACGGGTTGGGGTAGGTGTAGCCGTATGTTCCCGGGGTGTTGGTGGGCACGGTGCGCTCCGGCTCCCACGACGAGATGTCCTCCGGGTTGACCGTGCGCCGGTAGAACATCGCATTCCCGAAGTGGCCCGACCAGAAGGCTATGAGGTGGCCGTCCGGGCGGACCAGCAGCGACGGGCTGGCGTGGTCGTCGATCTGGAACTTCGCCCTGATGGTGGTCACCATCCGCTGGCCCGTGTCGTGATCGTAGCTGGCCACCTGGATATCGCCGGCGCGGCTGACCCAGCCCACGTAGGTGCGCCGGTGGGCGCCCTGGTAGTAGATGGCCCGCGGGTCTCCGAACCAGCACCACCCCCCACTCGGGTTGAGCTCCCGTTGCCGCAGCGGCAGGGCGGACGCCCTCTCCGGCGCAGGGGCACTGGCGATGACACCACTGATGAGAACAGTGGCGATCCCGACAGACAGGACAATGAACCGAACCCGGGACAGCGACATTTGCACCTCCAAGCGACAGGGTCCCAGTCTGCCTGTTGTGCTCGAAGGACTTTCATCGCGAGACTTACGTAGATTTGCCCGAGAACGCCATCGGGAGCTGAGGGGGGAGCTCGAGAGCGAGGATGGGCCGGGTCCGCGCCAACCCGGCCCATCCCATCCCGTCTGCTGCGGATTGTCGCAGCTCGCAGGTACGTTGAAGGGACAACCAACCCAGTGAGCCCCCTGGAGGAAGCCCCTGCCCGACTACCTGAGCACCCCACCCCCTGAAGGCCTGGCCATCGGCACCCTGCGCCGCATCGTGGGCCTGCTCGCTCCCCACTGGCGGCGGGCCTTGCTGGCGTTCGCCATGGGCGTGGCGATGATGACCATCACCACGCTGATCCCGCTGGTTACCAGGACGATCATCGACCAGGGCCTGACCAGGCGACAGGCGGGGGTCCTCGGCCGTGAGACCAGCCTGCTGCTGGCGCTGGCGCTGCTGCGCTGGGTCCTCGGCGGGCTGCGCCGCAACGTCTCCGGCCGGGTCGGCACCGACGTCGAATACGACCTGCGCAACCGCCTCGCGCGCCACCTGCTGGCGCTGGAGCCCGGCTGGCACGACCAGATCCAGACCGGCCAGCTGCTGTCGCGGGCGACCTCCGACATCCGCTCAGTGCGCTACTTCCTCTCCTGGGGGCTCGTGTTCAGCGTGCTGAACCTGCTCACCTTCGGCATCGCCGCGGTGCAGATGTGGACGCTGTCGGCACGGCTCACCCTGGTGGCGCTGGGGCTCGCGCCGCCCCTGGTCTACGGCGCGCTGCGCTTCAACCGGCGCCTGCACCGCATCTACTGGCGGGTGCAGCAGAAGGAGGGCGACCTGACCACGGTGGTGGAGGAGAACGCCGCCGGCGTCCGCGTGGTCAAGGCCTTCGGCCGCGAGGCCGAGGAGGGCGCAAAGCTGGAGCGCGAGGCCCACGCGCTGCTCGACGAGAACCTGCGCGCGGCCCGCCTGCGCGGCTTCTACACTCCCCTGCTGGCTGCCCTGCCCCAGCTCAGCCTGGCCGCGATCCTGTGGTACGGGGGGCGACTCACCGTCGACGGCCAGATCACCCTCGGCACGCTGGTGGCGTTCAATTCCTACCTGGTCATGCTGGTGTGGCCGTTGCAGTCGCTCGGGATGCTGTTCGGCTTCGCGCAGCGGGCGGCTGCCAGCGCGGAGCGGGTGCTCGAGGTAATCGACCGGCCGCCCGGCATCGCCGACCGCCCTGGCGCCCGGCCGCTGCCGGACCCGGCCGCGCGCCCGCGCCTCAGCGCCGCGTCTGGCACCGCCCGCCCGCGTGGCGCCCGCATCGTCTTCGACCACGTCAGCTTCCGCTACGGTGAGTCGGGCCGCCCCAGCCTGGTCGACGTGACCCTCGAGATCGTGCCGGGTGAGCGCGTCGCGCTGGTCGGCGGGACCGGCTCTGGCAAGTCCACCTTGGCCGCGCTCATCCCCCGCCTGTACCAGCCCAGCGCCGGCCGTGTGCTGGTGGACGGCCACGACCTCGCCGACCTCACGCTCGAGTCGCTGCGCGGCGCGGTCGCCGTGGTCCACCAGGAGCCGGAGCTGTTCTCGGCCACCCTGCGCGACAACGTCGCCTTCGGCCGACCGGACGCCAGCGACGAGCAGGTGCTGGAGGCCCTCGAGGCGGCCGCGGCGCTCGACGTGGTGGAGTCGGTCCCCGACGGGCTCGATACGGTCGTCGGCGAGCAGGGCTACACCCTCTCCGGCGGCCAGCGCCAGCGGGTCGCCCTGGCACGGGCGCTCCTGGCCGAGCCGAGGGTGCTCATCCTGGACGACGCCCTCTCCCACGTCGACGTGGCCACCGAGGCCACCATCCTGCAGGGCCTCTCCGGCGCCCTCGGCGACGCCACCGTGCTGCTGGTCGCCAACCGCAGGGCGAGCCTCGAGCTGGCCAACCGCATCGTGCTGCTCGACCGCGGCCGCGTGGTCGCGCAGGGCAGCCACGCCGAGCTCGTGCGCCGCGAGCCGCGCTACCGCGCGGTGCTGGTCAGCGCCGGCGCCGACGTCGACAGCCTGGCCGACGAGGTGGCCTCGTGAGGCTCCGCAACCGCCCGGCGCGGTCCGAGCGGCCGACCCGCTCCGGCCGGCAGGCGCGGGCGTGGCTGTGGCCGCTGGTGCGACCCCACCGCGGCCTGCTCACGCTCGGCTCCCTGGCGGTCCTGACCCAGAGCGCCGCCGGGCTGGCCATGCCCTACCTGGTCAAGGTCGCCATCGACCGGGGGGTGGTGCCGCGGCACCTCGAGGTGCTCGACCGGGTCGCGATCGCCTACGTCGTCCTCGCCGCCGTGCAGCTGCTCGCCGGGCGCGTGGAGATCCTGACCGTCGCCGCGGTCGGCCAGCGGGTGCTGTACGCCGTGCGCGGCAGGCTCTTCGGCCACCTGCAGACGCTCTCGCTCGACTTCTACGAGCACGAGCGCACCGGCAGGGTCGTGGCCAGGATGACCAACGACATCGACGCCATGAGCGACCTCGTCACCGACGGCCTGGTCACCTTCATCACCAGCGTCATCACCCTGGCCGGGATCGCGGTGATCCTGGTGCTGCTGGACTGGCAGCTTGCGCTGGCCACGCTCACGGTCGCGCCGCTGCTGGCGCTCGCCGGCACCGTCTTCCGCCGCCGCTCCGCCGCCGCCTGGCGGCGGGTGCGCGAGACCGCCACCGTGGTCACGGTGCAGCTGCAGGAGGCACTCGCCGGCGTCCGCGCGATCCAGGCGTTCCGGCGCGAGCGGAGCACCGCCGAGCGCTTCGCCGCGGCGACCCACGACGAGCGCAGAGCGCATCAGCGCACCATCGCGCTGGCCGCGCTGTTCTTCCCCGGGGTGGAGTTCGCCGGCGCGCTGGCCACCGTGGTCGTGCTGGGCGTCGGCGGGCGCCAGGTGCTCGCCGGCGGCCTGGAGATCGGCACCCTCGCCGCCTTCCTGCTCTACCTGCGCAGCCTCTTCGACCCTGTCCAGCAGCTCTCGGAGCTGTACGACACCTTCCAGGCCGCCACCGCCGGGGCCGAGCGCGTCGGCGCGGTGCTCGCGGTCGAGCCAACCGTCCGCGAGGCGCCCGAGCCCATCCCCCTGCTGATGGTCTCGGGTGAGGTGCGGCTGGAGGATGTCCGCTTCGCCTACGTGACCTCAGGCCCGACCCATGTGGGGGGAGCTCGCTCCCCCCACAGCCCCCCAGGAGCGCCTGTGCCAGAGTCACCGGAATCGGACAGCTCACGCGGGCCAGAGGTCCTGCACGGGGTCGACCTGCTGGTACCGGCGGGCAGCACGCTGGCCCTGGTCGGGCCGACCGGAGCGGGCAAGTCCACCGTGGCCAAGCTGATCGCCCGCTTCTACGATCCCCTTTCCGGGCAGGTCAGCCTGGACGGTCACGACCTGCGCCAGGTGCGCCTGGGCGACCTGCGCCGGGCGATGGGCTACGTCCCGCAGGAGGGGTTCCTGTTCTCTTCCTTTGACAGTAATCGATCTGCCACCGTCGCGGACAACATTCGCTTCGGCCGCCCCGACGCCACCCGCGCCGAGATCGAGGCCGCCGTCCGCGCCGTCGGCGCCGAGCCAGTGATCGCCGCCCTGCCCCATGGCCTCGACACCGAGGTCGGCGAACGCGGCGTCAAGCTGTCCGCCGGCGAGCGCCAGCTCGTCTCCTTCGCCCGCGCCTGGCTCGCCGACCCCGCCCTGCTCATCCTCGACGAGGCCACCTCCAACCTCGACGTGATCACCGAAGCGCGCCTACAGCAGGCCCTGCGCCGCCTCCGTCAGGGCCGCACCACCATCATCATCGCCCACCGGCTCTCCACCGTCATCGACGCCGACCAGATCGCCATCGTCGAGGACGGGCGCGTTGTCGAGGTCGGCCCGCCCGACGACCTCATCGCCCGCGGCGGCCGCTTCGCCGACCTGTACGGCCGCTGGCTCGCCGGAGCGGCGTAGAACAAGGCGCATAGTGGAGCGAGGGGCCGGTCAGGCTCCTCACTCCGCGGTCACGCCGGCAGGCGGTCCCGCCATGCCCGGATGGCCTCGGTGTGCTCGGGGTAGTGACCGTAGGTGTCGAGCCGGAGGCGACGTCGCGCTCGTGTCTGACCCCCGAACGTGCCCGCAGGCTGGCTCCGGATGAAGTCGAGGAGTCGGGCGTGGGTCTCGTCCCGCCGCCGCAGCACCTCCGCCAGGGACAGACGCCGACCAGCCTCGGTCGCGCGGGCGTTGAAGGCGTCGATCCCGCCCTGCGCCGCATACCGGGGCGGCGTGCCGCCCGCGATGATCAGCGGCAGGTGCTTCAGCGCCTCCTCCTCCCAGCTCGTCACGTGCGCCAGGACGTCCTTCACCGACCAGTCGTCCACGACGCCGGGCTCCACCAGCCGCGAGTCGGACACGCCTTCGTACGAGTCGGTGAGCGCGGCCCACGCCGCGTCGAGCCGCTCGAGAAGCCTCTGCACCTGATCGCTCACCGGTCCAGCTCCCACGGTCGCAGGATCTCACGGTTCAGCTCTCCGGGCAGACGCCGCGTGGTCAGGCTCGGGCCAGCCGGACCTCCACCTTCCCGTCGCGCACCCTGGTCAGGTAGGCCAGCGCCGGTGCGGTGGACGGGCCGTGCAGCAGCGCCCCGTCCTGGAGGCTGTAGGTGCTCCCGTGGCACGGGCACACCACCGTGGTCTCGCCAGGAAACTCGCCCTCATGAAGGGAGCATCCTCGATGCGGGCACCGGTCGGAGAGCGCGTAGATGGTCGCGCCACGCCTGACCAGCAGCACCTCCACCCCGCCGACGTCGGCGGGGGTCGGCTCGCCCTCGCGCAGGTCGTCGGCCGCGATCGCCGGCTGCCAATCGGTCGGCCCCTCCTCGAAGGCGGTCTCGTTGACGCCGACGCCCATGCCGAACGACAGGTGGCCGCCAAGGTAGGCCGAGACGTTGACCACCCCGAAGCCGGCCAGCGACAGCCACCAGCCGCACAGCCGTCGCCCGCGCTTGCGAGCCACCGACGAGCTCAGGTAGAGCGACAGCGCGACCAGGTTCGCGCTCGCGTGGACCAGCCCCACGCGGCTGGGGCGGTCGTCCGCGTCGGTCCAGTCCGACAGGCCGGCCAGCGCGGTCGGCAGCGCCGCCAGGATGCCGACGTCGACCAGCCGGTCCGAGGCCTTGCGGGTTCGCCGCCCCGGCACCAGGTCCAGCAGGAACGAGCTGGTCCACGCGCCCACCACCGCGTCGGTCAGCACCGGGTGCAGCGGGTGCCCCAGCCAGGTCCCGCTGAGCAGGTCCTTCAGCTCGGTGCCCTGGGGCACGTAGCGGTCGACCAGGGACTTGAGCGCCTTGCTGGCGCCGTCGAGCTGCCGGATCCCCTCGATACGCTCGGCCAGGTCTCGCACCACGGGTCTCATGGCACACCTCCAGTCGTCACGGTACCGGCGTAGGTGGCGAAGTCCACCGGCGTCTCCTTCGCCCGGACGGTGGGCGTCCCCGGCGAGCGTTCGCTGGCGGCGCGCAGCCGCGGCTCCCAGGGGTCCATGCTGCACGCGAGTACCCGACCGCGGAGCGAGCAAACCGTTCAGCTTCTCCGCGGTGGCCAGCCCGCGCGGGTCGATCGGCCTGAGCGCCATGCATCTCAGGTCACGGCGTCCTTGTGGCAGACCACGGCGAAGTCGACGACGGTCCACAGGAATTCGCCGCGCTCGTCGACCTCTGCCAGGCTCGCCAGCCAGCCGTCCAGGTCCTCCGGCGGCACCACCCCGGTGCGGCGGAGCACGGTGGCGATGTGCTGGGCGAACTGGTACCCGAGCAGCCGCGGCCGCCAGCCGCGGCTCAGCATCACCGTCGCGTTCACCGGACCGACCGTGAAGGGCGAGCGGGCGGCGATGTCGTGCAGCCAGCGGCCGATCGTGCCATTGACGGCGTCCATCCAGTCCTGCTGGGTGTCGCAGTACGCGTGGACGAGCCGGCGGGTCAGCGCCAGGTCTGGTGCGGTGAACACCATCGTGTCGTAGTCGGGATGGGAGAGGATCAGACGGCCGCCGGGACGCAGCACCCGGTATGCCTCCAGCAGGACCCGGTCCGGGTCGGGCAGGCATTCCAGGACGTTATGGCACAGCGCCTTGTCCACCGTCTCGCTGGCCAGCGGCAGCGACGCGTCGAGGTCCGCGCGGACGAGGCTGAGCCTTCCCGCGTGGCGGTCGCTGCTGAACCGCGCTGCCGCCGCGGCCAGCGCCTCGGCGGCGGCGTCGACGCCGATCACGATGCCGTCGCGCTCGTCATGGTCGAGGTGGGTGAGCAGGTTGCCGAGGGTGGCGCCATCACCGCAGCCGAGGTCGACGACAACCCGGTCAGCCGGCGTGAGCTCGAGCAGCGCCGCCAGCCGCTGGTGGCGTTCGATCACCCCTGGGTCCTCGAGCGACTCGTACTCGAGCTCGCTGCCCCCGGGCTCGCTGCCCCCGGGCTCGCTGCCCCCGGGCTCGCTGCCCCCGGGCTCGCTGCCCTTGGTCGTTGTGTCCACGCCTGGTCCCCCGTCCTTTCACCGTCACCGGCCGTTCCCGACCGGCGATAGCAGCGTCAGCTTCAGTATGCCGCCGGATCGCCGCGGCTACGATTCGGGCTTTGACTGTGATAGACCTTTACAGCTTGTGCGTACCTTGCTGCGGGATGAGAGATGGGGCTGGTAGACAATCCCCCCGTGCGGCGGTTGGGCTGGCAGGCGTACGTCGGCTTGGGGGCGGCGCTTTGTGCGGCCTATTTCCTCGTGCCGCCGACTGCGGCGAAGCTGGTGATATGGCCGCTGATCGGGGGGGCGTCGGTGGCCGCGATCGTAGCTGGCACACGCTGGCACCGCCCGGCCCGCCCGCTGGCCTGGTACCTGGTCGCGGCCGGGCAGCTCAGCTTCATCACCGGCGACTGGCTGTACGTCGTGCGCGTGCGGGTGCTGCAGACGGGGCAGGTGTTCCCCTCTATCGTCGACCTGTTCTACCTGGCCTTCTACCCATTGCTGATCGCCGGGCTGCTGCTGATCCGCCGGCGTAGCCCCGGACAGGACCTGGCGGGCCTGATCGACGCGGCGATCATCACCATTGGACTGGGGCTGCTGTCATGGGTATTCCTGATCAGCCCCTATATCTCGATGGCGGGGTACAGCCCCGGACAGCGTCTGGTCGCCATTGCGTACCCGCTGGGGGACGTGCTGGTGCTGGCGGTCGCCGTGCGGCTCGCGGTCGGGACGCACGGGCGCCCGCTGGCATGGTGGCTGCTGGCGGGCAGTGTGGTGCCGCTGCTGTTCGGCGACACGGTCTTCGGGCTGCTGCAGCTCTCCGGAACCTGGGGGACCTGGCAGCGCCAGCAGCCGCTGGACCTTTGCTGGATCCTGTTCTACCTCGGGTTCGGCGCGGCGGCGCTGCACCCGTCGATGGTCGCTCTGTCGGCCCCGGACCCGGGGGCGGCGGCGCGCCTGACCCGCGGCCGGCTGCTGCTGCTTGCCGGGACGTCGCTGCTGAGCCCGACGGTGCTGGCGATCCAGGCGGCGCGCGACGAGCCGAGCGGCGTGACGGTGACGGCGCTCTCGGCCGGCTCGGCGGTGCTATTCGTGCTCGCCCTGGCGCGCATGGCCGGGCTGGCTGGCGAGGTTGCGCTGCAGCAGGAGCGCAAGCGCACCAGCCAGCGCGTGCTGCGGGTGGCTGAGGAGGAGCGGACCCGGCTGGCGGCGGAGTTGCACGACGGGCCGGTGCAACGGCTGAGTGCGTTGCTGTACAAGGCCGGGCTGGCGCGCGTCGACGCCAAAGCCGGTGATACAGGCGATGTCGACGGGCTGCTGGTCGAGCTCGAGAGCGGCCTCGTCGTCGAGATCGACAGCTTGCGGCGGCTGATGTCGCAGCTGCGTCCGCCGGTGCTCGACCAGTTGGGGATAGCGCGCGCCATCGGCGGCCAGGGGGAGGCATTCCAGGACGCCAGCGGCATAGCCTGCACGGTCCACGTCGACCCTGCCACCCGGCTCAGCCGCGACCGGGAGACCGTGCTGTACCGGGTGACGCAGGAGGCGCTGGCCAACGTCGCCAAGCATGCCCGTGCCGGCCGGGTCGGGGTCTGGCTTCAGGCCGACAACGGCCTGGTGCGGCTGCGGATCAGCGACGACGGCATCGGTTTCGACCCGGCGTCGGTGACAGCGTCGGCGTTGGGTCTGGTGCAGCAGAGCCACTTCGGCCTTGCCGGCATGCGTGAGCGGGTCGAGATGGTCGGCGGGCGACTCCTGGTCGACTCCGCTCCCGGCCAGGGCACGACCATCGCCGTCGAGATGGGCTCCGAGCTGGGCCGAGTCGAGCTGGACCAGCTGGTGCGGTGACGAACGCGGTCACCGGCATGGCCGACCGTTTCTGCGCATCTGACCGATCATGCGCAAAATGCAGGATCGCTGGTAGCCTGAGTCCCGATCGCGGACCGACCTCCGTGTCGCGACCATCTCAACCTCATCACCCCCGACAAGGACGGCGAGCATCCAGCCCGGCGGAGCCAACGGAGTCGAAGTCGCAGGCGGCCATCCCCCCACCGCCACCAGGGGACGGTGGCTTGCCCGGTGGTTGGCCGCCTGCGCCAACCTGGCCGACCTGTACGCCCACAACCCTCTGCTCGACGCCGTCATCCAGGAGATCGACGGCCGCCGGATCCGCATCGGTGACCGCTGGATGATCGACTTCGCCTCGTGCAACTACCTCGGACTCGACCTCGACCGGCAGGTCATCGACGAGATCCCCG
This sequence comes from bacterium, assembly GCA_046727955.1. GTDB lineage: Bacteria > Actinomycetota > CALGFH01 > CALGFH01 > CALGFH01 > DASVXQ01. The sequence goes on along the minus strand of JBKPDO010000063.1, from coordinate 20,625 downwards.
CCTACCTCGAGCGCTGGGGCACGCATCCGAGCTGGTCGCGGATGCTCGGCAGCCCGATCCTCTACCAGCAGATCGAGGACCACCTCACCGAGCTGGTCGGCGCTCCCGACACCCTGCTGCTGCAGACCCTCACCCATATCCACGCCTCGGTCATCCCCGTCCTCGCCAGTGACGGCACCATCTTCCTCGACGAGCGCGCCCACAAGACCATCTACGACGGCTGCACCGCTGCTCGCGCGCACGGCGCCACCGTGCAGCGCTTCGCGCACAACGACCCCGAGGACCTCGAGCGCCGCCTGCGCCGGCACTCCGCCGCTCCTCACCTGGTGTGCATGGACGGGATCAACAGCATGACGGGCAACCCGCCGGAGCTGGCCGCGTTCGCGCGGCTCGCCCGCGACTACGACGCGTTGCTGTACGTCGACGACGGCCACGGCTTCGGCGTCGTCGGCGAGCGCCGCCCCGACGAGCCATGCCCTTACGGCCAGCGCGGCAACGGGGTCGTGCGACACCTCGGCGAGACCTACGACCACGTCATCCTCACCGCCGGGTTCTCCAAGGCGTACTCCTCGATGCTCGCCTTCGTCACCTGCCCAGCTCCGCTCAAGCGGCTGCTCAAGGTCACCGCCCCGCCCTACCTGTACTCCGGGCCCTCCCCAGTCGCCTCGCTGGCCAGCGCGCTGGTCGGCCTCCAGGTCAACCAGCTGCGCGGCGACCAGCTGCGCGCCAGCCTGTACCGCAAGACCCGCCGGATCCTCGACCACCTGGACGATCTCGGCGCCGCGACCCTCAACACCTCTGGGTTCCCCCTCATCGAGATCCCGCTCGCCATCCCCGACCACCTCGACCAGGTGGGCCAGTTCCTGTTCGACCGCGGCATCTACGTGACGCTTGCGTTCTATCCGGGCGTCCCCCGCGACGAGGTCGGCTTCCGCCTGCAGGTCACCGCCGCCAACACCGACGACCAGATCGACCAGCTGCTCGCCGTCCTGGACGAGCTGGCCAAGAGTTTCCCCCTACGGACGGCGGAGCGAGGCTGCCTCGAGTAGCGGTGGGCGGTCGGGAGGTTGTGGTCACGCACCCGGAGCGGGTGCTGTTTCCCGACGACCGCGTCACCAAGGGTGAGCTGGTCGACTATTACCTGGCGGTCGCCGGCCCGATGCTGCCGCTGGTGGCGGGCCGTCCGGTCACGCTGCAGCGCTTCCCCTCGGGGCTCGGCCGGCCGGGCTTCTACCAAAAGCAGATCAGTGCGCACACGCCCGAGTGGATCGAGCGGGTGACGGTGCCCAAGGCCGAGGGTGGCACGGTCACCCACATGGTCTTCGAGCATCCCGAGGATCTTGCCTGGAGCGCCAACCAGGGCTGCATCACCCCGCACGTGTGGTGCAGCCGGGTCGGCTCGCTGGAGCGACCCGACCTGCTGGTGTTCGACCTCGACCCGGCAGGAGAGGACCTGCCGGGGGTGCTGCGGGCGGCGCGGCAGCTGCGGGTGCTGCTTGGGGAGCTGGCCCTGCCCGCCTACGTCAAGACCACCGGGTCCCGCGGGCTGCACGTCGCCGTCCCGCTGCAGCCGCGGGCGACCACCGGCGAGGTCGAGGCGCTCGCCTACGACGTCGCCCGGGCGCTGTGCGAGCGCGACCCGGAGCGGCTGACCACCGAGTGGCTGCTGGAGGACCGCGGCGGCCGGCTGCTGCTGGACACCGCCCGCAACCGCTGGGCGCAGATGATCGCCGCGCCGTACGCGGTGCGCGCCCTGCCGGGCGCGCCGGTGTCCCTCCCGCTCCTGTGGGAGGAGCTGGACGAGTCCGGCTTTGACCCACACCGCCACACCCTGCGCAGCGTGCCGGGGCGGCTGGCCTCGACGCCCTGCCCGTGGGCGGGGATGTCGGCGCAAGCTGCCGGGCTCGAGCAGGCCCGCGAGCGTCTCACCGCGGTCGCGCCCGGGCTGGCACCGACACCGCCTGGGGGCGCCCCGAGCCGCTTCGGCCGCCGCGACCGCCGCCTGCGCCGGGGCTGACGGAGTTACCGGCCGACGAAGTTACCGGCCGGTGGGCCGCCCCGCTGGATCCGGGAACGGACGCGGAGCGGGACGAGGTGGATCTGAAGTCCGCCGAGCAGCCCGGCCTCGATGGTCACCGGCTCTCGGGCGTGGTGTGTGAGGATGGACACCGGGTGCCGGAAGGGAGGTCGCCCCGGGGAGGTGCAGATATGGCCATCCAGCGTCTGCGTGCGATGACCGCGCTCGCTCTGGTCGCGCTGCTGTTCGCGCTGGGCGCCTGCAGCAGCCGGCACAGGGCGCCCGAGCAGTCGCCGCTGACCCTGCCCTCGGGGCCGACCAGCTCCACCGCCCCGGCCGGCACAGCCGGCGACTGGACCACCTACCACCGCGACAACACCCGCAGCGGCTATCTGCCCGGCCTGGCCGACCCGGCGCGGCTGGAGCGGGCCTGGAGCGCCCGGCTGGACGGCGCGGTGTACGGCGAGCCGCTGGTGGTCGGCGGCCGGGTGCTGGTGGCCACCGAGCGGGACTCGCTGTACGCGCTCGACCTTCGCAGCGGGCGGGTGCAGTGGCGCACCAGCGTGGGCGAGCCGGTGCCGCTGTCCGAGCTGCCGTGCGGCAACATCGACCCCCTGGGCATCACCGGCACGCCCGTGTACGACCCGGCGACCGGTCTGGTCTTCGCGGTGGCCGAGGTGACCGGCCCGGCGCACGTGCTGGTCGGGGTGGACGCGCGCACCGGCCAGGTGCGGGTGCGCCGCTCGGCCGACCCGCCCGGCGCCGACCCTCTGCCCCACCAGCAGCGCGCCGCCCTGGCCCTGTCGCGGGGCAGGGTCTACGTCGCCTACGGCGGGCTGCTCGGTGACTGCGGCGACTACCGCGGCAGGGTGGTCGCCACGCGCACCGACGGTCGTGGCCCGCTGCTGGCCTTCCAGGTGCCGACCAGCAGGGAGGGTGGCATCTGGGGTGCCTCGGGGCCGGCGGTGGACTCCCGCGGCGACCTGTACGTGAGCGTCGGCAACGGCGCGGCGACCGGGGGCGAGTGGGACCACAGCGACTCGGTGCTGCGTCTGTCACCCGAGCTGCGCCTGCAGGATGGCTTCGCGCCGCGCCAGTGGCCACAGGACAACGCGGCCGACGCCGATCTTGGCTCGATGGGTCCGGTGCTGCTGCCTGGCGGGCTGGTCTTCGCCGACGGCAAGAGCGGGCTCGGCTACCTGCTCCGCGCTGCCGCCCTTGGCGGCGTCGGCGGCGAGCTGGTGGAGCGGTCGGTGTGCGCCGCCTTCGGCGGGGCGGCCGCGGTCGGCTCGACGGTATACGTGCCCTGCACCGACGGGCTGCGCCAGGTCCAGGCCGGCCCGGGCGCCCGGCTGGAGCTGGGCTGGCAGGCCCCGGCGGCGGTGACCGGCTCGCCGGTGGTGGGCGGTCACACGGTCTACACGCTCGACCCCGCCGGCGGCACCCTGTACGCGCTGGACGCCGACCGTGGCACGGTGCGCGCCAGCGCGGCGGTCGGCGAGGCCTCCCGTTTCGCCACGCCGACGCTGGCCGGCGGGCTGGTGCTGGTCGGCACGCTGACCGGGGTGGTCGCGCTGGCCGCGCGCTCATAGCCCGGGCACGCGCGCGACGCCACCGTTAGGGCTTGCCGCCTAATAACCTGGCCAGGTCGAGTACCGCTCACCTTGGTGTGCCAGGGCTGAAACGGCCAAGTTGTTGAGCGGCGGGTCCTTAGCGCGGCGGGGTGAGGGCGGGCGCGCGCGGGGAGGGGACCGAGTCCGGGTAGTAGCGGTGGAGGATCCCCAGGCCGATCTCGGCCCGGCGCACCCGCTCGCGGGACAGCGCCAGCACGGCCGCCTCGAGGTGCTGGCCCGCCGGGTAGGTGCTCGGCGCGTTGCGCACGGTGAACTTCAGGTAGATCGGCGCGGCGACCCGGACCAGCTCGGGGACCTCGTAGTGGCGGACCGGCCCGCCGAAGTCCTCGGGCGCCTCGACGTAGACGTCCAGCGGCAGGTCGACCGCCTCGCGGATGGCGGCGATCGCCGGCAGGGACAGGTCCACCGGCAGGTTCAGCGAGCCCGCCCCGAGGTCCTCGAAGACCCGGGCGGTGGCGGGATTGGCGACCGGGAGCGACGCCGACACCTTGAGCACGAGCTCGCCCGGCAGCGCCTCCCGCCGTTTCATCTGCCCGAGCACCATGAGCTGACCGACGTCGGCCACCAGCACGCTGCGGACTCCGAGGTCCACCGCGTGCTGGACGTCCTCAATCGCGTACACCAGCTGCTCAGCGCCCCGCAGTGACGCCGAGAGCACCCGACCCGTTGTCGAGGTGGCCTGCACGCCGACGTCCCAGCCGGCGCGGGGACCGGCGAACAGGCACAGCTCGATCCCGTGCTCCGAGGCGAGCCCGGCCATCTCCCCGATCTCGGCGTCGGTCTGCAGCATCACGCCGCTGCCCTGGCTCACCCGGTGGACCTCGACCCCACGGCGGGCCGCCTCCTCCACGACCGCCCGCAGCGCCGCCGGCCCCTCGACCGAGGGGATCTCCACCCGGTACTGCCCGCCGTCCTCGAAGCGCTTCCCAGAGCTCGGCAGGGCGAAGGCGTCTCCGGCGGGAAGCCCGAGCTCCTCCCGCAGGAAGGCGCGTGTCCGGTCCACGGTCACTCCTAACTGGCGAAGCGGGTGCTGTGCCCGCAGTCGACCGGGACGACGGCGCCGGTCACGGCGCTCGCCAGGTCCGAGGCGAGGAAGACGACGACGGCCGCGACCTCGGCCGGCTCCACCATGCGCCCGAGCGGGTGCTGGGCCAGCACGGCCCGCTCGGCCGCCCGCGGGTCGGGCTGCTGGGCGAGCCACTCCTCCACCAGGTGGGTGCGGGTAAAGCCCGGCGCCACCGCGTTGACCCGCACGTCGTAGGGCCCGTAGTCGAGGGCGAGGCTGCGGGTCAGTCCCTCCACGCCGGCCTTGGCCGCCGCGTAGGGGAACATGCCGGGAGTGGTGAGTCGGGCGTGGATCGACGAGATGTTGACGATCGCGCCAGCTCGCTTCGCCACCATGTGGGGCAGGACGTGCTTGCAGGTGAGCCAGGCGGCCTTGAGGTCGACGGCGAAGACGGCGTCCCAGTCGGACTCGCTCATCGTGGTGGCGTCGAGGTAGGCGTTCACTCCGGCGTTGTTCACCAGGACGTCGACGGTGCCGAAGCGCTCGAGCGCCGACCGCACGGCCCGCGCCACCTCGTCCTCACGCCGTACGTCCGCCCGCTCGAAGGTTGCCCGGCCGCCCTGTGCGACCAGCTCGTCGGCGACCGCCGCCCCCGCGCCGGAGACGTCCAGGACAGCCACCTGGCCGCCCTCGGCGACGACGCGCTCGGCGATCGCCCGCCCGATGCCGCGAGCGGCGCCGGTCACGAGCACGACCTTGTCCTTCAAGAGCATCGGGCACCCACCCCTTCACCTGAGGCTGCCGAAGGTCAGCCCGCCCTGCCAGTAGCGCTGGAGGAACAGGAAGGCGACCACGATAGGCACCGTGGCCACCAGCGCCCCGGTGACGACGATGCTGAACAGCACGCTCGCGCCGCCGCCAGCGGTGGCCTGGGCGTTCCAGCTCGCCAGGCCGACCGTCACCGGATAGTGCACTGGGTCGCTCAGAACCACCAGCGGCAGGAAGTAGTTGTTCCAGGTCGCCACGAACTGGAACAGCAGGACGGTGACGAAGCCGGGGACCAGGATGCGGAACGCGACCCGGCGGAAGATGCGCAGCTCGCCGGCGCCGTCGACGCGGGCGGCGTCCAGCAGCTCGTCGGGCAGGGACTGCTCGGCGTAGACGCGCATGAGGTACAGACCGAACGGGCTGAGGAGGGACGGGAGGATGACCGCCAGCGGCGTGTCGGTCAGGTGCACCTTGCTGAGCAGCAGGTAGGTCGGGATGACCAGGGCGGTGCTCGGCACCATGATGGAGCCGAGGATCAGCGCGAAGAGCGCGTTCCTGCCGCGGAACCGGTATTTGGCGAAGGTGTAGCCGCCGATGGTCGCGACCAGGGCCGCGCCGACGGCGCTGAGCACCGAGTAATACGCCGTATTGGCCAGCCACCGCAGGTAGACCCCGTCGCCGTGGCTGAAGACGTCGCGCAGGTTGTCGATGAGGTTGAAGTCGTGGGCGAACCACAGCCCGAAGCTGGACAGCAGGTCCTGGTTGCTCTTGGTGGCGGACACGACCACCCAGAACAGCGGCAGCAGGAAGTAGACGAGGAAGGCCAGCAGCACAAGGGTGGTCAGAGGGCGCGCGCCAGCCCGCCGGGGTCCGCGCGCCCTGGCTGTGTGGGCGGCCACGGTCATACCCGACTCCTCCGCGCGGCCAGGAACATGAACAGGTACGAGCCGATGAACACCACCACGCCGAGCAGGAACGAGATCGCCGCCGCGTAGTTGAACTGCTGGTTGCGGAAGGCCAGGGAGAACGCGTACAGGTTGGGCGTGTAGTCCGAGCCGATCACCTCGGGCGCCACCTTGCTCATGACCTGAGGCTCGTTGAAGAGCTGCAGCGTCCCGATGATCGAGAAGACCGTGGTGAGCACCAGCGCCGGCGCGATCAGCGGGATCTTCACCCGCAGCGCGACCTGCCGGCCGGAGGCGCCGTCGATCGCGGCCGCCTCGTACAGCTCCCGCGGCACCGCCTGGAGCGCCGCGTACATGATGATCATGTTGTAGCCGGTGTACTCCCAGGTGACGACGTTGGCGATGGACGCGAGCATCCACCGTGGCGTCAGGAAGCCGGGCGCCGAGAAGCCGAAGAAGTCGGCGAGCTGGGCGAAGGGGCCGAACGTGCCGCCGTACAGGTAGCCCCACATGAGCACGGCCACCACGCTCGGCACGGCGTAGGGGAGGAAGAAGCCGAGCCGGAACAGCCGCCGCAGCCAGACGGTCCCGGCGTCGAGGGCGAGCGCGAAGAGCAGCGCGAGCCCCAGCATCAACGGGATCTGGAAGGCGCCGAATAGCAGCATCCGCTTGGCGCCGTTCCAGAACGAGGCATCGCCGATGGCGCGGCTGAAATTGTCCAGGCCGACGAAGACCTGCCCGCCCACCAGCCGGTCCGCGAACAGGCTCAGGCCGAGCGCGTACAGCAGCGGCACGAACAGGAAGAACACGAACAGCACCAGGAACGGGCTCAGGAACAGGTACGGCGTGAGCCGCCGGCGCAGCGCCCACAGACGCGGCCGGTGCGCGGCCGGTGCCGGCCGGCCGAGGCGCTCGGTGGCCGGCACCGCCCGCAGCGAGGGATCGATCGTGTCGCGTCGTGCCATGAGGCCCCTTCTGGCGCTACAGGCGCTACTGGCGCTACTGGACGACCGTGAAGCCCTGCGACCGCGCGTAGTCCGTCGCCTTGCGCTGGGTCGCGCGAAGCGCGTCGGGCAGGCTCTGGCTCCCGCTGACCGCCTTACCGAACTCGTCGGTCATGGTGGTGTACACGAAGTCCTGGAACGGGCTCCACTGGAAGCCGGTGTCAACCTCGTCCGCCGCCTTCACGAAGACCTCGTTCACCGCCTGATTGCCGTAGAAGTCGAACTTCTGGCCCACGAAGTCAGGACTGCTCAGCAGGCTCTTCAGCACCGGGAAGAGGAACTGCTTGGTGGTGTAGAGCTTGGTCGCCTGGGGGTCGTGCATCAACCAGATCGCCAGCTCCGCCGCCTCCCGGGCGTGCTTGCTCTGCTTGGTGACGGCCAGGGTGGACCCGCCCCAGTTCGCCGAGACGGCCTCGCCGGCGTTCCACTGCGGCAGCGGCGCCGCGCGCCACTTGCCCTTGGTCTTGCCGGCGGACCCGGAGAGGAACAGCGGACCCCATGCCGCCGTGACCCAGGCCGCGTACCGGCCACTGTTCAGGCCCTTGTACCACTCGTCGGTGAAGTCTGGATCGGTGCTGACCACACCCTGCTTGATCAGGCCGTCCCAGTACTGCGCCATCTTCATCGCGGCAGGGTCGTCCAGGCGGACGGCCACCGAGGTGTCGCCCTTGATCTCGAACGGCCGGGCCCCGGCCTGCCAGGCCAGCGCGGTGATGACGCCACCCTCGTTGGGCGGGAAGTTGGTCAGGTAGACCTTCGGGTCGGCGGCGTGCAGCTTGCGTGCCGCGGTGGCGAGCTCGTCCCAGGTCGTTGGCGCCTGGATGCCGTGCCTGCGGAAGATGTCCTCGCGGTACAGCAGGCCCATCGGTCCCGAGTCCCAGGGGACGGCGTACACGGCAGAGCCGTCGGACACCTGCGCCCACGCCCAGCCGACGTAGTCGTCCTTGATCTGGCCCGCGCCGTACTTGGAGATGTCGACGAGGTCGCCGGTCACCCGGAACGACGGGATGAACTGGAACTCCATCTGCGTGACGTCGGGCGCGCCGGAGCCCGCCTTGAGCGAGGTGCGCAGCTTGGTGTACTCCTCCGACCCTTGCCCGGCGTTGACGAGCTTCACCTTGATGTTGGGATGGGCCTGCTGGAACATGTCGACCTGCTGCTGCAGGTCCGGCACCCATGACCAGAGCGTCAGGGTCACCGGTCCCTGCTGGCGTTTGCTGGAGTCGTTGCCGCCACCGCAGGCCGACAGCGTCAGCATCGCGGCGGTGACCAGGACGAGCGCGGTGCGCCACAGCCGAGTGCGGCGCGTGAGGCTCCTCGTGCCGTTCATCTCACCCTCTCCCATCGTGAGAGATCCCTGGCTGTTCCAGAGCTCGAAGCAGGCGGACGTCCCAGCCCCCGAGCGAGAGCTGCCCACCCATGGGGAGCTCGCCGCCGTCGTGCAGGTCGCGCACGGCCTCTGGGACGATGATCGTGGCGGGTTGCCATGACCAGTTGCCGGCGAACCAGAGCCGCTCCCCCGCCCGCGTGCGCGCGCCGGTCACCCGCACCTCCGCCGGCAGGCCGGCCCAGGAGGGCACCACACCCGAGGCCGCCGCGACCCACCGCGCGAGCGTCCGGCCCAGGCTTGTGCTGGGCAGCGTGCCGACGTAGGTGACCCGGCCGGCGCCGTACTGGTTGGTGGAGATGGCCGGGAAGCGGCCGAAGTGCGGGTGCTCGTAGCGGACCAGCGCCTCGGCGCCCTCCAGCTCGAGGCCGTCGGCCCATGCCTCGGCGGCCGCATCCGCCGGCACCTCCAGGGACCCACTGCCCGCCGCGCGCACCGCGAGCGGTGCCTTCAGGTTGGAGTACTCCTGGTAGCTGGCGCCGATGGCCTCCCGCAGCGGCCCCGGCGCGCGCTCCCACCTGGCACGCCCGTGCTCGTCGGCGTACCCGGAGCGGAACGACACCACCAGATGGCCGCCCTGGAGCGCGTACGAGACGAGGCGCTGCAGCAGCTCATCGGCGGCGACGTACAGCGCGGGCACGACCAGGACGGGGAAGCGGGCGAGCCGTTCATCGGTGACCTGCTGCGGGTGCAGGATCGACACCTGCAGCCCGGCGTCCACCAGTGCCCGGTAGAACGTGTTGACGATGCGCTGGTAGGAGCCGCGGTCTCCAAGCCGTGACCCCGCCACTGGCAGCGTGGGCTGGAATTCCAGCGCCCACTTGCTCTCGGTCGAGTACAGCAGCCCGACGTCCTCGTCCGGCTCCAGCCCGGTCAGCGTCTCGTCGAGCTCGCGCAGCTCGGCGCCGATCCGGCTGATCTCGCGGTAGCAGCGGTTCGGCTCCAGGTCGTGACCGAGGATCCCACCCCAGTACATCTCGTGGCCGTAGTGCAGGGTGTGCCAGTGCCAGTACGCCACCGCCTGGGCGCCGCGGGAGATCAGCGAGTAGGCCGCCAGCCGCCACTGCCCGTCATAGGCCGGGTAGTTGGTGTGCGAGCCGCCGATGGTGAGCGCGCTGGTCTCGGTGACCAGGAAGCCGGACTGGCGGGCGCTGCGGCCCAGATCGGCCTGGAAGAACAGCGACCACGGGCCGCTCTCGTCGGCGCCGATCCACTCGGGCGCCGCGAGCAGCGAGCCGGGCGCGGGTGGCAGCGCGAGCGCGTCCTGCATGGCGTAGTAGGGGTTCTCGGCGACGACGTCGAGCGCCTGCGCGATCTGGTAGCGGTCGGCGGCCGGCGCGCCGTGCCCGCCGGCCAGGCAATGCGTGACGAACTGGCCTGGACGCGCGTACTCGCGCACGATCGCGGCCTGCCAGGCCAGGAAGTCGGCGACGGTCCTGGCCTGGAAGCGCCGCCACGCCAGGGCGTAGCCGGGATTGGTGTTGCCGTCCGGCGGCCACAGGTCCTCCCAGGAGCCCAGCCGCTGTGACCAGTACGTCAGCCCCCACAGCTCGTTCAGGACCTCGACCGAGCCGTAGCTGGCGCGCAGCCAGTCGCGGAAGTGCTCGACCACGGCCCGGTTGTGCGGCAGCTCGACCCCGGTCTCGTTGTCGATCTGGTAGCCGATGACCGCCGGGTGGCCGGCGAAGTGGCCGACCACGGCGCGGATGACCCGCTCGGCGTGGGACCGGTAGGCGGCGTGCGTCAGGTCGACGTTCTGCCGGCCGCCGTACCAGACCCGCTCGCCGCCGGCCCGGATCGCCAGGATCTCCGGGTACTTGCGGTGCAGCCACGGCGGGATGGCATATGTCGGGGTGCCGAGCAGCACCCGGATCCCAGCCTCGTGCAGGGCATTGACGACCTTTTCCATCCAGCCGAGCTCGAAGTGGCCGTCGGCCGGCTCCCAGTTGCTCCAGGTCGACTCGCCGAGCCGCACGAAGGTGAGGCTGGCCTCGCGCATGAGCGCGATGTCGCGCTCCAGCCGGTCGTACGGCTGGTACTCCGGGTAGTACGCGGCTCCGTAGCGCATCAGCCGCTCCCCCGCCGCGTCTCCCAGCCTTCCCTGAACAGCTCCAGGCGCGCACCGGTGGGCGGGTGCGCCAGGCAGGCGTCGTGGTCCAGCCGCACGCCGAGGCCTGGCCGGCGCGGTACAGCGAAGCACCCGTCGGCGGCGTCGACGGCCGGCGCCTCGTCGACCAGCTCGGCCACCCATGGATCGGCGAAGTCGTTGAAGTGCTCGAGCACCTTGTAGTTGGGGACGGTGGCCGCGAGCTGCAGGTTGGCGGCGGTCGCCACGGGTCCGCCGACGTTGTGCGGCGCCAGCAGCGCGGAGTAGGCGTCCGCCCAGCCGGCGAGCCGCTTCATCGCCAGGAAGCCGCCGAAGTGGGTGAGGTCGGCCTGGACGACGTCGACGAGTCCGCGCTCGAACAGCTCGCGGAACTCCGCCAGCGCGTGCACCCGCTCGCCGGTCGCGATGGGGAGACGGGTGGCGCGGCGCACCCGCTCCAGCACCGCGGGGTTCTCCGGCGGCACCGGCTCCTCGATCCACTCCGGGTCGTATGGCGCCAGTAGCTCGGCGACCCGCGCCGCCTGCGCGGCGGTGAAGCGCCCGTGCATCTCGACCATGATCTGCACGTCCGGGCCGACCGCGTCGCGGACCGCCGCGACGATGGCCACCGAGCGGCGGCGCTCCGCCGCGGACAGCTCGGCACTGGCCGCGCCGAACGGGTCCAGCTTGAGCGCGCGGTAGCCGCGCGCGACCACGCCGCGGGCCCGCCCGGCGATCTTGTCCGGTTCCCGCTCGGTGGTGTACCAGCCGTTGGCATATGCCGGGACCCGGTCCCGGACGCGGCCGCCGAGCAACTTCCACACCGGCGCGCGCAGCGCCTGCCCTATGAGGTCCCAGCAGGCGACGTCGAACAGCGACAGCGCCGACTGGGCGACCTCTCCCGCGCGGCCGTACTCGGCGCGCTGCACGTTCCACGCGAGCCGCTCCACGTCGAACGGGTCGGCGCCGAGGACATAGCGGGGCGCCAGCTCCTCCACGCACGCGAGCAGGGTGCGGGTCTTGTTGACCATCCGCACCTCGCCGACCCCGCTCAGGCCGTCGTCCGTCATGAGCTCGACAAAGGTGAGCTCGCGCCAGGGCGCGCCGACGACCGTCGTGCGGAGCTCGGTGATCTTCACGACCCGCTCACCTCCGCGGGCCGCTCCAGGGTCTGCCGCCCCAGCCTGTGCCGCTCTAGGGTGTGCCAGAGGGCGGGACCACGGGGACCACGCTGCCGCGCGCGACCAGTCGCACAGGCAGCAGGTGGACACCGCCGTTGCCGCCGCCCGAGATAGCCCCGAGCAGCAGGCTCGCCGCCCGCTTGCCGACCTCGCGCATCGGCTGGCTGACGGTTGTGAGCGGGGGCTCCAGGAAGGCGGCCACGGGAATGTCGTCGTAGCCGACCACCGACACGTCCTCCGGAACGCGCATCCCGTTCGCTCTCAGCTCCCTGATCGCACCGATCGCGATCAGGTCGCTGTAGGCGAACAGCGCCGTGAAGCGGACCTCCCGCGCGAGCAGGCGGGCCATCGCCGCCTGGCCATCCGCGAGGCCCCAGCCTGGCGCCTGCTCGACCAGTGAGGGCTCGAGCGCGATACCCGCCTGGCGCAGGGCGTCCCGGTAGCCCTCGAGGCGGGCGCGCGAGGACTGCCACTCGGTCGGCCCGGTGATCGTGGCGATCCGGGCATGACCCCGGGCCAGCAGGAACGAGACCGCGTCCAGGCCGCCGCGCCGGTTGTCCACGTCCACCACGGTCAGGCCGGGCGCTTCGCTGGAGGCGATCGCCACCAGCGGGACCTGGAGCGGCGAGCCCACCTGGTCGGCGCTGATCGGCAGCCGCGGCCGGGCCACCATCAGGCCCTCGACCCGCCGTTCGAGCATGAGACGCAGGTACGCCCGCTCGTCGGCCTCGGCGTGCTCCTCGACACTGGCGATCACCAGGTAGTAGCCGTGCTTGCGCGCCTCGATCTCGGCCCCGGCCGCCACCTCGGCGAAGAAGTGGTCGGAGATGTTCGTGCTCACCAGCCCGATGCTGTGGGTGCGGTTCGAGTTCAGCCCGCGGGCGATCGGGCTGGGCACGTAGTTGAGCTCGCGGATGGCCTCCTCCACCCGCTCCCGCGTCTGCGGGCTGACCAGGTGGTGGCGGTTGATGACGCGCGAGACGGTCTGGTGCGACACCCCAGCTCGCTCGGCGACGTCGCGGATCGTGGGTTGCCTGGACATGCCGATGCGTCCCGCTCCAGAGGAAATCGTCCACTCGTGGTACGAGCTGCATGTTACCGCTCACACCTCCGCTGACGCGGCCGCCGCGGCACAGCGACCGAACCTTGGCGGCGCCGCCCCTACTGCTTATGCTCGCGGATGTTACCGGTCACTGTGACCGGTAACAAGACCCGAAACCAGGTCATTCGAGCGCCGCGGAGAGATCGGCTGCCTTACTCCTTGATTTGGAGGATGCCCAGTGCGTTCTTGCCTGGGTCGATGATCCACGCTGCCCAGGCGAACCCGACCGTCCACCAAGCGCCGGTCGTGCACGTACTGCTTGCTGCCCCAAGCCCACCACCAGGTACAAGACGTCCCAGACGATCATCGGTGCGGTGGGCCGCGCTCCCGGCTACGGCGAGCGCGTGTGAGACCCGGGGAGTAGGCGCTCGCCGGCTGCTGCTCCAGCGGGGGTAGCCGGCTGGCTGACACCGGCGCATCCGGTTCCCGCCGAACTGCTCGAACCGCCCTCGATCGAGCCCTGCCGTGGTGATCGTGCCAGCGCGCGGCCCGTCGCCAGCCGGCCCCGTACGCCCTGGCACGGCGGCTGCTACGCAGTGGGGCGCAGCACAAGAGCCTCCCGCAGGCCGACGACGGCGGGCCTCCTGACGCCGAGCATGGGGTCACCCAAATGAACGAGCGACGAGCGGAGGAGGCTTCGATGACGTTTAGCGGACAGATGCTCGACGTGCTGCGCGGGACCACGAAGTTGGGACTGTCGGACCGCGCGGGTCGGCGGCCAACGCCGACCCACCCAGGCGCTGGCAGGGCCGCCGGCATTCGTCCCAGCCCCACGCGCCCGCCTTCCTCTCGGCCCGCGAGCCCGGCGACAGCCCGCCGTCAGCGCCCGGCTGGCCCGCGGGGCTGAGGCGGCCGCACTTTGCCTTGACCCGAGGAGGAGGTGACATTGACATGATGGCGTGGTACTGGCATGCACACGACGGAGGTCCGGGCCTGTGGCTGTGGATCTCGTGGATGGTGCTGTTCTGGGGCGCGCTGGTGGCGACTGGCGTGTACTTCATCCGGCGTCGCCCGACCCGGGCCGACGCGGGCCCGTCGGCCGAGGAGGTGCTCGCCGAGCGATACGCGCGCGGTGAGATCGACGCCGAGGAGTACCGGCAGCGCCGAGTGGTGCTCCGCGAGAACCAGGACGGCGGCCGAGCGTCCTGAGCGCCCGCCACAGCGACCCGCCCGTCAACCAGGGGCGGGTCGCTGTGCGAGGTTGCCTTCAGCGCAGCAGCGGCGCGATATCGCGGGCCAGCTGGTCGCTCGCGCCGATGACGGGGCCGCGTAGGCGCCCTGGGCCTGGCGCCGGCGCGGCGAGGTGCGGGCTGTGGGGGGGACCGGGCGATATGATCGTCGACGGATGAGCAACGTGAGGACCGCGATGTGGCGCCGGTTCGGCGCCGGCGTCGCTGTGGTCGTGCTCGCGCTCCCGGCGTGCAGCCGGCAGGGTGCCGGCGGGGCGCCTGCCGCGCGGCCGGCGGACGCCACGCGGGCCCCGACACCGCCACCGGCCACGACCACCAACCCGGCAGCCACCAGCCCGGCAGCCACCAGCCCGGCAGCCACCAGCCCGGCAGCCACCAGCCCGGCGGCCACCACGTCGCCGACCACCAACCCGCTGCCGGCCCGGTTCCACGCCACCGTCTCGCCCCTGCTGGCTGGACTGGCGGCTCAGATGCGCGGGACCACCTGGCAGCCAGGCTGCCCCGTCCCCCTGCGCGAGCTGCGGCTGCTCACCCTGTGGCACTGGGGCTTCGACGGCCAGGTTCACCAGGGCCCGATGGTGGTCAACCGGGCGGTCGCCAGCCAGGTCGTGTCGGCGTTCCGCCGCCTGTTCCAGGCACGCTTCCCCATCCAGGAGATGCACCTGGCCCTCCAGTACCTGCCCGGCCACGACGACCCCAACGACACGCGCAATTACACCAGCGGATTCAACTGCCGGCCGGTGGTGACCGCGCGCGGCCCCGGGAGCAGCTGGTCGCAGCACGCCTACGGCCTGGCCATCGACATCAACCCCATCCAGAACCCGTACGTGACAGCCGACGGGTATGTGCGCAACCTCCACGCCCGCCCCTACCGCGACCGCTCACTCCGCCTGCCGGGGATGATCCACCCCGGCGACGTGGTGGTGCGGGCCTTCGCCGCCGCCGGCTGGGGGTGGGGCGGCCACTGGAGCGGCAGCAAGGACTACATGCACTTCTCCTCCACCGGCCGCTGAGCCGCTGAGCCGCTGAGCCACCCGGGCCACCGGGCCTCGCTCGCGGGTGCGGCGGCTCAGCGGCTCAGCGGCCGAGCACGCGGCTGTCGAGCCAGGCGTTGCGGAAGGTGCCGCGGGGATCGAGCCGGTCCACCAGACGGACGAAGTCGGGCAGGCGCTCATACCGGGGGCCGATGGCCGCGGCGTCCGCGACGAACAGCTTGCCCCAGTGCGGCCGCGCGTCCAGCGGGTCCAGCGCGGCCTCGACGTCGCCGAGCACGCGCACCACAGCGTCCTGCTCTGGCTTCCAGGTGAAGTGGACCGCGATCGTGTCCTGCCCGTACTGCGGGCTCATCCACAACTGGTCGGCGGCCACGGTGCGGATCTCGGACATCTGCAACACGGGTTGCACCGTGGCGGCCAGCCCGCGCAGCGCCTGGATCGCCGCGGCGGCGTGCCGGCGCGGCAGCAGGTACTCCGACTGGATCTCCTGGCCGCTGCTCGGCGTGAAGCCCATGCGGAAATGCGGAAGGCGGTCGGACCACAGGCCCGGCACGCCCAGTTGTGGCGTGCAGTTGACAGGCTCGAGGCCGAGGATCGGATGCCGGTTGACGGTCGCGGCCACCGCACCGAACAGATCGCTCCGCACCAACTCTGGTGCTTCGGTCACCCGGCTTTTCACCCATACCTGGTCGACCCTCTCACTCCAGCGGGTGAACACGCTCACGCTGTAGCCCGCGGAGGTGATCTCGTCGAAGTTCTCGAGCAGAGCATCCCAGCCGAGGCCTTCGAATACGCGCTGCCGCACGTCGTAGGCGGGTTCGGCGTCGAGGGTGATGCGCGTCACCGCGCCGAGCGCGCCGAGCCCGACGACCAGGCCGCCATAGTCGGCGTCGCCTCTGGACGCCGTGAGCGTCTCCCCGGAGGACGTGACCATCTCCAGCCCCGCCACCGCGGTGGCGAGGTTGCCGTTGCGGTCGCCGGACCCATGGGTGGCGGTCGCGATCGCGCCCGCGACGGAGATGTGGGGCAGCGAGGCCAGGTTGGCCAGGGCCATGCCCTCGGCGTTCAGCGCCTGGGCGAGCTCGCCGTACTTCAGGCCCGCGGAGAACGACACCGTGCCTGCCCCGTGGTCGACGACGACGTCCGCGGGCAGGCCGTCGAGGGCGAGCAGCTCAGAGGAGTCGGCGATGCCGGTGAACGAATGTCGCGAGCCGAGCACGCGCACCCGGGATGCGCCGACGATGATCTCCTGCACCTGCTCAAGCCTGGACGGCCGGTGCAGCCTGCTGGCTCGGTACCGGTAGTTGCCGGCCCAGTTCGCTTCGCTCACCCGTCGAACGCTAGCCGAGAGAGCGCGCGCTCGGCCACTACCGGCCGAAGAGCTCCGATCGCGCCGGCGACCAGTCGAGCCGATCGCGAGACCCTGAAGCTGCCGTAGATCGCCTACGGCGCCTGCGCCCTGCCCGCGCCGGTGGGCCCACCTATAGTCAGTGGTCGGCGCCGGGTGACTCGTCCCCGGCAAGGCGACTGGAGGAATAAGGAGCACGGCCTGCAGTTCGACGACCTCACCGGGTCGCGCTTCCAGCGGCTCGCGCGCATCAAGTCGCTCATGGAGAGCGACCGTCTCGATGCCGACCTGCGCTGGCGGGGATAAAGGACCAGCTAAGGGAATTTGGATGATCGGGCAATTTAAGGGCTGCGTCCTTACCGATGTCCTTAGCCTTCCTCGAGACAATGAGCACGGCTGAGCGCTCGTCCCCCTAACCAGCACTTTGCTCCAGCTGAGCCGAACGTCTCATGCAAATGGAGTACGGTGTTCGGACGTGAGCCTACGGATATTTCCGGACCGCTGCTCATCCATCCCTCACCAATGTGGGTCAGCGAATCATGCAGATGGCGCACGGCTCCTACGTCGCTCTGCAGATTCATTCACCCTCCGCCGCTGCCTATCATCACGCACTGAACTCGGTCCAGCGCCAACGAGACCGATATCCAAGGGGGAACAGTTGAGGGTCGGAGTAGTTGGTTGTGGGTATTGGGGCTCCAAACACGTGCGGGTGCTGCACGCTATGCCGGAAGTCCGCCATGTGGTGGCGATCGACCCGTCCGAAGAGCGCCTCCTGAGCCTGAAACAGGCGTTCCCTGATCTTGCCATCTATCCAGATTTGGAGGCGGCGCTCGACTACGTGGACGCGGTGATCGTCGCCACCCCGCCGAGCACGCACGCGGCGCTCGCCCTCATGGCGTTGTCGAGCGGCAAGAGCGTCCTGGTCGAGAAGCCGCTCGCCACGAGCAGCCAGGACGGCCGCCGAATGATCGAAGAGGCGTCCGCCCGGTCCGTCGTCCTGATGGTCGGCCACACATTCGAGTACAACGCGGCCGTCTGGAAGCTCCGTGAGCTCATTCAGGGCGACGAGCTGGGCCATGTCTACTATCTCGACTCCGCCCGTCTGAACCTGGGGCTCTACCAGTCGGACGTCAATGTCGTCTGGGACCTCGCCCCTCACGACATCTCCATTTTCAACTACCTCCTGGGGGCCCTGCCGGTCTCCGTGCAGGCATGGGGATCCAAGCACTGCCACCATTTTCTCGAGGACGTGGCCTACCTGCGGTTGCTGTACGCCGAGCCCGAGGTCACGGCGAACATCCATGTGAGCTGGCTCGACCCCTGCAAAGTGCGGCGCACGACGGTGGTCGGGAGCAGCAAGATGGCCGTCTACAACGACCTCTCCTCGGACGAGCGCATCCGGATCTTCGACAAGGGCGTGGTGTCGCCGAATGAGGGCGGCAGCCTGCAGAACATGCCCATGTCCTATCGCTACGGCGAGATTCGAGCTCCCTATCTCCCATTCGAGGAGCCGTTGAGCGTGCAGGACGCGGAATTCGTGTCGTGCGTGCTGACCGGCGGCACCCCGCGAACGCACGGCGTCAACGGCTTGAACGTCGTCCAGATCCTGGAATGCGCTGACGTCTCCCTGCGGACCGGCCGAGTGGTGAGCCTCGAGGAAGTCTCGTGGACCGCCGACTCGAAGCCAGAATTGGCGAGGGTCTCGTGAGGGCCACCGACCGGATAGCGACGGACGCCGGACGACTTCGAGCCGTCCACGTCACGGTCGCGTCCCACCGGAGCGACACAGCCGGCGACCTGCTCGACCGGGCCGCGAAACGGTCCGTCGACCTCCTGCTGGCAGGCGTGCTGCTGGCCCTGCTGTCTCCGGTGATGCTGATCATCGCGATCATGATCCGGGTCACGAGTCCCGGACCTCCGCTGTTCCGGCAGGTCCGGGTCGGGCACCAGCTGTCGACGTTCGTCATGTTGAAGTTCCGCACCATGCATCACGACATCGACGACGGCCTCCACCGAGCGTACGTGACCGCCATGCTCGCGGGACATGCGGTTCCGGCCGACCCCGATCGTGGGATCTACAAGCTGACCGGAGATCCCCGCGTGACGTCCATCGGACGGCTCCTGCGGAAGACCAGCCTCGACGAGCTGCCACAGCTCATCAACGTCCTGCGCGGCGAGATGTCGCTGGTCGGCCCTCGACCGGTGCTGCCCTACGAAGCGGAGCTGTTCGACCCGAGGCACCGAACCCGGTTCTCGGTGAAGCCCGGCATCACCGGCCTGTGGCAGGTGAGCGGCCGCTCCGTTCTGACCATGCAGCAGGCGCTCGACCTCGACGTGGACTACGCAAGCCGGCGCAACCTGGCGCTGGACTTCGCCACCCTCCTCCGGACGATCCCAGCCGTTCTGAGGAGCCGTGACGCTTGCTAGCTAGTTGCCCATGAAAAAGTCCAGCTCAGCAGGGTGGCGGCATGAGTTTGCGGGACGAGTTTGTCGTACCGTCCGACTGGCTTGATTTACCCGGTCACCACGGTCATGCGCTGTAGGTTGTAGGCGAACACCCCCAGCCCGACCCAGATCGTGGCACCGGCACGGCGCCGCAGCCTGGTCCGCCTGAGCCCGAACGAGCGCTTGAGGTGGCTGATCCGCGCCTCGATCCCGACCCGCCAGTTGCGCAGCCGCCGGAACGCTCTGGTCCGCTCCAGCTGGGCGCGGGCGCTGCCCAACCTGCCCTTGCGCTGCACCCCGATCCGCGTGACGCCAAGCTCGGCGAGGGCGCGGTCGTTGGCGGCGGTGCCGAACCCGCGGTCGGCGACCACCGTGGCGGCCAAACGACCGGTGCGCTGGGCCACCCGGGTGACCGCTCCGAGCAGCTGTGGCGCGTCTGGTGGGTTGCCCTGCTGGAGCTGGTGGTCGGCGACAAAGCCGCGTTCGTCTTCTGCCAGCAGCAGGGTGTAGCCGAACTCGGTCGGACGCTGCGGCTTGCCCTTGCGGATCGGGCGGGCGTCCGGGTCGGCCAGCGACACCAGCCGGTCAGCGATCACCCGGTTGCCCGCAAGCCGCTGGTCAGCCTGCCACAGCAGCCGACCGGTGTGGCCGATCGTCGCCTCCAGCTCGCCGACCAGCCACCCAAGCCGCCCATCCCCATCGCGGCGGGCCAGCGCCCGGCGGGCGTTGCGGCGCACCGCCTGGACCTCTCGCACTGTCTGCCTGGCCAGCGTGGCGACCTGGGCGGTCAGCCGGTCCACCTCGGCCATCGCCTGGCCACCACGGCGGCGCAGCGCGTGGGCCAGCCGCCGCAGCCGCCGCCCCGCCGCCCGCCCCCGGTCCCGAAACCGGGTCCTTTTGGCCGCACCCCGCGCCTTGATGCGACGCACCAGCCCACCCAGCTTGCGGACCGCGCCCTCCAGCAGGTCAGCGTCGGTGGGGTAGTCGATGTCGGCCGCCACGACCGTGGTATCCACCCGCAGCTTGCGGCCGCGCAGCAGCTTGTCGGCGACCAGCTTGCCAACCAGCGCGGTGTTGAGCTGGTCGATCACGCTGGGGCCGGCGCGTCGCACCAGCTTGCTCAAGGTGGTGGGGTGCGGGACGGGCTGGTCCAAGGGGATGCGGCAAAACCGCCGCCACGAGATCGAGTCGCCGACCTCGCGGCACAGGCTCTGGTAGCCGAGCTGGTAGCGGTGCTTCAAATACAGCAGGCGCAGCAGGGTCGGGATCGGGACCGAGGGGCGGCCCAGCCTGG
Organism: bacterium; assembly: GCA_046727955.1. GTDB lineage: Bacteria > Actinomycetota > CALGFH01 > CALGFH01 > CALGFH01 > DASVXQ01. The sequence continues at coordinate 263 of JBKPDO010000063.1, read as the reverse complement.
CGGAGAAGTGCGCCCGCCAGGGGGTGAGGAAGCGCTCGTCGTCGAGGTAGGCGTCGATGCGGGCGAGCTCGTCGGGGAGGCGTTTGGCCTGGTCGGGCAGCAGGTCGTCCCAGGTGGCAAGCGGCGGGGTGGTGGTGCGAAGCAGCGGGAACTCCAATAACAGCGACAACGGTGTCATTCGACCACAACCCAGTCTGTACCCAGTCGTATTCCTGCAGCTCAGCGGCTACTTCGACGCCGAGTTCTTCATGAGGAAGTAGCTA
>JBKPDO010000062.1:0-14168 GCA_046727955.1 bacterium | reverse complement strand
GGGGTGGGGCGCCCGCCGGCACGGGCGACGCCACGGCGGCCGACCTGGCGTCGGCCGACTCGGCGCCGGCCGACCAGAAGGCCGGCGGCGGCATCGGCGGCGGCACCGGTCAGGCCGTCGCGCCGCCCACCCCACGGGCAGAGCTGGCCTTCACGCCCGGAATGGCGGCGGTCGACGCACCGTTCTGCTCGACCTGCGGAGTCCGCATGCGGCCCGCCGGCTCCTGCTTTGTCTGCGAGTCGTGCGGCACCACCAGCGGCTGCAGCTGACACTGGGCGATATTGCATCCGATGCAACAATTCATCCGGGTAAGGACAACATGAAAGCCCAGGTGACGAGGGGTGCCAGCGGCGTGCTGGCACCCCTCGTGTCGTGTCTGACCTGCGTGGTCGGCAACAGGCACAACGATGTTGCATCGAATGCAAGACCAAGATCAAGCGTTGTGATGTGGGCCTCATCGACAGCAATGGCAGCTCGGAGGCGTTGAGATGCAGTTTCAGTACGTAGTGCACGATCTGGGGCGCCAACGGCGGGGCGCTGTGGCGGTCGTCACGCTCAAGGGGAACGCTGCCAACGTGCGGCTAATGGACGCGCACAACCTCAGCAACTACAAGAATGGCCGACAGCACCGGTACTGGGGCGGCTTGGCCAGCCGGTCGCCCGTGTCATTGCCCATCCCCAGCGATGGGCATTGGTATGTCACGGTGGACCTCCAGGGTCTCCGGGGGACCGTTCGTTCCGGTGTGGCCGTGGAGCCTCCGCCTCTTGCGCCGCTGCGTCCTGCCGCCGGCAGCGCTCCTCTGAGTCAGATCCGGCACGAGATTCCACCTGGTGTCAACGCCGATGGAGACCGGCGGGTGTGGGACGTCTTCATCTCTCATGCCAGCGAGGACAAGGACGCGGTGGCCCGACCCCTTGCTGAGCACTTGCGGGAGTTGGGCGTGACGGTGTGGCTGGACGCGTTCCTGCTCAGGATCGGCGATAGCCTTCGCCGAAAGATCGACGCTGGTCTTGCTGGCACCCGCTTCGGAGTGGTCGTGCTGTCTCGGTCCTTCTTCAGGAAGGGCTGGCCGCAACACGAGCTCGATGGCCTCATCACGCGGTATGTCTCCGGTGAGCAGAGCTTATTGCCGATCTGGCACGACATCACCAAGGACGAGGTGATGGCCGAAAGCCCATCGCCTGCTGACAAGATCGCCAGGAGCACTGCTCAGTACACGATCCAGGAGATCGCCCAGGAGATCGCCGAGGTCGTTCGTCCCTCCGTCGCCGCCGATCTCTGACTCCTGCTGGTAACCGAAGGTGGCGACCGCTGGCTGCGTTCCAGGCGGATTCGTATCACGCTCGTGGAAGGGAACGCGGGCAGGCTGCTGAGTCCTCCCTTCTGGGCGTTGAGCTGCTGGTGATGAGCCATAGCGCCAGTTACCTGCCAGGTTCGGCGCACCTGGAGCTGGCCGAGGGCGTGGTGCACCTCGAGCCAGAGCGCGCGGTGTTCGAGGCGATGCTGCAGGGCTGGGCCCGTCAACAGCAGGCCCGGTTCCTCAAAGAGGAGACGATCGAGGGGCGGGCGGCGCTGGTCCATCGCATGGCGGTCTTCACCGGGCAGTACCCGTGGCAGTGGCTGCCTGGCGAGGGCGAGGCGCTCATCACCCAGGGCTGCTCGGGCGAGCGGGGGCGGCCGATCGCGATGTCGACCGCCCGTGGCTACGAGACCGACCTGCGGCTGTTCATGGAGTATCTCACCGATCCTCGTTATGGCTGGCCGCTGGTCTGCCAGGAGCGGTTCGGGACCGCGCCGCAGCAGCTGTTCCACGAGTCGAACTCGATCGTCCACGTCAGCGACTACGAGGGCCAGCCGGGCCGCCGCCCGTTGAGCTACAGCGAGGTGCAGGCGCTGTTTGACGCGGCCGACGGCCGGGTTGAGGAGATCCGGGCCCGGCGCCGCAAGGGGGCGCTCGCAGCGATGCGCGATGCCGCGGTGCTGAAGACGATCTACGCCTTCGGGCTACGCCGCCGCGAGGCCTGGGGCTTGGACCTGGTCGATCTTCGCCACCACCCCAAGGTCGGCCAGTACGGCAGCTTCGGGGCGCTGTTCGTGCGGTACGGCAAGTCCTCACGGGGCAGCCCACCCAAGCGGCGGACCGTGCTGACCGTGCCCGAAATGGACTGGATCGTCGAGGTCCTGAAGCAGTGGACCACCGAGATCCGCCCGCTACTGTCGCCAGGGTCGCATGCGGCGCTGTGAGTGACGGAGCGACGCGGCCGGCTGTCGCTGCGCGGTATCAATGAGGCGTTCGAGGCCGCTCGCGGGCCGCCGGGCTTCCCGCCGACCTGGACCTGCACTGCCTGCGACACTCCTACGTCACGCACCTGCTCGAGTTCGACTACTCGGAGCGGTTCGTCCAAGACCAGGTCGGCCACGAGTACGCCGCCACCCTGGCCATCTACTCGGGCGTCGGCGACGAGTACCGCAACTGGCTGCTCCGCCGAAGCCTGCAACGCCACCCCGATCTGTGGAGCGACCAGACATGACCAAGAAGATGGGCTACCACTGGCACCTGCGCCAGAAGATGGCCGAGCGTGGCCTGTTCCAGACCTCCGAGCTGGTGCCGCTGCTGGCCGAGCGGGGCGTCCACCTGTCACGCGAGCAGGTCTACCGGCTGGTCACCCAGCCCCCGCAGCGGCTGTCGTTGGACACCCTGGCCGCGCTGTGCGACATCCTCGACTGCACCCCAAACGACCTCGTCGAGATCGCCGTGGTCAATGAGCAGACCCGCAAGACCTCGCGGCTCGGGGGGTCGGCCGCGCCACCCCCAGTGCGCCGCACCACCATCCGCCGACCGCCTGGCTCGTGAGCAGGCAGCAGCGCTGGCGCGACGAGCGTCCTGAGGTCGTTCACGCCCGCCTCGTCGCGCATCTGGCCGCGGTCGTGCCGGGCCTTGATGAGGACGGGGCGCGGGCGGCGCTCGCCAAGGCGCAGGCCGAGACGCGCAAGGGGCTGCGGGAGCTGGACGCCCACTTCGCGGTCAGGCCAGATGCGCTGACCGTCGGAGTCTCCGACTGCCCGGCCGCCTTCGTCCGGCTGGCACAGGTGCTGCTCGAGGACGGCCATGCGGTCAGCCCACCGGTGTGTGCAGCCTGCGGCCGGGCAGAGTCCCACCTTCGAGCTGCGCCGGGCGGGCGGCTGTGCAGCCGCTGCAACTCCCGCAGGAGCCGGATCCGATGCGCCCGCTGCGGCCAGGACGGTCGCGTGGCGGCCCGCCGGCCCGAGGGCGTGATCTGCTACCGCTGCTACGGCAATGACCCGCTCGTGGTCGAAGAGTGCGCTGGCTGTGGACACCGGCGTCTTGCGGCCACGCGGCTGCCGGACGGCAGTCCCCTGTGCCGCAACTGCTACACCCGTCCCACCCGTGTTTGCAGCATGTGCGGCGCCGTCGCGCCGGTCAAGGCAACCCTGGAGCAGGGACCGGTTTGCCAGTCGTGCTACCGCCAGCCCCAGCGGCTTTGCGGTCGCTGCGAGCGAGTCGGCCCGATCCGGCGGCGCGCCACCGCCGGCAGCCCTGACCTGTGCCAGAGCTGCTACCAGGGCCCAACCGGAGTCTGCTCAATCTGCGGCCGCACCCGGCCGTGCCTCGGTAGCCGCTCCGGCACGCTGATCTGCCATAGCTGCTTCCCGCGGCCACGGCGCACCTGCTGCCAGTGCGGGCGGCTGCGGCCGGTCAACGCCGAGTGGCCGATCGGGCCGGTCTGCTCGACTTGCTATGAGCATATCCGCAACCATCCCGAACGCTGTGCGCGCTGCGGAAGCCCCCAGCCGCTGATCGCCGTGGGCGACGACGGCCGTCGCACCTGCGGTCCCTGCGCGGGCGTGGCGATCGACTACACCTGCCGGCACTGCGGCCAGGGCGGCCGGCTCTACGCCGAGGGGACCTGCACCCGCTGCGTGCTCGCCGACCGCCTCCAAAACCTCCTGCAACGACCCGACGGCACGATCGCCCCGCAGCTCGCACCGGTCCGCGACGCACTCCTCACAGTCGAGTATCCGATCAGCATCCTCGGCTGGCTCCGCAAGAGCGCATCGGCGCGCCTCCTTGCCCGCCTGGCCGCCGAGGACCGCCCGATCACCTACGACCTGCTCGACCAGCTGCCGCAAGGACACGGCCTGCACCACGTCCGTCAGGTTCTGGTCCACACCGGCGTGCCGCCGGAGCGCGTCGAGTATCTCGAGCGCATCACGCCATGGCTGGAGCAGCTCCTTGCCGGCTTGCCCAGCCACCATGCCCGGCTGATCCGGCCGTTCGGCCACTGGTTCGTGCTGCGCCGTGCCCGCCGCACGGCTCACAAGCGTTCCTACATCCAGGCCGCCGGCGCTGGCGCACGGCGGCGCATCCAGGCCGCCGTGGACTTTCTCGGCTGGTTGGACAAGCGCAGGCTGACCCTCGCATCGCTCAGCCAGGCCGATGTTGATCAGTGGCTCGCTGGCGGCGCGACTCCCCGCTACGACGTCGCCGCCTTCCTCACCTGGACCGCCGAGCGCCAGCTGACCCCGAAGCTCACCGTGCCGGCGCGATCATTCAAGCAGCCACCACACCAGCTGCTCAGCGATGACGAACATCGCCAGCAGCTTCGGCGCTGCCTGACCGACACCACCCTGCCCGTCGACGTCCGGGCCGCAGGCGCGCTGGCCACCTTGTTCGGCATCGCCATCGCACGCGTCGTGGGGTTGACCGTCGACCACATCAGCCAGCGTGACAGTGCCACCTACCTCACCGTCGACCAGCACCCGGTGTTGATTCCCCCAGCCTGGCGGCGCTCTTGCATACGGCCGCGCAAGTGCCGTCTCGGTCTGCGCTAGGTCGCAGCCTGCCGCGCGTGCGGTGGCTGTTTCCGGGCAGCGGGAACCCCGGCCGGCCCATGGCCGCCGGCACGCTCAGCCGGCGGCTCTTGGAGCACGGCATCGACGCTCGATCCACGCGCAACACGGCGCTCCTCACCCTGGCTGCCGACTTGCCTGCGCCAGTCCTCGCCGACCTCCTCGGCCTCCACGTCGACACAGCCTCGCGCTGGGTGACCTACGCCAAGCAGGACTGGAGCGCCTACCTCGCCGCACGCGCTCAAGACGCACGCCGCGAGGGGCCTGATGAGGGACGAGGATCTTGCGTTCCTCCTCAAGCTTCAAGGAGGTGACCCCGCCTTCCACTTGAGGAGCAGAAGAAGCAGGAATAGCTCCCAACAGGAATACCTCTCGTGTTTCGGGGTTATGCGGCGGGGTTGAGCTGGGTGAGCAGGGCGTCTGGGAATAGGTCGAGGGTATGTCGGTCGGGGTGACCCTGCGGATATTGGGCGCCCAGCAGGGCACGTCGGAGCGCGGTGAGCATGTCGGCGACCGAGACGGTGTGCTTGTGGCGGTACCAGGGTGCGCGGGCGCGGTGGGCGGCAAGGTCGTGGGCGGGCTGGCCGTGGCGGGCGTACCAGCAGATCGCCAGGCTGAGGCAGACCAGCCCGAAGGGGACCAGGCGCTCCACCGAGCGTTCGGTGCGGGTGCGGGCCTGGCCGACGCCGGCGAGGTGGCGGCCATCCAAGAACGTGGTTTCGATGGACCACCTGTCGCTGTAGCGTTCGATGACCTGGGCTGGGGTGGCGGCAAGGTCGGTGGTGACCAGGGCGAGCTGGTAGCCGTCGGGGGCGCCGACCGGGCGGGACAGCACGACCTGGACAGGTTGGCGGCCCAGGGCGCCGTACCACAGGCAGCGCAGGGCCAGCACCTCCCGCTGCAGCGTCTTGCCGTAGCAGGTCACAGTGACCGGGGTCCACTGGTAGCGGGTCATGGCGGCCAGCACGATCAACTCTGGGAGCCGGTCGCCTTTGACCCGGGGGCGGCCGCGGCGGCCGGTTGGGGGCGGCGGCAGCTCGTGCAGGGCGGCGTCGCTGCGCAGCCGCGCGGTCACGGTGACGTGGGCGGGCAGCCCCCGCAGCGGTTTGCCGATGTAGGCGGCGTCGCCGACCAGGTGGACGGGCCGGTCGCCGAGGTGGCCACAGACTAGGTCGAGCAGTCCGCGGGCCAACTGCAGTGGGGTGTGGTCAGGGTCGCCGGGGATCCACAGCCGGGCAAGGATCGGCAGGCACACCGCCCGGTCAAGGAACGGCAGGTGACAGATGACGCCGACCACGACCCAGCGATGGCCCCAGGCGGGCCGGTGGCGACCGGGGCCGTTGCCGTCGTGGTGCCAGGCGGCGCCGTGCAGCTTGCGGCCGGCCCTGTGCCACAGGGTGTCGTCGGTGGCCAGCACGACTGGGGCGCCGGTTGGGAGCAGGGTGGTGCAGATCAGGTCCAGCAGCACCGGGCCGAGCTGGTCAGCCGACCAGCGGGCGGTGGCGAAGAACCGGTAGGCCAGATCGTGGTGGCGCCGGCCGGCCAGGCCCGCGCCGGCCAGCATCCCGGTGACGGTGCGTTGGCCCGGCTGGGCCAAGAACCCGGCCACCAGCGCCTGGAAGGTCCGAAACGACGGCTGGGTAAAGCAGGGGGCGAATGCGGCCAGGAGCGTGGCCAGGGATTGGGGTAGGCTGCGGTGAGCATCGGCGGTTGTTCCTTTAGCGGGGAATGGGCCGCCGATGCTCACTTGCGGTCGCCGCCTGGTCAAGCCGACAACCCCACCCTCCTGGGCACACGGCCCCTCATCCACCCAACCCAAAACCCCGAAACACGAGATACCTACACTCCCCCAATAAACCAGGCGCCGCCTGGGCGGGAACCGCCTGGTCAGAAGCGGGGTGCCGAAGAAGTGGCGGCACCCCGCTCCGCTCCTACCGCTCGACCAGATAAGCCTCTAGACGGTCGGCCAGCTCCTTGGGACGGCTGAGGGCAACGCAGTGGCTGCCGTCCATCTCATCAGGGATAATGCCCAGCCGTTCCCGCACCACCCGGCGCATGAACTCGGCAGGAAAGAAGCGGTCGTCGCGACACAGCAGAAACCTCGTCGGCACGTTCGGCCACGACCGCAGCGGCCATGGCTTCTCCCCTGGGGTGGCGGACTGATACCGGCCTCGCCGCAATGCCTCGGCCGCCAGGTCCGGCGGGACATCGTGGTAGAACAAGGCGATGTCGTCTGGTGCCCGGCCGTCGCGCTCGTCCTGCTCGCGCCTGGCCTGCTCGTACCCAGTGTTGGCCGACCAGTCGTCCGGCGGCTCACCCGGGAGTGGGACCATCCCCGCCAGTAGCACCAGCAGGTCTGCTGGCACCCGCTCGCACACCAACGGTGCGGTGAACCCGCCGAATGACTGGGCCACCACGACCAGGTCGCTGTGGTCGCCGATGGCGTCGACCACCGTGTCGGCGTACTCCGGCAGCCCGGCCGCGTCGTCGTCGCACGGCAGGTCCGGCGCCACGACGGCGTGGCCCCGGTTGTGCAGTTCCGCCTCCAGCAGGTGCCAATACCACGCGCTGTCAGCGGCGCCGTGGATCAACGCATACGTGGCCATAGTCAGCGGTCCTCCCAGTCGTGCACGAGGCAGTTGGTAAGCTCGCCCGACCGGCTAAGGGACCGGCCAGGAGGCAGGACGCGGGTCGGATCTCCGGCCAGCGTTTGTGTCGTCAGTCTGCAGGACGGGTGTGACGCTTATTCCAGTGTCCCGTTAGCGAAGTGTCTGGACGGGTTGTGCGGGATCGGTGTGGTCCTGCTCCCGCGCTGTCAGGCTGCCTGTTAGGCTGCCGGAAGGCTGGAGGTCGTCGGGCCGCTTGCGGCGCCGAACAGAGCGGAAGGACACCCATGCTTGGAGCGCATCCGATCCATCCCGTGTTGCTGGCGACCGACCTTACCGCAGCGCGAGACGTCTACCACACCAAGCTCGCCTGGAGATCCTCAGCGAGAGCGAGGCCGCCATCGTGTTTCGGTGCGGCGGCGGGACGCAGCTGGACGTGACCAAGAGCACCACGGGGACCGCGGACCCGCAGACGCAGGCATCGTGGCTGGTCAGGGACGTGCGTGCTGAGGTTGCGGAGTTCCGGTCACGCGGCGTCAAGGTCGAGGAGTACGACCTGCCCGGCCTGAAGACCCAGGACGGCATCGCCGACATCGGGTTCGCCTGGGCAGCGTAGATCATCGACCCAGGCAAGAACGCGCTGGGCATCCTCCAGATCAAGGAGTGAAGCGGCCACGGGAGCCAGTTCGCCTCGCGTTCCGAGCCGGGGGTGTCGTGCTGGAGCCAGAGGTCGAGCGAGCCGTCCTCGGTTGAAGGCGAGGGGTGTCGTGGGGATGGTCACAGCTGAGGACGTGCGGCGGGTGGCTGGCTCGCTGCCACGCAGCGAGGAGCGGCTGATACGAGACCACGTCAAGTTCCGGGTGGGCAGGATCGTCTTCCTCTCGATCTCGCCGGACGAGGCGTCGATGGGGTTTGCCTTTCCCAAGGAGGAGCGGGCCGCGCTCGTGGTCAGCGAGCCCGAGAAGTTCCACATGCCGGCCGCGTCGGATGAACGGTACAACTGGGTGCAGGTGTGGCTGGGCGCAATCGACGAGGCCGAGATGCGGGAACTGGTCATCGAGGCGTGGCGCATGGTCGTGCCGAAGCGGGTCGCCGCCGCCTACCTGGGGCCGTGAGCCTCGGACCACCGGCTGCCGGCGCTGGTTGACCAGACCATGCAGCCGAAGAAAATCTCCCTGTGGCCCACGCACTGGGCGCAACCGTAACGATGCCGGGACGCTCGCGCGCTATAACCGTGCCGGAGGGTCGAGATGACGATGGGTTCGAGAAGCTGGAAGTGGGTTGTGGGCCGCGCGCCGGCCGCCCGGAGGCGGGAGCCTGGCGAGGCCGTGCTCCAGCCCGCGCCTGTCCACGCGGACGTGCCCGAGTTGGACGTCGCTCCCAACGACCCGCTGATCGCCTATTTCCAGGCGGCGGGCGGGGTGGTGGACCTAGAATCGCTCGAGCTGGAGTCGCCAGCGCTGGTCGCGCTGCGCGCGTCTGGCATGCGCCTGGTCGTTCCGCTGATCAACCAGGGCGAGCTGCTGGGGCTGCTCAACCTGGGCGCGCGCCGCAGCGAGCAGGACTACTCCGCCGACGACCGTAAGCTGCTGAGCGACCTCGCCGGCCATGCCGCGCCCGCGATCCGGGTCGCCCAGCTCGTGCGCGAGCAGGAGGCCGAGGTCCGCCAGCGGGAGCGGATCGAGCAGGAGCTGAAGGTCGCCCAGCTCATCCAGCAGCAATTCCTCCCGCGTGACCTGCCCGACCTGCCAGGCTGGCACGTGGCCGCCTACTACCAGCCGGCTCGCGCGGTCGGCGGCGACTTCTACGATTTCATCCCGCTGCCTGGCGGCCAGATCGGCATCGTCGTCGGCGACGTCACCGACAAGGGCGTTCCGGCGGCGCTGGTGATGGCCACGACCCACGCGATCCTGCGGGCGGAGGCGCCGCGGCTGGTGTCCCCGGCCGAGGTGCTCGAGCGTGCCAACGACCTGCTGGTCGAGGAGATGCCGGCGCACATGTTCGTCACCTGCCTGTACGCGGTGCTCGACCCCTCGACCGGGCGGCTGCGCTTCGCCAACGCCGGCCACAACCTGCCTTACCTGCGGGGCGAGGGCGGGGTTACGGAGCTGCGCGCCACCGGCATGCCGCTCGGGCTGCTGCCCGGGATGCGGTACGAGGAGAAGGAGGTCGGGCTCACCGGAGGCGACGGGATGCTGCTGCACTCCGACGGCCTGGCCGAGGCGCACGGGCCGGACGGCGAGATGTTCGGCTTCCCGCGGCTGGCCAAGCTGTCCGGCGACCGTCCAGCGGGCGAGGAGCTCATCGACCTGCTGCTCGCCGAGCTGGCGCGCTTCACCGGCCCCGGCTGGGAGCAGGAGGACGACATCACCCTGGTGACCCTGCGGCGCACCGGCGGCGCGGCGGCGGGCTCGGTGCTCAGCGAGGCCGGCAAGGCCGGCGAGGCCGAGCGGGTGCTCACAGAGTTCGAGCTGGCGAGCCAGCCTGGCAACGAGCGGATCGCGATCGAGGGTGTGACCGAGGCGGTGAGCGGGCTCGACCTGCCGGCGCCGCGGCTGGAGCGGCTCAAGACCGCCGTCGGCGAGGCCACCATGAACGCCATCGAGCACGGCAACCAGGGCCGGCCCGAGCTCCAGGTCGGGGTGCAGGTGGTCGCCTCCGCGGACGACCTGATGGTGAGGATCACCGACCACGGCGGCGGCAGGCCGATACCGGAGGCACTAACGCCCGACCTGGAAGCCAAGCTCGCCGGCGAGCAGTCGCCCCGCGGCTGGGGGCTGTTCCTGATCAAGAACATGGTGGACGACCTGCGCACTTCCTCTGACGAGCACCATCACGTCATTGAGCTGGTCATGCGCCTGCCTGACGTGGAAAGGGGAGCTGACCATGGCCGTTCGTGAGCTCGAGGCCACCGTGCGGGAGCGCGACGGAGTCAGCGTGATCGACCTCGACGGGGACATCGAGCGGGCGTCCAACGAAGCGCTGCGGGCTGCCTACCAGGAGGCGGCCGGGCGTGGCCACGGCGCGATCGTGCTGAACTTCGAGCGGGTGGGCTACATCAACTCGACTGGCATCGCGCTGATCGTCTCGCTGCTGGCGCAGGCCCGCGCCGACGGCCGCCGGGTGACCGCCTGCGGTCTGACCGAGCACTACCGGGAGATCTTCCAGATCACCCGGCTCTCTGACTTCATGGGAATCTATCCGGACGAGCAGAGCGCCGTGGGCTCCGCGCCCGCGACCGCTCGCTGATCGGACCGAGCGGGCACCGACGGGAGGGCAAGGGAATGAGCGAGCCGAGTGTCCAGATGGACGTGCGCCAGGTTGACGGCATGACCAGCGTGGTGGACATCAAGGGCGACGTTACCACCGCCTGCGAGGGCGAGCTGATGGATGCCTACGCGCGGGCGAGCACGGACTCGACCAGGACGATCGTGCTGAACTTCAGCGGGCTCGAGTACGTGAACAGCGGCGGCATCGGGATGCTGGTGACGCTGCTGGTGCGGGCCAACCGCCAGCGCCAGCGGCTGCTCGCCTACGGGCTCAACGAGCACTATCGGCAGATCTTCTCGCTGACGCGCCTCGACGAGGCGATCGGCATCCACGACAACGAGGCCGCGGCGCTTAGCAGCGTCTCTGGCTAGGCCTGTTCGCTTCACTTCGCGCGCCGGGGCCTGATCCCGGTGGGGGGAGCCCGCTCCCCCCACGCCCCCCAAGAGCGCCTGTGCCATGGTCGCTGGTGAAAGGGACGCTCAGCGGGAGCGGGCCGGATCAGCCGGCCGCTCGGAGCAGCACGACGGTGACGTTGTCGGGGGCGCCGGCGGCGATGGCCGCGTCCAGCAGCGCCCGGCAGGCGGCCCGCCCGTCGTCCTGGGTGCGCAGGATCTCCGCGATGCGGTCCTCGGTGACAGCGTCGGTCAGGCCGTCCGAGCAGAGCAGGACCTGGTCCCCTGGCCGCAGCTCGAGCGGGGGCGGGGTGTCGACTTCCAGGCCCGGGTCCAGGCCGACCGCGCGGGTCAGGACGCTGCGTTCGGGGTGGTGCGCGGCCTCGCCTTGCGTGAGACGCCCCTGGCGCACCAGCTCGGCGACGATGGTGTGGTCCCTGGTGAGCTGCTGGAGCCGATCGCCGCGCAGCAGGTAGGCGCGGCTGTCGCCGACGTGCGCGAGCTGCAGCCAGCGGTCGCCGGCGATGGCGGCAGCGGTCACGGTGGTACCCATTCCCCAATAGGCGGGATCGGACATGGCCTTGGCGATGATCGCCTGGTTCCCCTGCCTGATCGCGGCGACCAGCGCTTCGCGCGCCTCTTCGGGGGAGGCGAAGGTGCGCTCGTCGAGGGCGGCGACCGGCTCGATCGCGATCGCCGAGGCGACCTCGCCGGCCTGGTGGCCGCCCAGCCCGTCGGCCACCGCCAGCACGGTCGCGCCGCGGAAATGGCTGTCCTCGTTGCCCTGGCGCACCAGACCGACGTCGGTCGCCGCGAACGTGCTGACGCGCATGAGGTCCTCCGCCTTCGAAACGGTCACGGTCCCGGTCGAAGATGGGACTCTACGTCTCCAGCACGACCTTGCCGAGCTTGCCTCCAGCCCGGAAGCGCTCGTAGGCCTCTTCGGCCCGCTCGAGCGGGTAGGTGGCGGCGACTGGCACGCGCAAACGCCCAGCGGTGACCGCCGACAGCGCGGCCACTTCGACCCGGCGGGTGGCGTCGGCCTTCTCCTCGAGCGCGCGGTAGCGCAGCGACGACCCCATAAGCCTGCCGCGGCGCGCCATGAGCAGGCCCAGGTCCAGCTCGAAGGTGGTGCCGGCAGCAATGCCGATCACCGAGATGCGGCCGCGGGTGGCGAGTAGCTCGAGGTTGAGGGGCAGGTTCGGCGCCCCGACCAGTTCGAGGATCACGTCGAAGGGGCCGGTGCGCGCCACGTCGGCGGGCGCCACCACCAGCTCGGCGCCGAGCTCGGCGACGGCGCGGTGGTGCTCTGGGTTGCGCACAGAGGCGACCACCGCCGCGCCAGCGGCCCTGGCCAGCTGGACGGCCGCGGTGCCCACCCCGCCGGCCGCGCCGCTGACCAGCAGGCGCTCGCCGAGCGACAGCCCGCACTGCGTGAACAGCGCGTCATGGGCGGTGATGAACACCTCGGGAAAACCGCCGGCCTCCGCCCAGGACAGGCGGTCGGGCATGGGCATGGCGACGCGCTCGTGCACCACCGCCAGCTCGGCCTGGCCCCCGCCGCCGACCAGCGACATGACCCGGTCACCCGGACGGAAGCGGATGGCGCCGGGGCCGGCCTCAACGACCTCACCGGCGATCTCGATGCCGGGGATGTCGGCCGGGCTGCCCGGCGGAGCGGGGTAGCCGCCGCGGACCTGGTGCAGGTCGGCGCCGTTCAGCCCGGCGGCCCATACGCGCACCAGCACCTCGCCCTTGCCTGGCACGGGGTCTGGGTGCTCGCGGATCGCCAGCTTGCCGTTCTCGATCGTCACCGCACGCAACCGGCTCCTCCGAGGGTCGGCCCAGCCGCCCGGCTACAAGGCCGGGAGGCTGGGCGGGTCGATGAGGTAGATGGCGCGCATCCAGATGTTGTGCAGCACGGCGACGGCGGTGCCGTGGTCCGCCTGCTCGCCGGGCTGGCCGAACCTGATGGTCAGGTAGCGCTCGCTCATCCAGATCAGTGCCGTGGCCATCTCGCGCAGGTGGGGCAGGACGACGCGCCCGGCGGCCTGGTCGCGCTCCAGCCTGGCGACGGTGGCGTCGATGAACAGCTGCACCAGCCTGGCGTAGGCGTCCTCGATCTCCCGATCGTGGTAGGCGGCCTCGGCGATCGCGCGCAGCAGCGAGCCGTGCTGCTCATAGACGCGCGTGAGCAGCTCGAACGACTGGAGACTTTCGGCGCGGGGGTTGCCGCCGCCTTCGAGCCAGACCCCGCCCATCTCGTAGAGCTGCCCGGCGAGGTCGCTGAGGAGCCGGATGAGCAGCTCCTGGCGGTCACTGAAGTAGCGGTAGAAGGTGGTGCGGGACTGCCCGGCCGCGGTCATCAGGTCGTCGACGGTGAGATCGCGGAAGGGCCGCTCGCGAAGGAGGCGCTCCGCTGCCTCGAGAATTTCCCGCTCGGATTCCTCGCGCCGGCGGCGACGCTGCTCTCGGACCTGCGCCCTGCTGGCCACGTGTTACTCCCTGTTTGACGCGGTGTCACAGCTTCCCGTACGCTGCGGAGTCAGCGGTTGCGTGATCCTACCCCCAGCTCACGTACACCGAGGACGGCGAGCGGAGCGCCAGGACCTTTTGGCCAGGCGGATCGCTTTACCAGCGGGGAGATGTGGCGCACACTCGCCCTAGCCGGGGTTCGGCTAGGGGGCAATATCGGCCCGTCAAGCGCCGGGCTGTCAGGTTGCCGCCAGGGGCGGGTTCGGCCCCCCCGCCCGTCCCTGGCGGTTATCTGTGGCAGTGGCACCGGTCGTTGGGTAGCCATGGCGACGGCGATGTCTTGCCGCGGTTCCTTGATCCATGTGGGGGGAGCTCGCTCCCCCCACGGCGCGCGCGTCGCGCGCCGGGGCAGGTCGATCCATGTGGGGGGAGCTCGCTCCCCCCACGGCGCGCGCTTCCCCCCACGGCGCGCGGCTCGCGCGCCCGGGGCGGGGGAGCCCATTGGGGGGGGGGGGGGCCCCCCCCCCCCCCCCCCCCACGCGGGAGGCGGCC
>JBKPDO010000061.1:0-23163 GCA_046727955.1 bacterium | reverse complement strand
GGCGGAGGATCCGGTCAGCGGGGTGCTCTCGTTCGCCTACCAGCAGCACGTGACCCAGATCCTGGTGGGGGAGTCGCTCCGGCCGCGATGGCAGGAGCTGCTGCGCGGGTCCTTTGTCAACCGCTTGATCCGGAGGGCGTCCCACATCGACATCCACGTCCTCGCTCGCAAGGAACGCTAAAGGCATGGCCTGTGGCGAGGGAGGAATCCCCCGGCCGTCGTCACTTCGAACACGACGACGTCTTCCTCCAGGCTCGGTTCCTCGGTGAGGTGAGGACGACGGAGCCGCGTGTGGTTGCTGCGATCAAGCGTGCTGCATGCGAGGCCCTGGTGAGCAGGTGGCTGGCGGGGCGGTCGGTGGTGGGAGGGCGTGGTGCTCGACGAGGGTCGCTCGATCATCCTCGTCGCCCGTCAGCAGGCTGAACGTTGCCGGTCAGCGCGCCAGCGGCTGTTGCCCATTTGGGGCTGGGCGGCGTGGTGTGGGTGTGACTGCGGCGAGCGCGTGCGCGACGGTCGCGAGGGTGAGCCGGGCTGTCGGCGTCGGCCGGCCCGCCCGGGTGACCACGACCAGCTCGCCGACTCGGTGGTCGTGGCGGACCAGGTCGATGACCGCACCGCGGGGCGGCTGGGGCGGCAGGCCGCCGCGCCAGAGGCCCAACCCGCGGGGCAGCCGGCCCTGCTGGTCAAGGTGTGGCAGGTCGTGGGCGTCGGCCGCCTGGTTGGTCCTGCCGACGTCGGCCACGACGGCCTCGCCGGTTGGCCCGGTGCGCTTGATGATGACACGGTCGGCGTCGAGCAGGCCGTACAGCCCTTCGGCAGCGGCACGGTCGGCGTCGCCGCCGGCGGCGATCGCCTGCGTGATGGCGTTGAGCAGATGGAGCGCATCGCTTTGCTGCCGCGCTTCGACCATGGAACGGCGCCGGGCCCGGCCGGCGAGGCTGGCGACGACCCCGGCCGCAAACAGCAGCGCGACCGTCACGACCTGGGCGAGCGTGTCGATCACCAGCCGGTTGTAGGGGGTGGTGAGGAAGTAGTCGTAGGACAGGGCGGCGACCAGCGCGGCGAACAGGCCGGCCCCGCGGCCGCCGTAGGCAGCGGCGACAATGACAATGAGCAGGTAGACGATGGTGACGTTCTCCAGCCCGATCGTTCCTCGGACCGGCTGCAGGATGATGCCGAGCAGCACGCTGGCCCCAAACGCGCCAGCGCCCCAGGTAAGGCCCTCACCGTTGATCTCGCTCCACCGGTCGCGGCGTCTGTCGGCCATGCTCACCAGCTCCTCTCCGCTCCCACGGTCCAGGCGGCGCTCCCCGTGGTCTCGGCCTCATGTTCGGCCGTCTGCCCGCCACGTCCCTTGCTGCAGGCCGGACCGACAGCCTGGTCCGGGCCGGCTGGCGGCGGCGGCGGCGCGCGGCTTGCGCGCCGCGACGGCCTGGACGTCGGGCAGGCCAAGGCTCGGCGCGCGCTCCCAGCCGATGACTGCCAGGTGCCCGGCGGCCAGCAGGTCGACCAGTTCGGCGGGGGGCTCGACGCGGCGACGCCACGGCGCCCGGACGGCGCGGGATCGGCGCTGGTCGCCGCGAAACACGTCCGCGACGACGAGCACGCCACCGGGGTCGAGCACCCGGCCGATCTCGGCGAGCCCGGCCGGCGGGTCCGTCCAGTGCCGCACCGTCAGGGTGGCCAAGACCAGGTCGAACACGCCGCAGGCGAACGGCAGGCGCTCAGCGCGGGCGCGGACGTAGCCGATCCCCAGCGCCGTTGGGGACGCGGCGGCGGCCGTCAGCATCGTCCACGCTAGGTCGACGCCGACCAGGTCGGCCTGGGGATAGCATGGTCGTGCGCTGCGCAGGAGCCGGCCGGTGCCACAGCCAAGGTCGAGGATCCGCCGCGGTCGTGGCATGTGGCGCTGCGCAAGCCGCAGGGCGGCCCGGTGCGCAGGCGCGTACAGGATCGGCTGGAGCACGCTGCGCTCGTAGGCAGCCGACCATGCCTCAAAGCGGGTGGCGGTCGCAGCTGGTTTGGTCATGGGGGCCACCACCGACCGCGGCATAACGACCCCGCGCCCGCTCGGCCGATCTTGGACGCTCGGGGCGCAGGACCAGCGGGCACGTCACGGGTGGCCTGGGTGGTTGGCGTCAGGGCCGCGGCAGCGGGCCGGCCATGCTCAGGGGTGGGCAACCGGACAGGTCGAACGGTCGGGGTTGCCCGGCATCGGGATAGCGGGAGGCGATGGTCGCCGCCCTGGCACCGCGACCAGGGTGCCGACCGCATGTTCGTGGCGTGGTCATTGGCGTCGGTGGCTGGGCGGCACGGGATGCGGGCCGCGCTGATTGGCCTGCGATCCAGCGGGTTCCCGCGCGCGGCGAGCCCATGCACCGCAGGATGCGCGTCGGTGCGGGTGCGGGATGAGGAGGGTGCCCGGCACGTCGGTCGCCGCTGCCGGTCGGTCCTGGGCGGCTGGGGGCCGCCGGTCCAGGTCGCCAGCGCGGAAGTCGGTGCGGGCCAACAAGACCTGGCCGGGACGGGCACGGCAAACCTCCGGACGGTCGCGGATCACCCGGACGTGCCGACCAGCCTTCCCGGCGCACCTAGCCAAAGCATAGTCCCCTGGCGTGTGGTGGTGAAAGCATGAGCGTCACGGGCTGGCTTCCCCACGGGGCGGCGCGCAGCCGCGCCCGGCGTGAATTGAATGAGGGTGTCCGTGATGCTCCGTGCGTCCTGACATTGACGGGGACCAGACCATAGGCAGGTTCTCACGCTTGCCAGGAGGTCTGGTCGCCGTTGTCATACTGCCCGCGTTCATCGCTGCCCGCACCGGTGCTGGCCTGGCTGGCCGCCCGCCTGGCGCACCTGGCCCCACCCCGCCCACCCGGACTCGGCGGCAACCCACCGCTTGCCCTGGAGGTCCGCCTGGATGCCGTTGCGGCGGTGGTGTTGGACGGGTTGTCGTACCGGCGGGCGGGCCGGGCGGTCGGGATCTCCAAGACCGAGGTCGGCGACAGCATGGACCTGCTGCTTGCCGAGTTGGCCGCCATCGGGTACTGCCAGCCCGACGGGACGTTCATCACCACCCTGGAGGAGCTGCGCCAGTGGCTTGGGGAGATGGCCCAGGCCGGCGAGGCGGTGTGCGTGGACGGGCTCGCCACCCGGGTACAACGACCCAGGTCATGGGCAAACCAGAAGGTCCTGTACGACGCCAAGCGCCACGCCCACACCGCCCAGGGGTTGTCGGTGAGCACCATCTGGGGCGACCTGCTGTGGTGCGACGGGGCTGGCCGGGCAGCTGCCACGAGCACGAGCTCGTCGAGCTGTCGGGGCTTGGCGAGGTGCTGGACGCCAGTGGCGTCGCCGGCCTGTTGGACCGGGGGTTTCGGGGGATGGCCAAGACGCGCGAGCACTGGCATGCGCCGGTCGGGGACCGGCGGACCAAGGACCGGCTCAGCGAGGGGCAGCGGGCGTTCAACCGCCTCCAGGCTGGGCTACGCGCGCTGGTGGAGCAGTCGATCGGCCACCTGGCCAACGCCTGGGCGCTGCGCCGCTGGCGGGGCCTGTTGTACCGGGTCCGGGACGTCTTCCGGGCCGCTGGGGCGCTGGTGTGCCTGGGCCGCTGGCTGCACCGGGTACCCACGTGAAGAAGCATCACGGACACTGCGATCAATCAGTCGGTGAGCGCGCAGGACCGGCGCGTCACAGGCGTCCGCGTCGGAACGGATCGGACGCCACCGGTCGGGTGGAGTTTCGAGTCTTTCTGTCGACTTCTGACAGTGCCTCATCGGCCAGTGGCCGGGTCGATTGCCTGCCGGGCCGCCGCTTTGGCTTCCCGTTTGACGATTTGGATGAGCGTGTCGAGGTCGTAAGCGCCCTGGTGCCGCCGGCCGTTGGCAAAGAAGGTGGGCGTGCCGGCGACACCGCTCTGATCTGCGCTGTCGACGTCGCGGGCGACCCGCAACGCGTACTTGCGGGTCCGCAGCGCGTGGGAGAAGCGCTCGACGTCCAGTCCGAGCTCGGCGGCGTAGCGGTGCAGATCGTCTGGGCTGAGGGCATCGGAGTGGGCGAACAGCAGGTCGTGCATCTCCCAGAATCTCCCCTGGGCGTGGGCCGCCTCGGAGGCCTCGGCCGCGAGCTGGGCGTACTCGTGCACGTCGGCAAGCGGCAGATGGCGGAACACATACCGCAGCTCATTGCCGAACCCCGCCAGCAGCTGCCTGATGACCGGCTCGGCCTGCCCACAATAGGGGCACTCGAAGTCGGCGTACTCCACCAGCGTGACCGGCGCGTCCCTGGGCCCGCGGATGTGGTCACGCTCGGGATCGACGGGGTCGGCCAGATCCACCAGCGGTGGGGCCACACCCGCCTGCCCAGAGGCGAGCAAGCGCCGCGGCAGACGCTCGATCACGCGGAACACCAGCCAGCCAAGGCACGCGGCAAGGATCGAGGCGGCGAGGATGCCGAGCCTGGCCTCCTCGAGGTCCCGCCCGCTGAGGGAGATGTCGGCGATGAGCAGCGAGACGGTGAACCCGATCCCGGCGACAGTCGCCACCCCGACAAGCGACGGCCATGGCAGGGTCAGCGGCAGGCCCCCGAGCCGACGGCGGGTCACCAACCAGGTGGCACCGGTGATCCCGATCAGCTTGCCGCCAACCAGACCAACCACGATCCCGACCATGACCGGCGAGGAAACCGCGCGGGCAAGGACCTCGCGGCTGATCTCCGCCCCAGCGTTGGCCAGCGCAAACAGCGGGACGATCACCAGACTCGTCCAGGGGTGGAACAGCTGCTGCAGCCGCTCGTTGGGCGAGATCGTCAGGCTCAATCCCATGCTGGCCGAGCGGGCGTACTGGGGCGTGGGCTGCTCGCGGAACAGCCGCCACAGGGCCCCGGCGCGCTGCAGCTCTTCCCGTGACGGCGGGTAGGCGGTGGCGAGCAGGCCCACGGCCACGCCCGCGATCGTGGGATGCACACCCGACGCCAGCATGGCAAGCCAAATGCCAAGGCCGACGATGAAATACGGGACGCCGTGACGGACCCCTGCCCGGCGCAGCACCAGCACCACGCCGTACAGGCCGACGGCGACCAGTAGCGCGAGGGCCGAGATATCGCTGGTGTAGGCCAGCGCGATAACGATCAGCGCGGCGATGTCGTCCACGATCACCAGCGTCAGCAGGAACACGCGGGCCCGGCCGGAGTACCGTCGACCCACCAGCGACAGCACGCCAAGGGCGAAGGCCGTATCGGTTGCCATCGGGATCCCCCAGCCCCGCGCCGATGGCTCACCGGCGTTGAAGGCGAGATACAGGAGCGCCGGAGCGACCATCCCGCCGATCCCGGCGAGGGCGGGGGTGACGCCGCGACGGCGCTCGCGCAGCTCGCCCATGTCGAACTCACGCCTGATCTCCAGCCCGACCACGAAGAAGAAGAAGGCCATCAGGCCGTCGTTGATCCAGTGGCGCAGGTCAAGCGACAGCTCCGCACCCGACAAGCGCAGCGACAGCTCCGCCGACCAGACCCGCTCGTAGGTGGCGCCCCACGGCGAGTTCGCCCACAGCAGCGCGACGACGGTGGCCGCGAGCAGGATGACGGCGCTGGCGTTCTCGGTGGCGACGAACTCTCGGATCGGCGCCGCGAGGTTCCGAACCCAGGCAGTCCGTTGGGTGAGCGGACGCCCGGGTCGGGCTTCGGCCTGACGATCCAATGGCAGCCTTTCGGGATGTCGGGGCGTGACCGGCTCATCCTAGCGATGCGGTTCGTGCACGCAGGTGACGAGCCCCTGGCGGCGGTTCAGCCCTGCCGTTCGGCCGGCGGTGCCTGCTGGTCGCGGGATGGCGGGGCGACGCCGCGGAGGGTGTCGACCAGGCGCAGGATCTCCATGGGCAGCGGGAAGATCAGGGTCGAGTTGCGCTCGGCGGAGACCTCGGCCATGGTCGACAGCACCCGCAGCTGCATCGCGGCCGGGTGGACCTCGAGGATCTCGGCGGCGTTGCCGAGGGTCTCTGCGGCCTCGAACTCGCCGAGGGCGTGGATGACCTTGGCGCGCCGCTCCCGCTCCGCCTCGGCTTGGCGCGCCATGGCGCGGCGCATCGCCTCGGGCAGCTCGACGTCCTTGACCTCAACCAGGGTGACCTTCACCCCCCAGGGGTTGGTCACCTCGTCGATGATCTGCTGCAGGCGGGCGTTGATGTCCTCGCGTTTGATGAGCAGCTCGTCCAGGTCGACCTGGCCGAGGACGCTGCGCAGGGTGGTCTGCGAGATCTGGGAGGTGCCCACGAAGTGGTTCTCGATGGCGATCACCGAGCGGACCGGGTCGGCGACGTTGAAATAGGTCACGGCGTTGACCCGCACGGTCACGTTGTCTTTGGTGATCACGTCCTGCGGGGGGATGTCCATGGTGATGGTCCGCAGGCTGACCCGTCTCATGCGGTCGACGATGGGGATCAGGAAGAACAGGCCCGGTCCTTTGGCATCGATGACCCGGCCCAGCCGGAAGATCACCCCGCGTTCGTATTCGGGCACGATCCGGACCGAGGCGGAAACGAGCAGCAGCAGCACCACGGCGGCGATGAGCACTCCGATGATCATGACTTGGCCTCCTGGGTGTTGACGGGCTCGACCAGCAGCACCACGCCGTCCACGGCGACGACGCGGACCGTCTGGTCCTTGTGGAGCGTGGCGGTGGGGCTGCGGACCGTCCACCAGGCCCCGTCGACCATGACCTGACCGGTCTGGTCGTCCAGGACGCGCCGCACCACCGCCTGGCGGCCGATGAGAGTCTGCACCCCGCTCAGGCTGGGGGTGCGGCGCGCCCGCCAGGTCAGCCGCCCTGCCAGCAGCGTGCCGGCGCCGATGACCAGTGCGGTTGGCCACAGCACGGCAGGCGACACGGCGACGGACCCCTCGAACAGCAGCAGCCCCGCCGCCAGCAGCGCGATGGTTCCTCCGGCGGCGAACACGCCAACCCCCGGGGCGAACACCTCGCCGACGAACAGCGCGGCGGCCAGGCCGAGCAGCAGCAGCCCGGCCAGGTTGACCGGCAGCACCGACAGCGCGACGAAGCCGAGCACGAGCATGATGGTGCCCAGCACTCCACCAAGCCCCATGCCCGGGCTGGCCAGCTCGTAGATGAGCGCCAAGGCGCCAATCGACAGCAACAGGAACGCAAGATTCGGGTCGGCCAGGCGCTGCAGCAGCGACCGCAGCGGCCCCATGCCGTACTCGACCACACTGGCCTGGGCCGTGTGCAGGGTCACCGTGGCGTCCGGGGCGAGGCGGACCTGGCGGCCGTCGAGCGCGCGCAGCAGCCCGTCACGGTCGCGGGCGAGCAGGTCGACAACAACGAGCTGCCGTGCCTGCTCGGCGGTGACCGAGCGGCCCTCGCGGACGGCCTGGACGGCGAACTGGCGGCTGCGTCCCCGCTGGGCCGCGACCGCCTCGGCAAACGACGCCGCGTCGTTGATCACCTTGTCGGAGATCTCGCCGCCTTGCAGGTCGACCGGGGTGGCCGCGCCGATCGTGGTCCCAGGCGCCATGGCGGCCACATGCGCGGCCATCGTGATCAGCGCGCCTGCCGACGCCGCCCGCGCACCGGCGGGCGTGACGTGGACCACGACCGGGACGCGAGCGCCCAGGAACGCCTGGATGATGTCGCGCATGGCGGCGTCTAGCCCGCCCGGGGTGTCCAGCTCGACGACGAAGGCGGCGTGCCGCTCGCGCTCGGCGGCGTGGACGCCGTCGGCCAGGTGGTCGGCAATCACCGGCGTGATCGCACCGTCGACTCGGCTGACCAGCACGCTCGAACGCTGCGCCTGCGCCGCCGCCACAGCGTGGCCGAGCAGCAGGCCCAACAGGGCAAGAGCGGCGGCAAGGGCGGCGGCGCCGAGCGGGCGACCAAGGCGGCGCGGCCCTGCGCTGATCGGTCGAGGCCGATCGTTCCGGCGGACCAGGCTGGTGCGTGGGGCGCGCCTTGCCGTGCGCATGCCGGGCCTCCCAGGACGGGACCAATTCAGCCGACCAGGCTTCCCGGCGCACCTGCTGTCACCCTAGCGCGCATCCTCCAGGTTGGTCGGATGGCCCGAGCGGCAACCGGCCAGGCACCCGTCCGCGGATGGGTGGAGGACCCCATGCCGGCACGGCGACAGCCGGCCACTTCTTGAGGGCGCCTGATAGGGTGTTTGCGGTGCGCCGGGAAGCCTGGTCGGCAAACACGAACCCCTGTGACCAGGAGCTTGCCGTCCATGGCCATGATTTCGCGCACCATCGATTTCTCCCGCACGTCTCCGAGCCGGCCTGCCCACGTTGCTGGCGATGGCCGCCTGGCGAGGTGAGCCGCAGATGCGCGCACGCCACCTCGCGCTCCCCCTCCCGATCCTGTCGGCGGCCGCGCATGCTGCCGAAGCGGCGCGGTTGCTGGCCAGCGAGCAGGTCGACGGCGTCCTGGTCGTCGATGAGCAGGATCGGCTGCTCGGCGTGGTCACCGACACGACCACGCTCGGCTGGCTGCTGCCACGCTACGTCACCGAGGACCAGGCACTCGCCCACGTGCTGGACGAGCACACGGCGGACGTGCTGTGGCGGCGACTGCAGGACCGAACCGTTCAGGACCTACTGCCCCCCAGACCCCTCCGCCCGTGTGAGGTCGACGCGGACGCGACCCTGATCGAGGTTGCCGCGGTCATGGCCCAGACCGGGCTGCCGCTGCTCGCGGTCCGCGGCGCCGGCCGCCTGGTTGGCGGGATCACCAGCTCGCGGCTGCTCACCCACCTCTTGAAGCGGCCATGAGCGCGGCGCTTGCGGTCGGCGTGTTCACGGCGGCCTACCTGCTGATCGCCACCGAGAAGGTCAACCGGGTCGCGGTCGCGCTCGGCGGCGCCGGCCTCATGCTCGCCCTGCAGCTGCTGTCCTCCGAGGACGCGTTCCACTCCGAGCGGCTGGGCATCGACTGGGACGTCATCTTCCTGCTGCTGGGCATGATGGTGATCGTCGGCGTGCTCAAGCACACCGGGCTGTTCGACTACCTGGCGATCTGGTCGGCCAAGCGCGCCCGCGCCCGCCCGGCGCGCATCCTGGCCACCCTGGTCCTCATCACCGCGGTCGCATCCGCGCTGCTGGACAACGTCACCACCGTGCTGCTGGTCGCCCCGGTCACCGTGCTCATCTGCGAGCGGCTCGGCATCCCGCCAGTACCGTTCCTGATCGCCGAGGCGCTGGCCTCCAACATCGGCGGCACCGCCACCCTCATCGGCGACCCGCCCAACATCATCATCGCCAGCCAGGCCGGCCTGTCCTACACCGACTTCCTGGCCCACCTGGCCCCCCTGGTGGTGGTGCTCCTGGCCGTGTTCATCCTGCTGCTGCGGCGCCTGTTCGGCCGCGCGCTGACCTACCATCCGGAACGGGCCGCCGAGCTGCTGGCCCTGGACGAACGCGAAGCCATCACCGACCCGTCGCTGCTGGTCCGCGCCCTGGTCGTGCTGGCCGTGGTCACGGTCGCGTTCGCGCTGCACAGCGTGCTGCACTACGAGCCGTCGGTGGTGGCGCTGCTGGGCGCGGGGCTGCTGGTGCTGCTGGCCCGCCGCGACCCCGCCAAGTTCCTACGCGAGGTGGAATGGCCGACGCTGGCGTTCTTCATGGGCCTGTTCATCATGGTCGGCGCCCTGGTCAAGACGGGCGTGGTCACAACGCTGGCCGAGGCGGCCGCCAGCGCCACCGGCGGGAGCCTGCTGGTCGCCAGCGGCCTGCTGCTGTGGGTCTCCGGCGCGCTGTCGGCGATCGTGGACAACATCCCCTATGTGGCCACGATGGCGCCGGTCACCGGCGCGCTGATCGAGACGATGCCGAAGGGGCACGACCCCAGGGTGCTGTGGTGGGCGCTGGCGCTGGGCGCGGACCTCGGCGGCAACGCCACCGCGATCGGCGCCAGCGCCAACGTGGTCGTGCTCGGCCTTGCCGACCGAGCCGGCCACCGCATCGGTTTCCTGGAGTTCGCCAGGTACGGCGCGCTGGTCGCCGCGGTCACGATGGCGATCTCCATGCTGTACCTGTGGCTGCGCTACTTCCTGCTCGCCTGAAGCGCACGACGCCACACCGCAGGTCCCCCTCGGCGGTGACCCGCGCTCGAGGACCGGCCGGGCCGGTCATCGCTGGGTGGGCGCTGGCGAACAAGATACAGGCCCCATGCACGTGAACCTACATGTCAGCACCCATGGTCGGTGCCGCCCGGCGGGTGGGACGGTGTCGGCGTGATCCGCGGATCGCACCAATCACTGCCGCCCACCACAGCAGAACGCCGATGAGCGCGACGTCTCGACCAGACGACCACGCCAGCCCACGGGAGCCCATGCCCACACAGCGTCGGAGGTGGCGACTGGGCAGCGCCATGCCCACCGATCGTAGCGGCCGGCGGCAGCCGACCACCCAGGTCCAGGGACCGACAGGGTCCCCGGCCTGGTGGCTGGCCAATGCCCACGGATTTCTCGTCGACGACCAGGCCGAGCAGCCTATCGGCGTGGTCGATGACGTCCTCTTGGACCACGACGGCAAGCATCCCCGCGCGCTGGTCGTGGTTCAGGGTTGGGGACGCCGCTGGCTCGTCGTCCCAGTCCACGCCGTCACCAAGATCGCCCCCGCCGAGCGGCGGCTCACCGTCGCTCGCCCGCCGGACCCCGACCGCTGGCCGCAAGTAGGCAGACAACAGCCATCATGGCTACCGCAACGGCTCCGCAGCGCGCTTCGGGTCGTGCGTCGGCTCATCCCTGGACGTCGCTGGCGCCGCGCGATCCCGTCGGTCTATGGCTCGATCAGTCCGCGGCGGATCGCGTAGCGGGTGAGCTCCACCCGGTCGCGCATGCCGAGCTTTTCGAGGACGTTCGCGCGGTGCCGCTCCACCGTCTTGACCGAGATCACCAGCTCGGCCGCGATCTCCCTGGACGTGTGCCCCTCGGCGATCAGCTTGACGACCTCCAGCTCCCGCGGCGTCAGCACATCGAACTCCGTGCCATCGCTGTCTGCCCTGCTGACGAAGTCGCGGACCAGCGCAGTGACCGCCGACGGGTACAGAAACGACTCACCCCGCACCGCGGCGCGGCACGCCTCCACGATGTCGCGGTCCGCGCCGGACTTCAGCACGAACCCGCAGGCTCCCACCCGCAGCGCCTCGAACAGGAACTGCTCATTGTCGTACATCGACAGCATCAGCAGCCGCAGCCCGGGACGCCGGCGCGCCAGCTGGCGCGCGGCCTGCAAGCCGGACATGCGCGGCATGCTGACATCCAGGATCACAAGACCGATCTCCTGCGCCAGCGCCTTCTCGACCGCCTCGGCGCCGTCCGCCGCCTCGGCGACGACCTCGAAGTCCGGCTCCCGGTCCAGCAGCAGCGCCAGCCCACGCCGCACCACAGCGTGGTCGTCGGCAACCAGGACCTTCGTCGGTGGCGCCTCGCACATCACCGTTCCCCCACGGCCGGTACGTCGACACGGACCTCGACGCCACCCGTCTGCGCCGCGGTGATCGCCAGCTCCCCACCGGCAACCAGCGCCCGCTCCCGCATGCCCCGCACGCCACCGCCCTCCCGAAGCGGGCCGTGCACGCCCCGCCCGTCATCGACCACGCAAACCACGACCCCGCCCTGCCGCGGCTCCATCGACAGCCGGGCGCGTGTGGCGCCCGCATGGCGGGCGACGTTGGTCAGGCTCTCCTGCACGATCCGATACAACGCCAGCTCCACGTCACGGTCCAGCTTCGGCAGCTCCGCCGCGAACCGGCAGTCCACCTCGATGCCGGTCCGCGCCGAGAAGGTCCGCGCCAGCGCGGTCAGCGCGCTCACCAGCCCCAGATGCTCCAGCAGCTCCGGTCGCAGCTCCTGCGCGATGCGGCGGACCTCCTCAAGACTGCCGCGGATCGCCTCCTGCGCGTCCACCAGCTCCGGCCGACGCTCCGGCACGACCGCGTCCTGCAGCCGCGCCAGCAGCATCAGCACCGCGGTTATGGCCTGCCCGACCTCGTCGTGCAGCTCGCTGGCGACCCGTTTGCGCTCGGCCTCCTGCGCCGCCACCGCCCGACGGCCGCTCTCGCGCCGCTCCGCCTCAAGGCGCTCCAGCATCTGGTTGAACGCCTCGACCAGGGCCAGGATCTCTCCCCGCGCCACCACCGCGAAGCGCTGGCCCGGGCGCAGCAGGTCCACATCACCCATCCGCCGGGCGAGCCGCTCCAATGGCTCGAACGCCGGCCGCAGCAGCGCGGCGTTGGCGGCCAGCATCGCGACCAGCCCCAGCGTCAGCACGACCGCCTCGGTCAACGCGATCGGCCAGCTCACCGTGATCGGCGACACCCCAAGCACGATCGCCGCCAGCAGCAGCAGCGCAGCATTGGTCGCGAAAACCCGCCAAAAGAGTGACATTCGCCTCGCCTCGGGCCAGACCAGCCTCCACCAACGTCCCTCCAGTGGAGCACGACCCGCCCGAGAAGGTGGCGATCCAGGACCGGTGCGACCTACGGCCATGCCACTCTTCTGCAGGGACTGCCTGAGCTGGGAAGTTAGCCTCTCGGCAGCAGGTCGGAAGGTCGGAAGTTGCCGCTGTTCTACCCATCGCCCCGTGGCGATCAGGCAGCCGCCGGTGAGCGTCGTCCTGTAGCCCGGGGACCTACCGTTACGGCTCGAAAGAAGCAATTCTATTATTGACGCCGCTGTGTCCAGTAGCCCTGAAATGGCCGGCTCGTGCCCACACCTGCCCCAGCCCACCTCTGTGCAGGCTCCTCCCGCGCCTTCAGGTGGCCGACCGTGGCCCGTCGCTGCCTCTCATCCCGCACGCCTGGAGACGATCGTCACCTGACGCT
Source organism: bacterium (assembly GCA_046727955.1). GTDB lineage: Bacteria > Actinomycetota > CALGFH01 > CALGFH01 > CALGFH01 > DASVXQ01. The sequence continues at coordinate 10,334 of JBKPDO010000061.1, read as the reverse complement.
CCAAACCGTCGACTTCCCAGCTCAGGCAGTCCCTGCAGAAGAGCCACACCCAACGCGGGCGGTATGACGACACGGGGGCCAGACCTCCATGGCAGGCTTGAGCACCTTGCCTATGGTCTGGTCCCCGTCAACGTCCGGACGCACCGAGCATCACGGACACCCTCAATTGAGTGGTCGCTGCGGTCGACGAGGATGAGAAGTGGCAATCGAGTTGGCGCCATTGGCGCTCTCGCGCAGGGAGTCGCGCGTCTCCTGGCTTGTCAAAGACGGCGGCCTCCGCCGCGCCATCAACGATTCCATCAAGCTGTACGCGACCCTGAGCAGCCACGACAATCTGAGGCAGGCCGCGAGCCAAGTAGCCGCGCGCATTGAGGGAATCCGCGATGGTTCTTCACGTGGGGACCCGGTGAAGCCACGGCCCAGGCAGATGAGCGCGCCAGCGGCCCGGTAGACGTCCCGGACCCGGTAGAGCAGGCCTCGCCAGCGCCGCAGCGCCCCTCTCCCTCCTCGACCGTGAGCAGCCGTCGCCCGAAGCGGCCGGCCTCGTGCGCCAGCCCGTCGAGGGCTGTCTACCCGCCGCCCTGGTCGTGCTCGAGGCCGGCCGGTAGCTGATAGGTTCGCCGCCATGAGTTGGGGTGATGCGTTCACCGGCGCCGGCGTCCTCATCGCGCTGATCGCGCTGTTCTTCACCTACAAGGTGAGTAGGCGGCAGACCGACCTGGCGCAGCAGCAGACCGATGTCCAGGCGCGGCTCACGGCGATCGAGGAGGCACGGCGCGCGGATGAGGTCGACGCACGGCGGCGGGCGCGAGTCGTGCCAGCGTTCCGGCGGCCCGAGCCGAATCGGTTGCGCTTCGTCCTCACCAACACGGGGCTGGCTCCCGCCCGTGAGGTGCGCTGCAACCTCGAGGCGCTCGACGGCCGACAGCTGCCAGTGATGCGCCTCGAAGATCTACCGGTCGAGTTGCGCCCCGGCCAGCCGATGGAGTTCGCCGCATCGGCCGGCCTGGGCATGAGCACCCTGCTCCGCGCCGTCGTGACATGGGTCGATGACGCTGGGGAGCAGGAAGAGTCCTTCACGCTCAACACGCTGTAGGTCCCTGGAGCATGCGTGAGGGTTCCCAGGACCGGGGCTCGGGTCGGAGTGGGCTACGGCTCGACGATGCCGGCCTCCAGCTCCTCCACGCGGGCGACCTTGTCGTCGAGCATGGCGTCCTCGGTCGAGTAGGGGCCGTGCTCCTCGCGGGGGCGCCCGGGGATCTCGACCACGAACCACCAGCCGTCCGGCCGGCGGCCGTGGGTCATCTGGTAAGCGACGTAGATCTCCTGGCGGTTGCTCATCGCTCAGCCCTGTAGGCGCAGCCGGTACTGCGGGCAGCGCCCCTCGAGTTCGGTGTGACGTGGTCCGCCGCAGAACGGGCACGGGCTGGTCTTGTCGCCGCCGTCGTGGATCCCGCAGAAGCCGGTCGGGCCGAACCCGCCGCCGAGGTACACGACGATGGCCTGCCGGCCGCAGGCGCACAGCTCGCCCGGCTCGGCGGGCCGTTCGCTCGTCTCCATCGGTCATCCCTCCTCGCGCTCGACGACGTTGCCCCAGGCGTCGACCAGGACCGGGTTCCCCTCGGGGTCGACGAGGCTGTAGAAGGTCCGGTCAACCAGCGGGTTCACGTCGTGCAGGCGCGCCTCGAGGTAGGCGCGGACCAGGTTGGAGTCGCCCCGGTTGGGATAGGGCCCGTCAACCCCGAGCACCTCGAGCTCGGGCGGTCCGAAGCGCAGCAGGAAGGCCAGGCGGGCGCACTCGGCCTCGGTGCCCATCAGGCGCAGTCTCATCGGACAGTCCCTTCTCGTGTGGCCGCTGGCGGCGACGGGGCGGGCTCCCCGCTGCCGGCCTGCGGTCAGCGTTTGCGCGGTTGCCGAGCGCCGTTGGGGGCCTTGTGGGCGGCTTTCCACTCGTCGAGGATGCGGCGGGCGTACCGCTCGTCGAGCGCGATCCCCTGGGCGGCGACGCCCACCACGACCGAGCTTCCGGTGGCCACGCCGAGCTGCTCCGCTGGCAGCCCGGAAAGGTACATTTCGACCGCCCGCCGTTTGGTCGCCTCGTCCACCGCAGCGGGTCCGAGTTGGGGATTTCCGGGTCCGTTTGCGCTGGGCATCTGCCCGTGCGCGGGCCACCCGCCGGGCAGGCCCGGGCCGTAGCCCGGAATCGGACTTCCCGGCAGGCCGTAGGAGCCGTCCGGGAGGCGGGTCACGACGGTTTGCGGGGGCAGCAGGTACCCGGCCTGCGGTGGGGGAGGGACGTAGGTCAGCGGCTTGCCGAGCGCCACCGCCAGGATCTTGACCAGGTAGGCGATCAGGATGGTCGCGCCGATGCTGGCGATGGGCGGGATTGCGGTGACCGGCCGCACCGGGGCCGGGACCCGGGTGATGTTGAACCAGATGGTGACCGCGCCGGCGCCGAGCACGAACCCAAGCGGCAGCAGCCGCTCGCGGCCGAGCATCGACGCGGCGACCAGGACCAGCTCGGCGGCGACCAGCAGCCCGTCGATGATGAGCGGGAACAGGAACGCCAGCGGGCCCCAGCCGGCCTGGGGCTGGGCGGCGACCTCGCGTAGCGCCACAAAGCTGAGCGTGAACGCGCCGGCGCCGATCGCAGCGACCAGCAGTAGTGCCACGGCCAGGATGCGGCGCAGGCTCGTGGGGAGCTCCGAGAAGTTCATCAGCGGTTCCTCCTGGTCGTGGTGGGCGGGGGAGTCGGGGCCGGGTCCATCGCGGCGTGCCAGATGCACGCGATCCACGCGCTGGCCGTCTTGAGGGACGGCCCCGGGCACGCCGGCCGGGGCCGGGCTGGCGCGGCGGCGGCCGGGTTGGGCCGCGCCGGGTGCTTGGCGGCCGGGGCCGGGTGCGGGTTGAAGTGGCCGGCGAGGAGCACGACCAGCACGGCGACGACGGCGTACTCCGCCAGGGCGCGGGCGAGCCAGCGGCGGCCGCTGGCGTGGTGCATGCCGAGCAGCACGACCAGGACGACGGCGAGGCCGATGGCGACCAGGCCGCCCGTGGTGCCGGTCAGGCCGGCGAGGAAGCCGACCACGACCACGGATAGGGCGGTGACGGCGAGCAGCCGCCACCGTGGCCGACCGATGACGCGGCGGCGGGGGAGTGGCGGGCCGGCGAGGTAGTCCTGGCCCCAGCCGAGCTGGCGCAGCATCAGCGCTCGCCTCCCGCGCGGGCCCTGGTGGCGGCGATGGCGTCCAGGCCGGCAGGGGTCAGGCCGTAGCGGGTGGCCGGGATGGGCGCGGGGCAGGTGTGGGCGCGGGCCTTGCGCAGCGCCCGGCGCCAGCCGTAGCGCTCGCGGTAGGCGCGGCAGGCGTAGCAGGTGGTGGTGCAGATGCCGCCGTGGTAGCGGATGACGATGATGCTGGTGCCGACCTGGCGGCGCTTGGTGCGTGCGAACATGACGGTTCCTTTCGTGCTGGGACGGGCTTGGGGCGGGGGTCAGCGCGGGGCGTCCAGGGGCGTCACCTCCCCCCGCTGGTGTAGGCGCGGGCGAGGGTGAGGACCTGGTCGACGTACCAGCCGGCGTGGTTGTAGGCGTAGACCGCCCGGCGCACGTCGCGGCCACCTTGGGCGCCGTTGGCGCACAGCAGCCGGGCGGCGGCGGGGATCGCGTCGCGCGGGTCGTAGACGTTCCCGCGCCCGTAGCGGTCCCAGGTCGAGGGCGGGCCGTTGCGGGTGTTGAACTGCATCGGCCCGGCGCAGCACCCGAAGCGGTTGACGCCCGAGCGCACGCCGGGCGCGGTGGAGCGGCCGTGGTCGGACTCGACCTTGCCGATCCCCGCCAGCACGCCCCAGGAGAGCCCCGGGCAGGTCCGGGCCGATGTCCGGTACAGGGCGAGGTAGCCGGCGGGGATGTCCGCGATCCCGACCGGACTCGGCTGCGGCGGCGCTGGCGGGGGAGTGGGGCGGTGGTGGCCGTGGCGGAGCTCGGCCAGGCGCGCCTGGTAGGCGGCCTGGAACGCCGCCGCGTTGATGGCGAGCAGCATCACCAGCACGCCCACGAGGACCAGGAGGCGGCCGGCGCGGCTGCGCAGCAGCTCGAGGACGATCATCGGCGCACCAGCCCGGGCCGGGCGGCGCGGTAGCCGCCGCGGATGGGGACCTGGCGGATCGGCTCGCCCGCGCCGGGTGCCTCGATCATCTGGCCGGGCCCGCTGACGATCGCCACGTGCCCGATGGGGTCGCCGTAGAAGACGAGATCACCCGAGGCGGGCGGTCCGGCGACGGCGGCGCCCCGCTGGCGGAGCCAGGCGTATTGCTCGGCGGCCGTCATGTCGCCCCAGCCGAGCCCGGCGGCCTGCCACGCCCGGAACGTCAGGCCCGAGCAGTCGAACGAGCCGGGGCCGTTGGCGCCCCACACGTACGGCTTGCCGAGCTGGCCGCGGGCGTACGCGACCGCCGCGCGGGCCGCCGCGACCGCCGGGGGCCGGGGCCGCCCGATCGGGCCGGGCTGGGGGAACTTGGGGAGCTGGACCTTGGGGAGCTGGAGCTGGAAGTGGCCGGTGCTCAGGTCCGCCCAGACCCGGCCGGCCGTGGGAGCGAGCTTCCAGCCGTACAGGAACACCGCCACGATCGCGGCGGCCAGGATCACGCTCAGTGGCGGGCCGCTGCGGCGGTAGGTCGGCGGCGGGCCCCACCGGGGCGGGCCCCACTGCGGGTAGCCGTTCACGGCGCGCCCTCGTACGCGAGCGCCGGGAACGCCCGGTCCCACTCGGCCTCGGCGTCCCAGAGGGCCGGGTCATGCACGAACCGGCGCCGCGGCGACGGCGGCGCAGGGTCGGGCAGGTCCGGGTACTGGCGCCACCAGCCGGCCGGGTTGCACAGCGGGCACAGCGGCTTGAGGCTGCGGGCGGCGCCGGCGCGCAGCGAGCCGGGCTTGCGGCGCTGCTTGAGGCGCTGCTCGAGCGTGCGGGCCTGCTCGCCGTGCCAGACGCGGACCAGCTCGACGGTGCAGCCGGCATGCAGCGCGGCGGCGAGCAGCCGCGAGCCGGGGCCCTTGTTGCGGTGGGTGGCCGGGTCGTAGCCGCCGGCCAGATGCTCGGGCCAGCGCCGACGCAGGTCGATGGTGCTCCCGAGGTAGTGCTGGGCGTGCCGGTAGGCGGGCTGAATCTCGGCCAGGTAGCAGCAGCGGCCCCGGTGCGGAGCGCAGCCGGCCAGCCACACCGCCTGGAGCTTGGCGGCGTCGGCGCCGCAGGCGGGGCAGTCGCGGCCGTGCGGCCGGAGGCGGTAGCCGACCCAGCCGCACGCGCACTCGACCCGGTGCGCCGGCCTGACCGCCGCGGCGGGGGAGAGGAGCTCGGCGGCGGTCACCGGGCACGCCCCGCGAGCTCGCGGCGAAGCCGGAGGCGCTCCCGGGCGGTCAGCCCGCCGCGGACGCCATGATCGTCTGCTTCTGGGACGGCGAGCGCGTCGGCCAGGCACTCGGCCCTGACGGGGCAGCGGGCACAGACCCGCTTGGCGTGCTTGCCCTGCTGGCCAGGCTCGGGGAAGAACCACTCCGGGTCGACGCCCGGCGCCGTACAGGCCGCCCGGTCCCGCCAGCGAGCCGGGCTGAGGGCGGGGGAGTCCAGCCCGGCGGTCATGGGGCCTGGATCTCCCGGCCACCGCCTTGCGCGCGCCGGTGGGGAAGCGGGCCGCGGCACGGCCGTCGGGGCGGCGCCGGCTCGGGCGGCCGAGCCGACTCGACGCCGGCCAAGCGCTCGGCGACAGCCATGAGGCGCTCGCAGAGTGCGAACAGGCGCTCGCGCTCGGCCTCCAGCTCGGCGATGCGCTGCTCGGGGCTCATGGCCGGTCTCTCTGGTCGTGCCAGGCGAGATGGGTGGCCTGCGCCTTGTCGGTGGCGGGGATGAGCGCGGCGCACGTGGCGCAGACGCAGACGGCGGGCATGAGCGGCCAGAAGACCGGGCCTGGCCCGTTGGTGGGCACCGGACGCCGGCCCTGGCTGCGGCTGCTGCGGTCGGCGGGCATCACGCCCACCCCTCGGGCTCGTCGTCGTCGCCGAGGTCCGGCTCGGCCTCGAGGATCAGGTCGCACTGCTCGTCGCCCGGGTCGCAGGAGCACGGGACCTCGCCGCAGTCGCGGCAGATCGCGTCCAGCTCGGCGGCCGAGGGGAGGTGCTCGGTCGGCTGGTCGATCCACGGCCGGTTAGGGCCGGTGGAGATCCGGACCGAGGTGACGGTGAGCGGGTGGCCGATCGCCTCGAACCGCTCGTAGATCTCGGGGTCCTGCCCGTTGACGGCAAGGACGCGCAGCGAGGTAGCCTTACGGTGCATCGAAGATATCCCCTTCGGTGCCGGCCGGGGGGTGTTCGCGCACCGCCCCGGCACTTCGTTTTCGAGCAACGTCATGTTACCATGTTCGTGCAACAGCGTGCAAGTACGATCACGGGAGAGGCAATGACTGACCGTGAGCCGGACGTGATGACGGCCGAAGAGGCGGCCGACTACCTCCGCATCAGCCTCCGCACCTTCAAGGCGCTCCGGGCTGCCGGCGAGGGTCCGCCCGGCGCGAGGATCGGTCGCCAGTGGCGATTCCGCCGGACGGCGCTCGATCAGTGGCTCGCCGAGCGCGAGGCGACCGGACCAGCCGGGGGATCGAACCGACATGACCGACATGAGACGGGCCTCCGGGCCGACGACGAAGCAAGTTCCGGCCAAACGGCCAGCTAGACAGCGATACGAGGCTCGGCCTCGGCGCTCGGGACGACCACTGACCCGGAGTACGGGTTAGGTGTTGCAGGAAGTGGTTCGCTTGGCTCCAACCGCCACCACGCACAGCGGCCCCCACGGGCCCGTCGGAGCGATCACCGGATCTGTTCTCAAGCTCGCCAGGCTGTCGGCCGGGCTGAGCCAAGAGGGGCTCGCCGAGCTACTCGGGGTCTCCCTGGACACCGTCCAGGGGTGGGAGTCCGGGCGGCGGCCGATGCCCGCCACTCGCGCTGGAGCCCTGGTGGACGTGCGGTACGAGCTGGTGACCGCCGACGCGAACGCCGACCTGGTCGCCGCCCTCGACCCCGCCATGCAGGCGGACTGGCTGATCGGCCAGACGCTGGAGCCGAGCGGCCGGGCGCACCCCCTGGCCAGGTTGGTGACGACCCGCCGAGTGCATGACCTCCTGGTCTGGGCGCTTGTCGGGCGCCGGCCAGTGTGGCTCCCCGAGCCGGGCCCCAACGGGCTCGGCCGCGGGCCCGTCCCGGGCGGCCCGGCGCTTGGCGCCGCCGAGCGCCGGGCGGTGTTCGAGCGGCTCCGTGACCTTGCCGAGCGGACGGACGGCCGCCAGGAGTCGGGCTCGCAGCTCCGCCGCCAGGCTGCCTACCTGGCCGCGATCGACCCCGCCCCGGACACCGGGGCATGGCTCGATCATCTTCCGAGGGCGGAGGCTCCCTCCCGAGATGGGTGGTCGCCGGCGTGGGTCGCCGCCCGCAGCCGCGCGATCACCATCGCCGCGCGGGGCGACCCGGAGCCGCTGCGCTGGTTCATCGACCACGCCCTAGCCGGCGACGACCAGCTCGAGGGCGCCCAGCTCGCCTGGAACGCCAACTACTACGGCGAGCTGGCCGCGCCGCAGCACGCCGACTCGTTCATGGTCGCCGACCTGCCCGCCTGGCATGGCGACCAGTTGCTCACCTGGCTCGCCGGCCGGCTGGACCCGACCTGCGGCTACGTCGACCTCGTCACCCACACCCTCTGGGCGCTGCTGCGCAGCCGCCACTACCTGGCCGTCAGCCCGGCCGCCGATGGTCTCGCCGAACGTGTCGAGGCGCTGCGGGGCGCCGAGGCGATCTCCGCGCGGTCGCGCCAGGAGCTCGGCGAGATCGGCTACCTCCTCCGCGCGCTCGCTTCGACGAAAGGATCCCGATGACCCAGCCACGACCGACCGCCGCCGAGCCTGTCACCGACCAGGAGCTGGACGAGGCCGTCAAGCTCGCGTTCGAGTGGGGGCAGCTCAAGCTCCTGCCGCGCACGGGCTGGCTCCGGGCTGGCATCGAGCACCCCGAGAGCGTCGCGGAGCACTCCTTGCGTACCGCGATGCTGGCGTGGATGCTCGCCGGGCTGGAGGGCGCCGACCCGGAGCACGCGGCGGCGCTGGCGCTGTTCCACGACTCGCAGGAGACCCGCACGACCGACCTGGACCACGTTGGCCGGAACTACCTGCACGCCACCTCGAACGAGCAGATCACGGCCGACCAGACCGCGGCCCTGCCGCGGCCGCTGGCGGCGCTGCTACGGGGGCTCGTGGCCGAGTACGAGGGGAGGGCATCGCTGGAGGCCGATTGCGCCCGCGACGCCGACAAGCTCGAGATGCTGCTGCAGGCCCTCGACTACCGGCAGCGCGGCCACGGCAACATGCAGGCGTTCATCGACACCGCTGTCGCGGGGCTGCGCACCCCGTCAGGCCGGCGGCTGGGGGAGAGCGCGATCCAAGCCGACCCGGCCGCGTGGTGGCGGGCGTTCGCCCGGGGGCCCGCGCCGACCGAGCGGCCGGGTAGCGGGAACGGGCAGTAGTGCAACGTTCCTCAAGACGGGTACGGTTTCGGCTCCCCAGATGACCAGGTCAGCGCCCGTATTGGCGCTGCCAGCATGATGCTCCGCTGTTGAGGAACGCAGCAGTAGCAGTACTCCGTTAGGTCGCTGCCACGATCTGTGAGGACTTCCTCCACTACGGTTCAAGCCGCCCGGCGGGCGGACCCTGCGGCGACCCGTCGCCTCCAGTCCGCCGCCAGCCGGGGCGTGGCGTGGTACCCACGATCAGCGTGTCCACGCCCCATCCCGGCGGCGCACCTCACCCAGCCTGCTTCGCCGTCCAAGCCACCAACCCCGGGACAAGCCCGCAGGCTTTAGATCAGCCTTGCCGTGCCCGGCCGGCTGATGCGGTCCCAGGTCGCGGAGCTGGATCGTGCCGCTTCGTTCCGGACTATCGGCGGCGCCGGGATCTCGGCTGCCGTCGCCCGAAGGCGAAGTATGAGAGTGGTATGGCCCCGAAGGAGTTGACGATGGCCACCACTGCGGCCCATAGCCACTTCGGGCCTCGGATCTGGCTTGCTGGCCGACGCTTGATGTCGATGAGCGCCGCGATCTTGAGGCAGCCTTCCGCAACTGCTGCGGCAATGATTAGTCTGCGGCTGCGCTCGCTGAGATGGCTCCTCTGTCGTCTAGCGGCCATGACATCCTCCGCGTACATGGCAGGGATCCCGGATCGCGTCCACCCTACATCGGCTAGGCAGCCTCACTGCGTGACCTTCCGCTTTTCAGGCCTAGCGGCCTCGCAGTTCGGCGGAGCGGCCTGTCGCTTGCCAGCGTGATGGGACCAGGGTGTTGCCACCGGGGAAGGACGGGAAACGCCGTACGGCGTCCGCGACCCGATGGCCCCCCAGGACCCCGGCAAAGTCGAGATTTGTCCAGTTCGTACCACGGACGCGCTGGCCCCGGTCTCAGGTAGCAGGCAGCCCGCGTGTGGCGTCGCGAGAGCGCGCCAGGAGACCAACTCGGACATTTCGCTACTTGCCGGGGCCCTGGGGGCCGGCCGTCGGTCGATACCTGAAGGCGGCTATTCGCCCTGTCTGACTTGCGCGATCAGCCCGGCAAGCTTCTCAGCCGTTCCGTTCACATCGTATTTTGCCGCGTTCTGACGGCAGCGATGCGCCACCTCCGCTCGAAACCGCGGTTGCTCTATCAACCTGCCCAGCCCCGTAGCGATCTGAGAATGGTCCATCACCGTGGCTCCGCTGTGAATCTCGGGATAGGCTACCGTGTTGGGGACCACGCAGGCGGCGCCAGCGTAGGCTGCCTCCAGCATGGCGATACCGAAGGTCTCATGGTACGAGCACGAAAAGGCAATATCCACATCAGACAGTGAGCGCCAGTAGTCGACCTGCCTGGCGAAACGAGACAGGAACTGAACGTTGCCCAAACGGGTGAGCCTCGGCAGGGCCCGGGCGAAGTAGTCTTTGAGGCTCCGGGGAACCCAGAAGGGCTCATCCCAGTCCTCGTTCCGGCCGACAAGGAACGTCGCGTCTCTATACTTCGCCGCCAGGGTCTCGATGATGTCCAGTGCACCCCGGAGGTTCTTGTCGGTGCGCCAGCGGTGCTGCCACAGCACCGTCAGGCTGGGGCGTTCGGTACGCTTCTCGTGTCGGCAGCGGTCTATAGCCTCTAGGTCGAGGCCGAGGAAACAGACCTCAAACTGAAAGCCTTCGATGCGCTCCTCCAGAAGGCGTTTGGTGAAGAAGCTGTTCACGGCGTGTCGCCGGAAGTAGGGCATGATATCTGCCACGGACTCGA
>JBKPDO010000060.1:0-24922 GCA_046727955.1 bacterium | reverse complement strand
GGGGCTACCAGACCCTGCTCACCGAGGTGTCGGACTCGCTGCACCTGCGACGGTTCTGCCTGATCCCCCTGACCTGCCCCGTCCCTGACGAGTCCACCGTCCGCAAGCTGACCCGCCGGCTGGGCCACCAGGTCGCCGACGCCATCATCCGCCAGCTCATCGGGGTGGCGCTGCGGCACCGCCGGTTCCGGCCCCGCGCGCTGCGCTCGGACTCCACCGTGATGGCGGCTTCATAGTGCTGCTCCTGTCGGTGGCTGGAGGGCTTGGGCCTTGGTGGCGGCGGGGAGTTGGGGTGAGTCGATGATTCGTTGGCGGCACGCGGTCTGGACCTGGGGGGTGAAGGGGACGTAGAGGTGCCGGCCGGGGCCGTGGCGAGCGGGCAGGTAGCCGCGCTGGATCCAGTTGTAGACGGTGTCGCGGCTGATGCCAAGTTGCTCGGCGATCTGGGATGGGGTGCGCTCGTCGGGTCCGGGCGGGTCGGTGGTGGCCTGGGCGTGGAGCCAGGGGAACGCGGCGATCCGGGCGCGGCAGGCGGCTTCGGCCTGGGCCCCGAAGGCGATCAGGTAGCGGTTGGCGGGGCCTCGCCGGGCGGTGAGCAGGCCGGTCTGGATCCAGGCGATGACGGTGGAGTGGGCGACTGCCAGGCGGCTGGCGACGTCGGACACGGTCGCCTCGCCGGGGGCGAGCAGGCCGGGCGGGGCGATGCCGTCGAAGGGCCGTCCGGCGCCGGTGACCAGCCCGGCGGTGGTGAGTTTGCTGGCCAGGGTGGCGTTGTCGGTCAGGGGTCCCAGCTGGCGCACCAGCTCGACGGCTTCCGGGTTGGTGCGGCGGGCCTCTTGGACGCGGTTGCTGCGTTCGACCACGAGCTCCTCGGCCGATCCCGACCGCCAGCGCAGGCCGATGCGGAGTTTGGCGGGGTCGGTATCGGGGGTCAGGGTGACGTCGGCGAGCAGGGTCCGCAGCAGTCGCTTGCGGTCCCGGTCGGCGGTGGTGGGCGCCGCCCACAGCTGGGCCAGGTCGGCCACTGCCGCTTCCAGCTCGGCGCGGGGTGGCAGGGGCGTGGTGGTGGTCTGGGTGGTGGCAAGTGCCGCCTCGGCCTCGGCCAGCTCTTGCAGGCGGGCCTCCAGGCGGGTCTCAAAGGTGCGGGCGACCAGGCGGTTTTCCGGCTCACAGGCCAACAGGGCCCGCTCGGCTCGGCCGGCCTGGTAGCGGGCCCGTTCGACGGCCAGCTCCGCTGCCCGGGTGGTGCTGGCCCGGCGCCTTCCCACCTCGTCGGCGGCGGCCAGGGCGAGGGCGACCTCCTCGCCGGACAGGGCGGCCAGTAGCTGGCCGGCCACGGCGTGGTCGACGGTGGCGGCCCGTGCCGAGCGGCAGGCGGGCGTGGCGAGGTGGTCGGCCCGGGAGCGGCCGCACTCGTAGGAGGGCTGGCCGTGGCTGTAGCGAACCCCCATGGGCCGCCCGCACGCGCCGCAGTGGACCATGCCCTGGCACAGGGCCGGCCCCTCCCGGGGTGGCCGGGCGCCGAGGTTGGTGCGGTTGGCGGCCACGCGCGCTTGGTTGGCGCCGAACTCCTCCCAGCTGATGTAGCCGGCGTGGTGGCCAAGCAGCAGCGTCTCCCACTGGGCACGGGGCTGGTCCACCCGGCGGGTGACGACGCTGCCGTCGGGGGCTACTACCCGCTGCAGGCGGTGCCGCCCGAAGACGTAGGCGCCGGCGTAGACCGGGTTGGCCAGCACCTTGAGGACCCGGTCGTGGGTGAGTGGTGCCCAGGCCAGCTCGCCGGTCCAGGACCCGCCGTGCGCCCGGCGGGGGAACCTGCGGCCGGTGAAGGCCCCGACGACCCCGTAGGCCGAGCCGGTGGCCCGGAACAGGGCGAACAGGTCGGCGACGGCGGCCTGGACCTCCTGGTCGGGGTCGATCACCACCTGGCCCTCGTCGTCGTGCACGTACCCGGCGGGCAGGGCCAGGCGCAGCTCGCCCCGGGCGGCCGCGGCCCGCTTGGCCTGGTCCATGCGGCTGGCCAGGATGTGCAGCTCTGCTTCTTATGCGGACCTGGTGGTTATGCCGACCTGGGACCGGGAGCCGGTGGTGGTGACGGCTCCCGGCTGCGTCGGGTCGGCATAATCACAGGCTGTCGAGGAATGACAGGACCGCGTCGGAGGGCTGGTAGCGGCCCGGTGCGGTGTGCTGCGGTGCGGTGCGGGCCAGCGCCTTTTCCTTGAGCGCGAGGTCGGCGTGGATGTAGATCTGTGTGGTGGCCACGTTCTCGTGGCCCAGCCACAGCGCGATCACGGTGGTGTCGACGCCGGCGTGGAGCAGCCGCATCGCGGCGAAGTGGCGCAGGACGTGCGGTGAGATCTTCTTGCCGCCAAGGGCCGGGTAGGACCGGGCGGCGTTGGCGGCATGGGTGGCCAGTCGTCGTTGCAGGGCGTCGCGGCTGAGGGGGACGCCGCGGCGGGTCGGGAACAGCGGGTCGGCGGGTCGGCCGGCGCGTTCGGTCAGCCAGGCGCGAAGGGTGCTGGCGGTGGCGGTGGTCAGGGGGGTGATCCGCTGCTTGCGGCCCTTGCCCATGCAGCAGATGTGCGCGCCGGTGCCCAGGTGCACGTCGTTGACGGTCAGCTGGGTCAGTTCGCTGGCGCGTAGCCCGGTCTGGCAGGCCAGCAGCAGCAGGGCGTGGTCGCGTCGTCCGGTCCAGGTGGCCAGGTCGGGGGCGGCCAGCAGCGCGTCGATCTCCTCCTGGGTGAGGTAGGTGATCAGCGTGCGGTCGAAGCGTTTGGGCGGGATCGCCAGCACCCGCTGAATGACCGCGGCGTCCTGGGGGCGGTGCAGTGCGGCGTGGCGGAACAGCGAATGGATGGCGGCCAGGCGGGCGTTGCGGGTGCGGACACTGTTGCCGCGCTCGTGCTCGAGATGGTCCAGGAACGCGCCGATCAGGGGCGCGTCCAGATCGGCGATGTCCAAGCCGGAGGGTGGCTTGCCGGTCTGGGCGGTGGCGAAGACCAGCAGGAGCCTGACCGCGTCACGGTAGGCGGCGACGGTGTGGCCGCTGGCCTGCCGCTGCCGGTGCAGGCGGTCGGTGAAAAACGACTGCAGGATCGGGGCCAGGGTGGTCATGGGCGGCCTGCCAGGTGCGCGTCCAGGCGCTGGCCGGCCAGGGCCATCAGCTCCGGCGCGGCCGACAGGTACCAGAAGGTGTGCTTGGGGTCGGTGTGGCCCAGGTAGGTTGCCAGGCGCGGCAGCATGGCCGGGACGTCAGCATCGGTGCGGTACCAGTCCAGCACGGTGGCGACGGCGAAGCTGTGCCGCAGGTCGTGGATGCGGGGTCGGCAGGCCGCCGAGCGGGGGGTGATCTGGGCCTGGCGGGCCAGGCGGGCGAAGGTGCGACCGATGTTGGCGTGCAACAGCCGGGCGCCGGTGGTGGAGACCAGCAGCGCCGGGCTGGCCGGATGTGGCTGCAGCTGGTCGCGCAGGTCCAGGTAGCTGGTCAGGGCCCGGACCGTGGTGGCATGCAGCGGCACCAGCCGGGACTTGTCGAACTTGGTGTGGCGCACCACCAGCAGACCCTGGTCGACGTCGAGGTCGGTGGTGTCGAGGGCGATCGCCTCGCCGATGCGGATGCCGCTGACCGCCAGCAGGCCGATGAGGGTCTGGTAGGTGGCTGCCCGCAGCCGGGGCCGCAGCCTGCCCGCCGCGTCGATGAGCGCGCGGATCTGCTGGTCGGAGTAGAGGTAGGGGGTGGCGCGGTCCGGGCCGTGGCGCAGCAGCCCGGCCGGGGTCACCTCGACCGTCGGGTCGATGCCGTGCAGATAGGCGGCGAAGCCGCGGACCACGCTCAGCCGGATCGCCCGCCAGGCGGTGGACGCGTCTGCGGGCAGGGTCGCCCAGGCCAGCGCGTGGTCGGTGGTGGGGGCGTCCGCGCCGTGGCCGTCGAGGTAGTCGACGAACTGGCCCAGCAGCCTGGCGGCGTTGGCGAGCTTGAACCCCAGGGCGTGGCGCAGGGCCAGGTAGTCGGCCAGCGCGTCCCGCAGCGGTGGGTGCGTGCTCATGCCGCACCACCCGGCCAGGGACGGGCCAGGGGTCGCAGCGCCTGCTGGTCGACCTTGGCGTAGATCGCGGTGGTCAGCGGGCGCTGGTGGCGCAGGACCTGGCCGATCTCGGTCAGTGATCCGCCGGCCGCCAGCATGGTGGTCGCCGCGGTGTGCCGCAGCCGGTGGGCGCCGACTGGTCCGATCCCAGCCTGGCGGCCCGCGAGGACCACGACGGTGGTGACCCCGTTGGAGGTCAACGCCCGGTGCGGGGCCTGCGCGCGGACGAAGACCGTCCGGTCTTGGGCGGTGTCCGGGCGGGCGTGTTGCAGGTAGTCGACGATGGCCTGCCCGACATCGGCCGGCAGCGGGAGCCGGGCATGGCGGTTGCCTTTGCCCCGTACGGTGAGCTCCCCGGCTCGCCAGTCGATGTCGTCCAACCCCAGCGCCGCGACCTCGCCCGCACGCAGCCCCAGCCGGATCAGCAGCGTGAGGATCGCCAAGTCCCGACACCCCGTCGGGGTGTTGGGGTCGCAAGAGGCCAGCAGCGCGGTCACCTGCGCAGCGTTCAGCGCCTTGGGGAGGCCGGAAAGCGACCAGGCGGCCACCGATGGCACCGCCGCGGCCAGCGACTGGTCGATGACGCCGTCGACGTGCAGGAATCCGAGCAGGGACCGGACCGCGGTCACCATCCGTTTGACCGACCGCGGCCGCTGGTGGGACTGGGCCACCACGAACGCGCCCACCTCACCCGCAGTCAGGTGTTCCAGATCAAGCTGGCCATCGGCCCGTGCCCGATCGGTCAGAAACGGGCGGGCCATCCGCACGTTCAGGTCGGCCGTCGACGCTGCCAGGCCCCGCTCGACGGTCAGGTAGTCGCGATACCGGGCCAGCAGCCGCTCAACCGGTGTCGCCGGCAGCACCGGCGCCCAAGACGGCGTGGCTTCCAGCCGCTGCAGGTAGTCCAGCAGCGGCCGCACCGACCGGCCCGTCAGCGAGTTGACGTAGCCGGCCACACGACGCTCGACGAAGTACGCATCCACCGTTGCCGGCGTCAACGCCGACACCGACAGGCCCTCCCGCGCCATCCAGCGACTCAGGTGCGCCAGCAACCGCACCTGCCCAGCCGCCGACAGCGGCGTATACCCCAACCGTTCCAGCTCACCCCGGAACCCCTCGACATACGGCTCCAGCGGGCCACCCACCCGGGCCCAACACGGATCAACCATCACCTTCTCCTCTCCTTGAGCGCGGAGAAAGATGATGGATGGCAACCCCGGGTGGTTATGCCGACCCGACGCAGCCGGGAGCCGTCACCACCACCGGCTCCCGGTCCCAGGTCGGCATAACCACCAGCTCCGCATAAGAGGCCTTATGCCGACATCGGCATAAGGCCTCTGACATGGTGCTTTTCAGCCCCAGTAGGGCGGCCAGCCGTCTCCGGGCAGCGCCAGGCAGCGGGGTCAGCGGCTGGCCCGTTGCCGTTCCAGGGTTGCCGCCAGCTGCTGGACCGCCCGGTGGGCCAGGTCGCGCTCGGCGGCCGGGAAGTAGTCACGGGCGGCGATGCGGTGCAGCTCGCGGCGCAGCCGCCCAAGCAAGCGGCGCCGCGTCGCCGGCTCGTCGTCGACGGCGGCCGTGGCCGCGGCGGCAACCGCCTGGTACTCGCCGGCGATCGTCGCCTGGAACTGGCCGACCAGCGCCCGCTCCTGCGCCGCCGAGCCCGGCTGTGCTAGCCAGATCGAGGCCTCGCCGCCGGCCTCGGCGACCTCGTCGGCGAGCCACTCCAGCTGCTCACGGGTGCGGTTGTCCAGCGGGAGGGTGACCAGCCCGTCAAGCAGCTGGACGACGCCGAGGCGGCGCAGCTTGCGCCACACCGCGATCCGCGGCGTCGAGGGCTCCCTGGGCAGCCGGTAGGCGAGAAACACCCACTGCTGCCGCGCGTCCATCCCCATAGCTGCCAGTATCGCCGCACACGACCCAACACTGCAACCACGGTTGCTTCACATGCTCCCACTTCCGCTGCGCGTACGGGAGGTCGTTGCCAGGCGCCAGCATGGGGCGCTGGTGTGCAGCACGGGCGGGCGTGACGACGATGGGCAGGTGGCCCGCAACGCCCAGGCGGCAAGCGTCCAACCCTCCCGCCGGTCCGGCCAGCCCTGCCGGCGCGATGCGCGGTTGGTGGGTGGCGTTCTCGGTCTCGCAGGCGCCGCCTGCTGCGCACGCGACGTCGGGCGAGCCGGCCGGCCAGGAGGCCACCCGGCAGTCCTCGAGGTAACCACGGTTGCATCAACGGGCGGTTCTGGGGAGACTGAAGGCATGACGACGCAGGCGTCCACGGCCACCCCGACCCTGTCCGGGCGCACCCCACCGGCGGGTTGCCACCGTCCAGCGGAGGACTGGCGATGAGGTGGGCGACCCGGGCTGGCGTGCACATCGACCGGGCCGCCTGCGCCTGGCTGATCCGCCGGTTCCTGGACCCCGAGGCCGAGTTCGTGTTCGTCGCCGACCCCGACGAGGTGCCCGCCGACGCGACCCCGTTCGACATCCGCGGCGCCGAGCTGTCCCACCACCAGGGCGACTGCAGCTTCGAACGGATCCTGCGCCGCTACGGCTTGGAGGACCCGGTGCTGTGGGACCTCGCCCGGATGGTGCACGAGGCCGACCTGGCCGACGAGCGCTACGACGCGCCCGAGGCGCCCGGGCTGGACGTGCTGCTGCGAGGCCTGTCGATGGTCCGTGGCGACCCGGAGGTGCTGGCGCTTTCCGGGCCGCTGTTCGACGGGCTGTACGAGTACCGCCGCCGGGCGCTGCTGCTCGGCCGCGAGCCGTCATGACCGCCCCTGGTCGGCACCGCCGTTGGCGTCCGGCCGTCGCGGTCGCTGCGGTCGTGGTGGTGGCCGCGGGGCTCGGCGTCGCCTGGCCGAGCTGGCGGGCCCACGCGCCGCGCGAGGACCTGCGCGGCCTGCCGCTGCGGGTGGTCGCCGACCTGCCGCTTGCCGGCGGCAGCTCCCGCTTCGACTACCTGAGCCTGGACCCACCCGCGACCGGCTCTCCCTCGCCCACCTGGGCGCGGACCTGGTGAGCGTGGTCGACGTGCGCCGCCGGATGGTGCTGGCCAACATCGGCGGGATCCCAGCGCCCCATGGCGTGCTGGCGGTGCCGGCGCTTGGCCGCGCCTACGTTTCGGCGACCGCCGCCCACCAGCTGGTCACCGTGGACGCCGCCAGCGATCGGGTGCTGGCCCGCGCCCCCGCCGGGCAGTTCCCCGACGGGATCGCCTACCATGCGGCTGGCGGCAGGCTGTTTGTCTCCGACGAGTCGGGCGGGGCCGAGATCGTGGTCGACGCGGCCAGCGGCCGGCGCACCGGCGCGGTCGAGCTTGGCGGGGAGGCCGGCAACGTCGTGGTCGGCCCGGGCGGCCCGGGCGGCGGGCAGGTGCTGGTGGCGGTGCAAAGCCGCAATCAGCTTGCGGTCATCGACCCGCGCAGCCAGCAGATCGCGCGCCGCGTCGGACTGCCCGGCTGCGACCACGACCACGGCCTGCTGGTCGACGCTGCCCACCGGCTGGCGTTTGTCGCCTGCGACGCCAACGCGCGCCTGCTGGTCGTCGACCTGCAGACGTGGCAGGTGACCGCCGCCCACCGGGTCGGCCGCACGCCGGACGTGCTCGCGCTCGATCCGGGCCTCGGCCTGCTGTACGTCGCCGCCGAGAGCGGCACGGTCACGGTCTTGGCGGAGCAGGGACGTGGGCTGGTCCGCCTTGGCGCCGGGGTCATGCCAAGCGCCCACGCGGTCGCCGTCGACCCCCGCACCCACCTGGTCTACCTGCCCCTGGAGCGCAAGGGCGGCCGCCCGGTGCTGCGCATCATGGCACCCACCACCCCACCGGGCACACCGGGCGGCGGGTCGTGAGCGGCGACCCGGCCGCCGACCGGCGCGGCATCCTCCTCGCCCAGGGCGTGCGGGCGGCCGCCTACGGGCTGGGCGCGGTGCTGCTCGGCGCCGGCACCGCCGCCCGCGGCTGGTCGCCGCGGACGGTCGGGGTGCTGCTTGCCGCCGTGGTCGCCGGCACGGCGCTGGCCTCGATCGGGGTGGGCGCCTTTGCCGAGCGGCTCGGCCGCCGCCGCTGCTATGCGCTGCTGTACGGGACGCTGGCGGTCACCGGGCTGGTGTTTGGGCTGACCGACCGGCTGTGGCCGCTGGTGGCGGTGGCGCTGCTGGGCGTGCTGTCGACCGAGGTGGTCGAGTCCGGCCCGTTCACCTCCCTGGAGCAGGCCATGCTCGCCCAGACCATCCCGCCGCAGCGGTCCTCCCGCACGTTCGCGCGCTACAACGCGGTCGCCACCGTGGCCGGGTCGCTGGGCGCGCTGGCCGCCGGCAGCCCGGCCGCGGTCCACCTGCACCTTGGCCACGCCGCCGCCACCGATCGGCGGCTGTTTTGGCTGCTGGTCCCGGTCGGCCTTGCCGGCATGCTGCTGGCCGGGCGGCTGTCGGCCAGGGTCGAGGCGCCGCCGCCCCACCGTGGCGGGCAGCGACCGCTGCAACGCTCCCGCCGGACCGTGCGCAGCCTGGCAGGGCTGTTCGCCGCCGACGCGCTGGGCGGCGGGTTGGTGGTGCAAAGCTTCCTGGCCTACTGGTTCCAGCGCCGCTTCGGCCTGTCGCTCCAAGCCCTCGGGCTGCTGTTTTTCACCGTCGGGCTGCTGCAGACCGCTTCGTTTCTTGCCGCCGGGCGGCTGGCCGAACGCTTCGGGCTGCTGAACACCATGGTCTTCACCCACCTGCCGTCCAACCTGCTGCTGGTCGCGATCGTCTTCGCGCCCAACCGCGCCGTGGCGGTCGGGTTGCTGCTGGCCCGGTTCGCGCTCAGCCAGATGGACGTCCCCACCCGGCAGGCGTATGTGATGGCGCTGGTCGACCCGGGCGAGCGGGCCGCCGCGGCCGCCTGGACCAACACCGCCCGCTACCTGGTGCGGCCCGCCGGCACCGCGGTGGCCGGCACCGCCGCGCAGGCGGCCCTGGGCGCGCCGTTTCTGCTGGCCGGGTCGATCAAGGCCGCCTACGACCTGGTGTTGTGGTCGTGGTTCCGCAACGTGCCCCTCCCGCAAGCCACCGTGCCAGCACCGCCGACCGCCGCGGCGGTGCCCAACCGGCACGGCAACAAGGAGCAACCATGAAATGGGTCACCCGCCAGCGTCCCAAGACCGACCGGATCGCCTGCCCGTGGCTGATCCGCCGCTTCATCGACCCCGACGCCGAGATCCTCTACGTCCGTCCCGACGACGTCTTGCCTGTGGCAAAGCAGCAGGACGCACGCTCGTTCGACGCGCCCGACGCGGAGTTCACCCACCGCGGCAACCAGTGCACCTTCGAGGTGTTGATCGACCAGTTCCAGCTCGGCGGCGACCCCGCCCTGGCACGGCTGGCCCACATCGTCCACGCCGCCGACATCGCCGGCGACCTCGACAGCGACCCGCTGGGCCCGGGGCTGCTGGCCATCGGCGAGGGCGGCCTCCAGGCGGAGGCCGACGACCAGCGGCTGCTGGAGCGCGGCAGCTTCGTCTACGACGCGCTGTACGCCTGGTGCCAGACCCACCCAAAAGGAAGCCCTGCCTGACGATCCGGCCCCAGCACGACTCGCCACCGATCGGAGCCGCCCGTGTTCGCCGTCCGCGACATCGTCATCTACGCCCTCCTCGCTGGCGTCGCCGCCGCGCTGGCCCTGGCCGGACTGCCGTGGAGCCGCCGCTGGGCGCGGCCGCAGGAGCGCTGGGCCATCGCCGGGCTGGCCACCACGGCCGGCTTCGTCGCCTGGAACCTCACCCTGGACGCCACCCACGCCCGCGGGTTCAACACCGACGCGCCGCTGCTCGCGCTGAGCTGGGCCGACGCCGGCAGCGGCGTGCTCGCCTTCGCGGTGGCCGCCGCGGCGCTCGCGCTGACCGGCCGGCGGGAGCCCGCCGGTCGGGTCGTGGGCGCGGCCGCCACCGCCGGGCTGGTCGCCGCCATCGTCGACATCTTCATCCTCTAAATGCTTCCTGTGAGTTGGTGCGTGGAGCAGTGGACAATGGGCATGGTCATCACTCCTGACCGCAAGGGGGACGATCATGGCGCTGCCGCCGCTGCGCGTGCGCCTGGACCCGGCCGAACAGGCCGAGCTGGAACGCCGCTACCAAGCCACCCGCGACGCCGAGACCCGTACCCGCTACCAGATGGTGCTGCTTGCCGCCCAGGGCCAGACCGCCGCGCAGGTCGCCCCGGTGGTGCGGCGCAGCCCCGACACCGTGCGCCGGGTGCTCAACCGCTACCTGGCCCAAGGTCCCGACGCGGTGCCGCATCGGCCCCACCCTGGCCAGCCGCCCCACTACCCGCCCGAATGGGAGGCCGAGCTGGTCCGGGTCGCCGACCAGGACCCGCGTTCGGTCGGGGTGGACAGTGCGCTGTGGACCTGTCGGCTGCTGGCCGACCACCTGGCCGGGGTGACCGGGCACCGGGCGGGGATCGAGACGGTGCGGATCGTGTTGCACCGGGCGGGGTTTGTGTGCAAGCGGCCCCGCTGGGTGCTGTCGCGCAAGGCGCAGGCCCAGCCGGGGTGGGCAAAAAACGGCTGAGGGTGGAGGCGCTGCTTGGGGCCGCCGCATCAGCGGTGCCTCCACCCGCAGCTTGCCTGATCCCCGATGCGACCCTGGCCGATGACCTGTTCCCCGAGGACCTGCCCCGGCTGTTGGGGCTGCTTGCCCGCGCGGACCTGTACCTGCAAGACGAGGTCGAGGTGGCCTTGCACCCGACCCTGACCCGGGTGTGGTCCCGCGCCGGCCGGCCCGGGCAGCGGCTGGTGCAGGCCCCCGGCAACAACGCCAAGCGGTACGGCTTTGGGCTGGTGGGCTGGCGCGACGGCCACCTGGACTTCGCGCTGGCCGACGGCCGCCGCGCGCCGCCGCGCCGCCGACCGCTCCCGCTCCCGTGGGCGGATCGCCATGGTGATCCTGGACAACCTCGGCATCCACACCCCCAAGGGCTCGCGGCTGCTGCGCGCGCTGCTGGAAGAGCTGGGCGAGCAGCTGGTGCTGGTCTACACCCCACCTACGACCCCGACGCCAACCGCATCGAGTGGCTGTGGCGGGCCCTGCGCCGCAGTGTCACCCACACCCACCAGCGCACCACCCTGGCCGAGCTGCTGGCCGACGCCGAGCGGTGGGCGCACACGATCACCCCAGCGCAGGTGCTGTCGCAGATCGGCAGCCCGTTCGCGCTCGATCACCTGCCGGCGACCGCAGAGGTACTCAACCATGCAGCATGAACTCCCAGGAAGCATTTAGCAGCCTCCGGGAGTCGTTGCCATGCGTGATCCCACTCCACCGCCACCGCCGCCTCCAAGCCCGGGCGGCGCCGCTGGCAACGATCACGACGCCGACCAGGGACCCACCAGGCGGCCTGGCCTACGGGCAGTCCTTGGGTACTTCCTGGGGCTTGGCACCTGGGGCTTTGGCGGGCCGATCGCCACCGTCGGCTACATGCAGCGCGACCTGGTCGAGCGGCGCGGCTGGCTGGACCGCCAGGACTTCCTCAACGGCGTCGCCCTCGGCCAGACCATGCCCGGCCCGCTGGCCGCCCAGGTCGCCATGTGGGTCGGCTACCTGCAACGCGGCCCCCTCGGCGCGTTCCTGGTCGCCATCCCCTTCATCGCCCCGTCGTTTGTGCTGGTGGTCGCCGTCGCCGCGGTCTACGTGCGCTACCAGGGCCTGCAGGTGGTCCAGTCGCTGTTTTACGGCATCGCGCCCGGGGTGATGGCCATCATCGCCATCGCCGCGGTCAAGCTCGCCCGGCTCACCAACCGCCGCGACGGCCGCCTGTGGGCCATCTCGCTGGTGATCGGGGCGGTCACCGCGATCACCGGCGCCGAGCTCGCGGTGCTGTTCGTCGCCGCCGGGCTGGTCATGATCTCCCTCGACGCCCCACCCAGGCCCGTGCGGAGGGCCCTGGGGAGGGTGCTGCGCCTGGCCCGTCGGCGTGGCCGCTCGGCCGCAATCATACTGGCCCCGCTGCCGCTGCCCGCCGCCACCGCCACCTCCACCTCGACGGTGACCACCACCCTCGGGGTCGCCACCGCCGGCACGCTGGTGGCACTGGGCCTGTTCTTCCTCAAAGCGGGCGCGTTCATCTTCGGCTCGGGCCTGGCGGTCGTGCCGTTCCTGCGCGAGGGGGTCGTGCACCAGCACCACTGGCTCACCCAGCGGCAGTTCCTGGACGCGGTCGCCATGGGGCTGATCACCCCCGGCCCGGTGGTGATCACCGCGGCGTTCATCGGCTACCTGGTGGGCGGCTTGCCCGGCGCGCTGGTCGCCACCGTGGCGATCTTCACCCCCATCTGGCTGGGCGTGGTCCTGCCGGGCCGCTGGTTTCTGCGCCACACCGACAACCCGCAGGTCCGAGCGTTCGTCAAAGGCGCCACCGCGGCGGCCGCCGGCGCCATCGCCGGCGCCACGGTGGTGCTGACCCGCCAGGCCATAACCGACCTGCCCACCATCATGATCGCGCTGGTCAGCCTTGGGCTGCTGTGGCGGTTCAAGGTCAAAGAGCCGCTGATCGTGCTGGCCGGCGCGATCGTGGGCCTGGTCCTGCATTGAGCCGCCCAACAGCCACCCTGGCATCCACCTGCACATCCGAAGGAGGAGAGCCACCATCACCCGCCCAGCCATCCGGCGCGTCCCGCGCGTCCCGCGCGTCCCGCACGCCGCGTCGTCAGGCGACCGCCCCAGCCGGAGCCGGAGCGTCGCATCGGTCACGGCGACCGCCGCTGCCGGTGTGCTCCTGCTGGCCGCCTGCACGACCACCGCGCGGCAACACCCGGGCCCCGCGACCACCAGCGCCGCCACCGCCACCAGCAGCCCCCGACCAGCGGCCATTGCCGCCTCCACGAGCTGGCAGCCGCCCGCCGACGCCTCGGCCGCCGCCACCCAAGCCGGCCTGCCCATGCTCGGCCAGGAGATGCTCGCGGTCCACTACCACGCCCACCTGGACGTGCGCATCGCCGGTCGGCCCGTGGCGGTGCCCGCCGGGCTTGGCATCGACATCCGGCGGCAGCGGATCTCCCCGCTGCACACCCACGATGGCTCCGGGGTGATCCACATCGAGTCCCAGGCTGACATCCCCTACACCCTGGGGCAGCTGTTCACCGAATGGGGCCAGCCGCTGTCGGCCCACCAGGTCGGCCCACACCGCCTCGCCCCGAGGGAGGTGCTGCGGGTGTTCCGCAACGGCCAGCCGGTCACCGGCGACCGCGCCGCGCTGCGATTCGCCCAGCACGACGAGGACCTGGTCTGGGTGGGGCTGGCCAGCGCCCACCCCACGGTCCCGTCCACCTACGCCTTCCCGCCCGGCCTGTAGACTCGGCGTCCGCGCCAGCAGGACAACATCTTGGAGCCCGCGCAACTGGAGTATGCCGGACTGCCATGCCTGCCCCGATCGCGGCTCGCGGTGCTGCTGTCTTGCTGACGCGCTGCGCAGGTCCCGGCAGCAGCGGCGAAGAAGACAACGCCACGGTAGGCAAACCGGCGTTCTTGCGGGATACTCGGCGCTTGGTGCATTTCGGCAGCATGAGCTGCTGGGGGAGGAGATCCGGTGACGGCACTGCTGACCGAGCGGACCACGTTCACCCTGGACGTCCTCGGCCGCTACACCGCCAACACCTGGCAAGAGGTCACCGACAGCCAGGATCAGGCGCTGGACTCGCACGCCCGGCCGTTCGACGTCTTCATCCTCGGGGGCGGCACCTTTGGGCCGGCCCTGGCCTCCCGGCTGTTCTCCAACGACCACACCCGTGCCCGCCGGATCCTGCTGATTGAGGCCGGGCCGCTGGCGCTGCCCGAGCACGTGCAGAACCTGCCCTCGCTTGGCACCGACGAGGTCTGGGGCGTGCCCTGGAACTCCGACAGCCCCCAGCCCCAAGATCAGACGTTCCCCGGGCTGGCCTACTGCCTGGGCGGCCGCTCGGTCTTCTGGGGCGGCTGGTCGCCGCATTTTCTGCCCGCGGAGATCCCCACCCCGCCCTGGCCGGCCACCACCCGCGACGACCTGCTCCAGCCCGTGCTGACGATCCCCGCCGCCGGCGGCGTGCGCACCCTGTCCTACCTGGACCTTGCGGCCGAGCAGGTCGGCGCGGCCGACCCCAACGACTTCATCGTCGGTGCCCTGCACGACGCCATGCGCGCCCGGCTGTTTGCCGGCCTCACCGGCCGCCCAGCCGGCCCGACCACGCTCAGCGGCAGCCGCGGCGCGCTGGCCAGCCAGGCCGACCTGGAGGCGCCGCTGGCGGTGGAATCCACCTCGCCACGGCCCGGCTTCCTGCCGTTCAACAAGTTCAGCGTGGTGCCGCTGCTGGTGCGGGTCAGCCGCCTGGCCAACGACGAGAACGTGCTGCCCAACAACGTCCGCAAGCGGTTCATGGTGCTCGACAACACCCACGTCATCGCCCTGGACGCCGCCGGCGACCGCATCACCCGCATCCGCACCAGCCGCGGCGACCTGGCCGTGCCACCCGACGGGCTGGTCTTCCTCGGCCTGGGCACGATCGAGAACACCCGCATGGCGCTCAACACCCTCGACCGCGCCCGCGGCTACGACCCCCACCAGCTCGTCGGCCGCAACCTCATGGCCCACATGCGCTCCAACCTCACCTTCCGCGTGCCCCGCAGCGCCTTCGGCCAAGCCCTCGACGTCAACCTGCATCCCGAGACCCGGGAACTGCAGGTCTCGGCGCTGTTCGTCAAGGGCATCTGCGACCTTGGCGGCGGCGACACCGGCTACTTCCACGTGCAGCTCACCGCCTCCGGCGTGGGGGAGATGGCCCGCAACTCCGAGGTGGAGCTGTTCAAGAAGGTCCCCGACATCGACCTGCTGCACCGCTTCCAAGGCCTCACCGACGCCTGGGTGGTCGTCACCCTGCGGGGCATCGCCGAGATCGCCGAGGACCGCACCGCCACCACGCCCAACCGGATCACCACCGGGGGCCCGCAGGGGCCGTTCGACTACGGCATGCCCCGCGCGATGGTCCGCCTGGACGTCGGCCCGGCCGGCTCACGGCACCTCAGGCTGTGGGACGCCATGGACGCCGCCTGCGACCAGCTCGCCCGCATCTTCGCCGGCGCCGGCCCGATCGAGTACCTGTCCGATCAGAGCCCGGGGGCGGTCTGGCAGGCCAGCGCGCCCGGCCCCGACCAGCGGCGCGACCCGCTGAGCTCCACCCACCACGAGGCGGGGACGCTGTGGATGGGCGACGATCCTGCGTCCTCGGTCACCGACGACCTCGGTCGCTTCCACGAGGTGGGCAACCTGTTCGCGTTGGGCCCGTGCCTGCTGCCCACCATGGGCTCCCCCAACCCCGTGCTGTCGGGGCTGGCGTTGGCCCGCCGGACCGCCGACCGGGTGCCGCTGGCCACCGCGGCGGCGCCGGCGGTGGAGGCCGGGTTCGCCGCGCTGTTTGACGGCACCGACACCACCTTTGCCAGGTGGCAGGCGGTCGGTGGGGGCAGCTTCTCGCTGGTGGACGGGATGATCGTCGCCCAGCCAGGCCCCGGCCTGGGGCTGCTGTCCTACGCCGCGGAGAACTTCGCCGACTTCGTGCTCCGGCTTGACGTTCGCATCCACAGCGGCGACGAGAACTCCGGGGTCTTCGTGCGCTTCCGCAACCCGCTGCGGCGCGTCCCCGACCCCGCTGACCCGGCCAGGAGCTCCGTGTACGACAACAAGGCCTTCGTCGCGGTCGACACCGGCTTTGAGGTGCAGCTCGACGACCCGGCCCGCGGCGACCCGGCCCGCGGCATCCCCGACGGGCTGGACCTGCACCGCACCGGCGCCATCTACGGCATCCCCATCGGCCCGGGCGGTGGCCAGCAGGCCTACACCAAGCCCCCACCACTGACCCCGCTGACCTGGCACGCGCTGGAGATCCGGGTCGCCGGTGACCAGTACACCGTCAGCCTGGACGGCAACCAGACCAGCACGTTCACCAACACCAACCCGGCACGAGGCCAGCCTGGCGCCCCCGATCTCAGCTCCGGATTCCTCGGCCTGCAATCGCACACCGGCCGGGTCGCGTTTCGGAACATCCGCTTGCAGCGACTCCCATAGCTCAAAGGGCGTCAGGAAGCGCTCGTCAGACTGCTCTCGGCCAGCAACGTTGGCAGGCGGACGAGCTCCTCGTCGGAGAAGAACCAAGTCGCCATCAACCGTCTCCAGCGGGTCGCGAACACGAAGCCCGCATCCAACCCTGTGAGGCTCGACGCCGTGCTCGTGGAGTTCCCGGGCGTCGCACGGTCACCGTCCAGTTCGCCGCCCGCGCAGTCTGATCGGCTCATCGAGCGCCAAGACCCACCCGGCCATCACCAGCCCGGTCTCTGACCGGGCAGCCCACCCTGCGCAACCACCAGCCGGACCTACCAGACCAGCACGCCTCAACCGCATCGCGCACCAAGCCGCAGGGCACTGTTGCATCTGGCGATCAGCGCTGTCGACATCCTCCACTGGACCCTCTGAACGTCACGGATCACATCCCTGATCGACGGCTTTGGGAAGTTCTCATGGCGCTCCGGGCGGGAAAAGCCTCCATTTCGGTCCTCATCGGCGACGTCCTTCCTTCAGATGCAACAGTGCCGCTGTACCTGGCCGACATCTCGGTGCCGCCCCTGGTCTGGGCGCGTCTCGGGCTCACCCACCCACTCGCGGCATTCGGCACCGACACGATCGCCCGGATCGGCGTGACGCCCGCCTCGGACGGCCGATGACGCGCAGCGGCCAGCGGCTCGCCCACGCCACTCCCGGCCCCGGCCAGCGCGGGACTTTCGGGATTCTTTAGCCACGATTTGGGCGCGCTTCACCTTCTCAGCACATGCTGGTGCTGTCTGCCTGCCCGGCCATCGGGCTTGGATCCGCGACACAGGGCTGCTGCAGCAGAGGTCTCTGGACGAATCCCTGGGAGGCGAATCACCGGGAGGCGCACATGGAACCGAACGACTACTGGACGCACGTCGGGCTCGCCGTGTCTGCATTCGTCGTGGTCGTGCTCCCTCGCCTGTTCGCTGCTGGCCACACCATCAACTCGCTGATCTACATCAGCGGAGCGATCGCCGTAATCGTCTTTGCTTCCTTGGCATGCCGGTATGCCAAGAGCTGACCCCATGGACGCGACCTACGCCACAACCGCACCGAGCAGGACCTTCGCCCTCGCTCTCGTCAATGTCGAGAACTGGCTGCTGAAGCGCGGCATCCTTTTCGTGCTGCTGCTCGCACCCGTGTTCTCACTGTTCCTCGGCTTATTCCGCGTGACCGCTCCTCGGCTCGGATATCTCGCGATGCTGCTGGCCTTCGCCCTGTTGCCCATCTGGGTCGTGGCGCGCCGGAACGTGTCGGACGATGCGAGTGAGCCAGCGCGGCAGCTGCACCGGTACGCCAGGGCCCCGGCAAAGTGCGGGGTTGTCTGGTTGGTGATGGTCGGGTGAGTGAGCCGGGTGGATGTGGAGCAGGCACGGCTCCCGGCGATCATGTGGGTATCCAAGCCCATGACCAGTCCGGACCGCTGTGCCTGCCCGTTCATCATCCCCCATTGCTGCGGTTACCCAACGGCTGGACCCGCCCGCTGCGCTGGCACCCCACCAGTGCTGTGACCTGCTCGGCTACCTCGCCCAGATCGCCGACCCCCGCCACCGGCGTGGCCGGCGGCATGCACTGGTCGGCGTGCTCGGCGTCGCGGTCTGCGCGGTGCTGGCAGGCGCCAGGTCCATGGCCGCCATCGGCGAGTGGGCCAGCGACGCGCCCGGCCAGGTCCTGGCCGCGCTCGGGATCCGCCGCGACCCGTGGACCGGCGCCTGGCAGCCACCAGGCGAGGCGACGGTGCGCCGCGTGCTGGCCCGCGTCGACCCCGACGCCCTCGACCGCGCCATTGGCGCCTGGCTGGCCGCCCAGCAACCGCCCCCACCGACCACCCGGCCGACGCCGCGACCGGCGTGGCGGCAGGCGGTCGCGGTCGATGGCAAGACCCTGCGCGGCAGCGGCCACCACGGCGCCGCGCCGGTGCACCTGTTGGCGGTCATGGATCACACCAGCCGCGGCGTCTTGGGCCAGGCTGGGGTCGACGGCAAGACCAACGAGATCACCCAGTTCCGGCCGCTACTGGACCGCCTGGACCTCGCCGACACCGTGGTCACTGCCGATGCGCTCCACACCCAACGCGAGCATGCCGACTGGCTGGTCACCCAAAAGCACGCTGCCTACCTGCTCATCGTCAAAGGCAACCAGCCCACCCTCCACCACCAGCTCAAGATCCTGCCCTGGCGCGAGGTCCCCGTCGCCGACCACACCCGCGACCGCAGCCACGGCCGGGTCGAGATCCGCCGCCTGCAGGTCACCACCGTCGCCGGCCTGGGGTTTCCCCACGCCACCCAGGCGATCCGCATCACCCGACGAGTCCGGCCGCTGCACAGCCGCCGCTGGCGGACCGTGACGGTCTACGCGGTTACCAACCTCACCGCCGCCCAGGCCCACCCCGCGCGCCTGGCCGACTGGATCCGCGGCCATTGGGGCATCGAGGCGTTGCACCACATCCGCGATGTCACCTTCGCCGAGGACGCCTGCCAGGTCCGCACCGGCAACGCCCCTCGGGCCATGGCCAGCCTGCGCAACCTTGCCATCGGCATCCTGCGCGCCCACGGCCACGGCAACATCGCCGCCGCGCTGCGCCGCAACGCCCGCGACGCCACCCGAGTCCTGCCCCTGCTCGGTATCACCAGCCCGTGAAACCGAAAGGCCCGCACTATGCCCGAGGCCCTGGTGATGGCCCGCAGCCTGCTGCAGGGATCAAGGAGCGCGCCGAGGGACACATGGCCGCGAAGGTCCCGCTTGTCGCGGGCCGGTCGACCCTGCTTGCAGCGCCACTGGGGCATCAGACTCCGGTTGGGAGGTGATGTCGCCATGTTCACGACTCGAAATGTGGGCGGGGTGGCTCTGTTCCTGTTCGGCACAACCTTCTTGTGGCTGACGCCCTCGTTCGCAAGCCCGGGAGTGTCGACAAACGGTGTCGCGTGGGCGATCACACAGGTCCTGGCGCTGGTGACGGTCGCACTGTTTACCGCAGCCACCTGGGGCCTATTCAGGAAGGCTGGATGGTGGGAGGCCGTGGCGGTGGTTGCCGCCGCCGTCGGCTTCGTCGTGCTGATTCCGTATTGGCTCGCCGCCAGCCACGCCGGTGAGGCCAACCCGGGGTTCAACGTCGTCATCCACGCGCTTGGCAACGTCGGCGTGCTGGTCCTGCTGCTGGTGCCGTCGCTGGAACACTGGGTCGACGGTCACGTCCTCGCCGGGAGGTGACCGCGATGCCGGAGGACACCGATCGACGGATCGGTCACGGGATCCTGGATGCGATGAGTGGCCTGCCGCTGTTCGCCACCGCCCCGCTGTACCGGCAGTGGCACCTGCGGTGGGGTGCGACCGACGACGAGGTGCGCGGGCCGATGCCCGGCGACGACATCGTTTCCAAGGCGTCGTTCAATGCCACGCGTGCGATCACGATCGACGCTCCGCCGGAGCTGGTGTGGCCGTGGATCGTGCAGATGGGGTATCGGCGGGCCGGCTTCTACACCTACGCATTGCTGGATAACGCCGGCTTCGAGAGCGCCGAGCGCATCTTGGAGGAGTATCAGCCGCCCAAGATCGGCGACTGGATGCCGATGGCCAAGAAGGTCAACGAGACGACGGCCTTCAAGGTGACGGCGTTCGAGCCGAGCGAGTGGCTCCTGTGGGAGAAGCCGGACAGCACCTGGGCGTGGAAGCTGCTCCCGCTGGATGGTGGCCGCACCCGCTTGGTCTCGCGTCTGAAGGCACGCTACGCGTGGGAGAAGCCTGGATCGGCGATCCTCACGCTGGTCCTGCTGGAGTTCGGCGACTTCCCGATGATGCGCAGGGTCATGAAGGGCATCAAGGCTCGCGCCGAACAGTTGAATGCGCAGCGCTCGCAGGGCGTTGCTGTCGCGTAACCGAAGGAAGATGTTTGACATGGCTCGTTCCCCCAAGACCTTTAGGAGACGGTCATGGCCGTTGTGACGCAGCCGAAGCCGACCGGTGCCTGCGAGCCCCCGTTCGCGCCAGAGGCCTCCCAGGCCAGCATCGAGCTGTACTGGCTCCCGCTCGGCGCGGGTGGCTGGTTCGTGCGGCTGAACGGGCGCATCTACGAGGCCATCCACGCGCGCCTGGAGCGCCGGCGGCCGCTGGACCTGTACCACTCCGCGCTCCAGGTGCGCGTGCCGGAGGGACGCTTTGTGATCGAGAACTGCTGGCCGATCCCTGACGCCGACGGCGCATCGCGCGGCGTGGTCGTTGAAGGCCCCGTCGCCAGCCGCCGGATGGCGCGCTGGCGCGTGTTTCGCTACGAGGTGCGCCGGTGGCGCGACGGCGTCATCGCCGACGCCGACGAGGCGGTCGCAAGCCCACAGTCCTTGACCGACGACCCACTTTTGGCGCGTCGCCTGCTCGACCTGGTTGGCTGCCTGCCCAGCCCGGTCTGGGGCCGAGACGAGCTGGGGACGGGCGAGATGTGGAACTCCAACTCGGTGGTTTCGTGGCTGCTGGCCCGCAGCGGCCTGCCAACCAACACGATCAGTCCTCCGGCCGGTGGCCGCGCGCCAGGATGGCAGGCGGACCTGGTCACGGCCGCCGTCAGCAGCCAAGCGACGAGCGGGCCGGGCACGGCGCCACCTCCGCCACCGCGCGCGTGGGAGGGCGGAGGTGGCAGCAGCGGCCCGATGCGCTGCCACAGCCGATCGGGCAGGAGCTTGTCGGCCAGGGTGGTCATGAGCGGAGATCATCACACACAACCCATCCAACCCCTGCTCGATGTGAAACGACGCGCCAAGGAGCTCGCGATAGGGCGGCAACCCGCTGCCGCGGGCGCCGTAGCGTGGGAGGAGGGAACGGCCTTGGAGACGTCGGTGATCACTCCCAAGCGCGGCCGCGTGGCGGTGATCGAGGCCGAAGCCGACATCGTGCGGTCTGCGGAGGAGGTCTTCGACTACTGCAGCGACCACACCCACGAACCCGAGTGGAACATCAAGATGAAGGACGTCGAGATGCTCACCGACGCCCCCATCGGCCTCGGCGCTCGCTACCGGATGGAGTTCATCTCAGCGGCTTCGGTCATCAGCGAGTGCGTGCGCTTCGAGCGCCCGAGCGTGTGGGAGATGGTCGGCCGGTCAAAGGCCATGCGGTTTGGCTGGAGGGGCCGGGTGCTGCCGAGCGGTGACGGTGCCCACCTGCTGCTGCGGATGGAGATCCAGCTCCACTGGCTTCTGCGGTTGGCGCTACCGCTTGTGCGCCGCCGGATGCGACCAGAACTGGAGCGCGACATCGCCACCATCAAGGCCAAGCTCGAAGCGCAAGACCGCGTGCGGCGACGTGAGGGGTTGGGAAGCTGACCCTCGATGAAGCATCAAACCGCGGGCCGCCAAGTGCGGGGGCTATTGCACGACGATCGTGGCGATGCTGATGCTGATGCGCTGCCGCCGCAGCACGTACTCGATGGCGATGTAGGCGGACGGGGAGCTGGATGCGATTCCTGTACTTCTACCTCATGAGGGACGCGCCTGATCGCGTGCGGGCGGCGGCGCCCAAGCACGCCTCGTACTGGCGGGAGTTGCAGCTGCGCGGCTACCTGGGGGGACCATTTGCGGACCGGTCAGGAGGGCTGATCACCTTCGAGACCGAATCCACAGTGGAGGCGGAGGCGCTGGTGGCCAACGACCCGTTTCTTCGGGAGCACCTGCTGGAGCGCCATTGGGTGAAGCAGTGGCTGCTGGACTGAATCGGCGTTGACCAGCACCACACCGCCAGCAGCAAGAGGAGATGCTGCAAGGGCAGGCACGGCGGTCCCCACCGGTCATGAGCATGGACGCGCATACGATCCCCGATGCCAATATCGTTCGACCATCGCTAACCAGACGAGCCAGCACTATGCCGAGGCCCTGACCGGTACGCGCTGTACGCGCTCTTTCCCTATGTCATGTTTAGCGTTGTTCGGATCCCGATGTTCTACCTGTTCCGGTTCCCGTACTGGACTCCCTGGTACGGCTTTGGCGTGGGTGCCACCGGCGAAGCGTCGAGCACATATGCCTCACTGATCCCTGGCGCGATCCTTTACTCCCTCCAGGGCTACTCGCTGGCAATCGGATTCTACGTGCTGTTCAAGCGCCACAGCCTGCCGAACGCGCTGCTGTTCTTTGGGGTATTCGTCGCCGCGCTGTACTCGTACGTCTTCCCAGTGTTCCTCATGGTGGGCGCGCGTCCAGGCCCTGCGTTCCACGCCATCAACGCCTGGGCCCATGCCTGGATGGGATTGACGGTGTGGTACATGCCACGGTTCTGGCGGAGTACCTGGCCACGGCTTGCGCGTGGTGCCCGCGTGGCCGCAGTCGGCATGCTGACCCTCTTGTGGGTGGCGCCGTACGCGTTCGCCTTCGGACAGGCCACACTCTGGCAGTTCGGGCAGCAGGCAGCGACCGACCGGGCGGTCTTCGCCCGGCCCGGCCTGCTGGCGCTGCGCGGCGGCGCGGCGCTGGTCGCCACCGATACCACCGGCACCGATGCCCACTATCAATTCCTGCTGCGCCTTGGTCCGCGCTCGTTCACGGACTACGCCAAGCTCCACCGAGCCATCGGCGTCGAGGACCTCCACGTCACTGGCCGCCTCGTCCAGCAGGGCGCCACCATCGCGTGGTGCTGGGCCAACACCGACAAGCTCGAGACGCCCAACAGCATCCGTGACCCCGAGAAG
Organism: bacterium; assembly: GCA_046727955.1. Lineage (GTDB taxonomy): Bacteria > Actinomycetota > CALGFH01 > CALGFH01 > CALGFH01 > DASVXQ01. Next base: position 2,086 of record JBKPDO010000060.1, on the reverse strand, counting down.
TTCTTCCCCGCACTGCAGCGCCTGGACTACGTGGACATCGTCGTCGCGTGCGTCGGCTCGCCGACCGCCAGCACGACCCGCACCGGCACGCCCGTCCAGGTCGCATGGACCGCGCAGATGCGGCTTGTCGGCGAGCGTGAGCAAGCGACGAGGCGGTACAGCCAGACCCAACAGCTGCCACTGCAGGCGGGCGACGGGACGACCCGGGGATGAGGCGGACATGACCACGACCACAACCCCTGTGCCGGCGGCTGCTGACGCGCCGACATCCTCCATCCTCGGTCCGCTCAGCGCATGGATCCTCAAGCGCGGCATCCTGTTCGCCTTCCTCCAGGCGCCGATCGCCGCCCTGTTCGTGGGCTTCCTCCTCCGCTCCACGACTCTTCCGTTGGCCACCTTCCTGGTGTTCGTCTCGTTCGCCCTGTTCCCCGTGTGGGTGAGCTACCGGAAGAGCGTCTCCGACGATCCCACCGAACCCGTCCATTTCCTGCCCAGCTATGCCCTGTATGCCCTGCTGCCTACGCGATGTTCAGCATCATCCGGATCCCGGCGCACTTCCTGTTCGGCACGGTGTTCTGGCAGCTCTGGTACGGGTTCGGCGCGCAACTCACCGGGCAGCCGCCCGGCCGGTTGTCGTCGCTGGCCGCTGGGATGGTGCTGTACTCGATCCAGGGGCTGGGCCTGGCGATGAGCTACTACGTGCTGTTCACGCGCCATAGCTTGTTAAACGCCGTGCTGTTCATGGGGGTCTTCCTCCCTGCCCTGTTCTCCTACGTCTTCCCGGTCTTCTCGCTGCCAGGCGCCCGGCCCAACGCCACCTGGTACGTGGTCCACTGGGTCAGCCACTTCGCGATGGCGCTGACGGCGTGGCTCATGCCACGGTTCTGGGCATCGACGTGGCCGCGGCGTGGCGGCAGGCGCGCTGCGGCGCTCATCGCGTTCGTGCTGCTGGTCGCCAGCCCCTACGGGTTCGCCCTCGCGCGAGCCGCCCTGTGGCAGTTCCAGCAGCAGCGCAAGATCGACCGGGCCGTATTCAGCCGCTCCCCGCTGCTCGTCCTCCACGGCGGCCCGGAGATGACCGTGGGTGCAGGTGACGCGCACTATCGTCTCACCCTCCGGTTCGGGCCGCGCTCGTACACGACCTACGCGCATGCGGTAAAGGCGCTGGATGCCGGACCGGTCGACGTGGCCGGGCGGCTCGCTGACGGCATGCGGGTCATAGCCTGGTGCTCGGGGCACGTCCGCAAGCTCGACACGCCCAACACGCTCCGCGGGCCGCAGGAGTTCGCCCGCGCGCTCAAACAGTTGCAGTACCTCGACATTCCCGTGGACTGCGCGGGCCCTGCAGCAGCGGTGACCAAGCTGACCAGCGGCACGCCCGTCGAGGTGCAGTGGACCGCCGACCTCAACCTGATCGGTGACCGCAGCCAGCAAACGCGCCGGCTCACCGGCGACACGCTGGCGCACCTGCAGGTGGCGAACTGACCGCCGCACTGCCGAGACCGCAGTAGTCAGCCGCGCAGCGGCAGCGTGACGGTGAAGCGGGTGCCGCTGCCGAGCTGGCTCTCCACGGCGATGGTTCCGCCGTGCTGCTCGGCGATGTGGCGGGCGATGGCCAGGCCGAGCCCCATCCCCTGTTGGGAGCGAGCGGTCTCGGCGCGATAGAAGCGGTCGAAGATTCGTGGCAGGTCGTCGGGCGCGATGCCGATACCATTGTCGGCCACGGTGACGGCCACCCCCTTGGGGTCGAGGCGGGCGCTCACCTCGACCCGGCCGTGGCCGCCCACGCGGGTGTACTTGACCGCGTTGTCGAGCAGGATGAGGAACAGCTGCTCCAGGTAGTCGGGGTTGCCCTGCACCACCGCTTCGCTGATGTCGGAGAGGTCATCGCAGGTCAGGCTGACGGTGCCGCCGTTTGACTGTTGCCGCCGGCAGGCCTCGGCGAGGACGTCGGCGACCAGCACCGGCTGGTAGGCGATGGCCGCGTCGGCGTCGGAGCGGGCCATGATCAGCAGCTGGTTGACCATGCCGGCCATGCGCGCCGCCTCGGTCCGCATGTCGGCCAGGGTGGTCTGGTTGAACTCGG
>JBKPDO010000059.1:0-7441 GCA_046727955.1 bacterium | reverse complement strand
CCCTGGCCCCGTCCGAGGACCCCGACACGTTCGAGGTCTTCGGACGGGGCCAGGGTCTCGAAGACGTCCGCGGATGGGCCGCCGTGCCCGAGCTGCGGCTCCCCGTACGCCACCGGCCGCCGGCCAGGAGCGCCACCGGGCGAGCTGCACTGCTGGACCTGCGGCCACAACTGGCCGGCGCCATGACCGTTCTTGTCCTTCGTCAGCACCGCCGATGATCAGGGAGCTGATCCAGTTGCCAGCGCCTGCTCCCCGACCTCGACCTGTACCGCATCCCGGTCCACCTGTCCCGCATCCTGATATGCTGAACGTGGATGCACACTGATACAACGCCCCACCTCGGCCCCACGCCCGACAGGAAAACACGCGGGACCCGGTACTAGGTTGTACGGGTGCAGGACCTGGAGCCGTGCAATCGATTGCATAAGTGCATGCACTAGGAGCAGGAACATGGCAGGAGTGCAGGGCTGGCACCGCGGCGGACCCTGGCCGGGTTGGCTGGCCTGGTGGTACGCCCAGCGCGGCCCGGCCCGTGACGCGGCGATCCACGACGCCTACCTGGGCCTGCTGCTGCACAGCCCGATCCGCGCGCGGCAGCAGACCGTGGCCGATCAGTTCGGCGTGTCGCAGTCCACCGTGCACCGCGCGGTCACCCGACACCGCCAGCGCCTGCGCCTGTCCTGGCCGCCGGTCGTCTCCAACGGCTTTGGCCTGTCCGCCGCCGCGCGCCGCGAGCTGCGCCTGGAGCAGTTGCGGGACCAGCAGCAGCGCGACCCCGAGGACGAGGACCTGCCCATGACGCTGATCCAGGTGCGCCGCGTGCGCGAGGACGGCGACCCGGCATGACCCCGACCTGGCCCGCCGCGGCGTGCCGTCCCGACCATCCAGGCGCAGGGCGACCCGCGGATGACAACGTTGTCATGGCCCGCCCCGAGTATCAGTCCCGCTGCTATGCAATCGATTGCAGCAGGCCCGTGACCTTCGGGTGCTCGGCAGTCGCGTCAGACCCGACCCGTCCCGCCGCAGGTCAAGGGCCTGGTGGGGCCACGCGGCCAGGTCCTCGATCAGGACACGGCGCCCAAGCCCTCCCAATCGGATCCGCCGCAGCATCGCGAGGTCGGGGAGCTGCGACAGCGCCTGGCGGGGCGGACCGGCTCAGTAGCGTGTACGTGGTAGAGAACCACCCCTAGAGCGAGGAGCAGTGACATGACCGACCAGCAGGACGAGGCATATGACCGGGCGGTTGCCGAGGTCCCCGAGCCGCACCGCTCCGAGATCATCGCCGGCATTACCCGCCGTGCTGGCCGCCGCCCGAGAGCCGAGGAGGTCCGGCGCTGGTGGCATGTGCGGCAGCAGGCCATCGAGGACCCCGCCAATCACACCTTCGACACCCAGGAGGAGCAACGACATGCCTAGTGACAGCTTTGCGGCCCTGTACGGCGACCTCGACAACGAGCCGAGCACCTTTCAGGACCCGTCCCACGAGCCGGCCGAGAACAGTACCGCGGCGATGATCGGGAAGTTCGTTCACGCCCAGCGAGCGGAGGCCGAGCACGACCGCAACCTGGCGCAGCTCGCGCAGGTGGCCGCGGACGAGGCCGACGACGAAGCCCTGGACAAGGCCCTGGACAGGATCAGGCGCGGACGCAAGGTCTCGCCCAAGATGGCCGAGGCCGCGATGCGCGCCCTGCGCGCGGACGGCGACCTGGCCCTGTCCTCGGCCGAGTTGTTGGCCCTGCGCTCGTCCGCGTACGGGGCCTGAGACCTCGGCCGTCCATCCTCCTCGGCCGAGGACGTGACGCGCGGCCGGGCGCTGGTCTGGTAGCGGCCAGCGACCCGGCCCCCACGACCAGGAGGATGACCTCGGCCAAACCGAGAACGTCATCAACAAACGGAAGGAGAACGACATGTCGAACACCCCTAACCCGCCCAAGGACGTGCACGCGAGGCCGCCCAAGGTCCGGACTCGGACCCCGCGCCCTGCCCAGCCACCGGCGCGCCGGATCGGCCGGCCGCGTGACCCCTACCACGGCCAGCAAGGTCCAGCCCTGGCCCAGCCCCAGCCCCGCTACCGTGATCCGCGTGGCCGGCAGACCATGAACATGGCGCCGAACAAGCGGCCACGCCGCGGACGATGAGCGGGGAGGTCCTCAAGCGCGGCAGTGGTGGTGAGGTCCTGGCCCGTGGTGGCGACCAGGACCAGGACCGGCCGCTCGACCCGGCCACGCTCTCGCCTGCGTGGCGGGGCCTGGTCTCGCTGCTGTATCCGTACTGGGTCCCGCCATGAGCCGGGTCCTTGCCGATGGCCGCCGCGAGACCAGCAACCAGCGCCGGGAACGCAAAGCTCGTGAAGGCCCGTGCGCGTGCCGAGACGGCATCCCCTGCCTGCTGTGCTATGGCGCCATGAACATCCACCAGCAGCTCGCGGTTCGGGACCGGGTCGGCATTGCCGGCCAGCGTGACGACCATGTCCAGCATCACCGGCAGGTCGAGGACGTGCCCCTGCCAGAGGAGCACTACCGCCGCAAGCCGAGCAACCGTGACCGGTAGCCGCTCATGGCCCGGGTCTGGACCGACGCTGGCGTTTGGCTGGAGCGCTTCGAGGAGCGTGCCCACGAGGCCCACGACGACGATCACCGCGAGCTGCTCGCGCTCATGGTCGAGCGGCCCGTACCGCGAGGGGAGCAGGCTCCGCGGACCCGGGCGCGGCTCCCGGCGCCGGATGACCCCCGGCTCCACCGCAAGCTCGACCGCGAGCAGGCGACCGCGGCCCGAGAGCTGGCCCTGGAGGTCGGCACGAACGAGGCCGCGCGGCGGTACGGGGTCGCACCGCCGACGCTGCGTGACACATGGAAGCGCTACGACATCGCGCTACCTGGCCGGCGCCAGGCCCGTAGAACGGCCTGAGAGCAATTCCGGGGTCCGCGAGTATGCACTGGTCGCTGTACGCCGCTTAGGAGCCGTTCTCGTGGCCCGGCTGGAGACAGCGCGAGGCCCGGGATTGCTCCCGGGCCTAGTTGTCGGTCGGTGGACTAGCCGTGCGACGGGCAGTCCTCGCGGAGCACGATCAGGATGCCGGCCAGGGCCTCCTCATCGCCCGCGAGCGCGGCGACCTCATCGACCGACAGGTGGTGCGGGTAGCGCGACACCTGCACGGCGCAGACGTCGCCGCGCTGCATGAGCGCGAGGACCGCGCCAAGGTTGAGCGCGGACTGTGCCCAGGACTCGGCCGCGGTCACGAGGACCGTCCTGGGAGCTGCTGGAGCCGCCGCGTGGCCGCGAGCACGGCCTCCTGGTCGAAGCCGCTCGCCTCCACGAGCTGGAGCACCTCGACCACAAACGACGCGCGGATCATCTGGACGTCAGGGTTGTCAACATCCAGGCAAACCTCGGCCGCCCGCAGCAGCTCGCTGAGCTGGTGGGCGTTCGCCCTGTCGCCGCTCATGCTGCGGCCACCTGCTCAACCTGGAGCTGGACCGCGACGGGCGGATAGTGGCAGAGGCACTCGCACGGCGTGTCGCCGTCCCAGTGCAGGACCGTGCCGCGGCACCTGGCATGGTTCCCGACCATGCACGGGGCGGTAATCTGGCTGCTGTCCAAGGCTCACTCCTTGGGCCGGCCCCGGGGGAGTTCCCGCTCCCGCCGGGGCGCTTGATTAGGTCACCCCTAGTCTGATCTTCCAGCTCCCGAAGATCTGCCTGGAGCTGGGACGGGGCGTGGAGGGGCTGATCGGGCACACCCAGCCGCGCCGGCTGGCCGCGCGTACGGTCGCGGAGCGCATCGCCGAGGAGCTGGGCACCCCGCTGGGCGGCGCCGTCGGCTACCAGGTGCGGTTCAGCGACGAGACCGGCGAGGACACGCTGGTGAAGCTGATGACCGACGGCATTCTGCTGGCGGAGATCCAGCAGGACCGCCTGCTGCGACGGTACGACACACTGATCATCGACGAGGCGCACGAGCGCAGCCTGAACGTCGATTTCATCCTCGGCTACCTCAAGCGGCTGTTGGGGGGCGGACGGCCCGACCTGAAGGTGATCATCACCTCGGCGACCATCGACCCAGAGCGGTTCTCCCGCCACTTCGACGACGCCCCGGTGATCGAGGTCTCCGGCCGGACCTATCCCGTCGAGGTCCGCTACCGGCCGATCGACGAGGACGCCGACCGTGACCAGACCCAGGCGATCTGTGAGGCCGTGGAGGAGCTGGACGCTCAACGCCCCGGCGACGTCCCTGGCGACGTCCTCGTCTTCCTGAGCGGCGAGCGGGAGATCCGCGACACCGCCGACGCCCTCTCCAGGCGCGGCCTGCGGCACACCGAGATCCTGCCGCTGTACGCACGGCTGTCAGCGGCCGAGCAGCACCGGGCGTTCCAGCCCCACACCGGGCGCCGCATCGTGCTGGCCACCAACGTGGCGGAGACCTCGCTGACGGTGCCTGGCATCAAATGCGTGGTCGACCCGGGGACCGCGCGCATCTCCCGTTACAGCCATCGGACCAAGGTCCAGCGCCTGCCGATCGAGCGCATCTCACAGGCGTCCGCCGACCAGCGCAAGGGGCGCTGCGGACGCACCTCCGGCGGCATCTGCATCCGGCTGTATTCCGAAGAGGATTTCCTCTCACGCCCGCGGTTCACCGACCCGGAGATCCTGCGCACCAACCTCGCCTCGGTCATCCTGCAGATGACCGCGCTGGGGCTCGGCGATATCGCCGCCTTCCCCTTCATCGACCCGCCCGACCGGCGCAACGTCAAGGACGGCGTCCTCCTGCTGCAAGAGCTGGGCGCATTCGACCCCGCCTCCAAGGACGCGCGCAAGCGGCTGACACCGCTGGGCCGGAAGCTCGCGCAGGTGCCGGTCGATCCCCGGCTGGCGCGCATGGTGCTCGAGGCTGACCGCAACGGCTGCGTCCGTGAGGTCCTGGCCATTGCCGCCGGGCTGTCGATCCAGGACCCGCGCGAGCGCCCCTTGGACAAGCAGCAGGCGGCCGCGGAGAAGCACAGCCGCTTCGCCGACAAGGACTCGGACTTCCTGGCGTACCTCAACCTGTGGCAGTACCTGCGAGAAAAGCAGCGCGAGCTGTCCTCCAGCCAATTCCGGAAGCTGTGCCGGACCGAGTTCCTGAATTACCTTCGGGTCCGCGAGTGGGAGGACCTCTACAGCCAGCTCCGGCAGGTGATCAGGGCCCTCGGGATATCGATGAGCAGCGCGCCGGAGGACCGCGACCGGATCCACATGTCACTGCTGGCCGGGCTGCTTTCCCACATCGGCCTCAAGGACACCGAGCGGCAGGAGTACCAGGGGGCGCGCAATGCCCGCCTCGCCGTCTCCCCGGGCTCGGCGCTCTTCAAAAAGTCGCCGCAAATGGTCATGGCGGCCGAGCTGGTGGAGACCACCCGCCTGTGGGCCCACGTGGTCGCGCGCGTCGACCCGGACTGGGTGGAGGCCGTGGCTCAGCACCTGGTCAAGCGAAACTACAGCGAGCCGCATTGGGAAAAGGCCCGCGGCGCGGTGATGGCCTTCGAGCGGGTGACACTGTACGGGGTGCCGATCGTGGCCTCGCGGAAGGTCAACTACGGCCGCATCGATCCGGAGCTGGCGCGCGAGCTGTTCATCCGCCACGCCCTGGTCGAGGGCGATTGGGAGACACACCACCGGTTCTTCCACTCCAACCGCAAGCTGCTCGAGGAAGTCGAGGAGCTGGAGCACCGGGCGCGCCGGCGCGACATCCTGGTGGACGACGCGACCCTGTTCGACTTCTACGACCAGCGCGTCGGCCGGGAAGTGGTCTCCGCCCGTCACTTCGACAGCTGGTGGCGGCGTGTCGGCTCGAGCCAGCCGGACCTGCTCAGCTTCGAACGGTCGATGCTGGTCAAGCAGGGCCGGGAGGGCGTCAGCGCGGTCGATTACCCCGACGCCTGGCGGCAGGGGGCGCTGAAGCTGCGGCTGTCCTACCAGTTCGAGCCGGGCGCGGACGCCGACGGCGTGACCGTGCACATCCCGCTGGCGATCCTGAACCAGGTGACCGGCGAGGGCTTCGACTGGCAGGTCCCGGGCCTGCGGCAGGAGCTGGTCACCGCGCTGATCAGGTCGCTGCCCAAGCCGCTGCGCCGCAACCTGGTGCCGGTGCCCGACTACGCCAAGGCGGCTCTGGAACGACTGTCCCCCGGAAAAGGACCGCTGCTGGACGCACTGGGGAACGAGCTGGCCAGGATCGCTGCTGTCGAGGTCCCGGCCGACGCCTGGCAGCTCGACCGGGTGCCGGACCACCTGAAGATCACCTTCCGCGTAGTGGACGACAAACGCCGCACCGTGGCGGAGGACAAGGACCTCGAGCGCCTGAGGGCCTCCCTGAAGGGCAGGATGCGCGCGGCGGTCTCAGCCGTGGCGGACCAGGTGGGCCTCGAGCGAGAGGGGCTCCGCACCTGGAGCTTCGGCCCGCTGCCGCGGACCCATCAGCAGCGGCAGCCGCGGGGCGGCCGCGTGGTGAAGGCCTACCCGGCGCTGGTGGACGAGGGAGCCACGGTCGCGGTCCGCCTGCTCGAGAGCGAGGCCGAGCAGCAGCGCGCCATGTGGCAGGGCACGCGCCGGCTGCTGCTGCTCAACGTCCCCTCGCCGGTCAAATCTGTCCTGGGACGCTTGCCCAAGAGGGCGAAGCTGACCCTGAGCCAGTACCGTCACGGCAGCGCGGCGGAACTGTTCGACGACTGCGTCGCCTGCGCCGTCGACGCCCTGATCGCTGAGTGCGGCGGGCCGGCATGGGACCAGGAAGGCTTCGACAAGCTGCTCGACAAGGCCCGCGGCGAGCTGAACGGCACCGTGCTGGACGTCGTCACCAAGGTGGAGCCGATCCTGGCCGCCGCGCAGGACGTCGAGCAGCGGCTGAGGTCCGGCACCAGCCCCGCGCTGGCGCCCGCTCGAGAGCGACAGTCGAGCACACGCGGTGCGCGCCTTGAGCACTCGCTGTCCTCGCAGGCTATCGAGGCGCCGCACCGGTACTCGACCGCCGCTCTGGCGGACGTGAGCGCCCAGCTGTCGGAGCTCGTCTACCCGGGCTTCGTCAGCGCCACCGGCTGGCGCCGGCTGCCGGACCTGCTGCGGTACGTGCGTGCCATGCAGCACCGTCTCGACAAGCTGCCTGGGCATCCTCAGCGCGACCAGGAGCTGATGGCAGACATCGGGGAGCTTCGGCAGTCCTACCAGCATCTCCTGGACCGGCTGCCTCCCGGCACGCCGCCGGGCGAGGCGCTGCGGGAGGTCCGCTGGATGATCGAGGAGCTGCGGGTCAGCTACTTCGCTCAGACGCTCGGAACCCCCTACCCGGTGTCCGCCAAGCGCATCCGCCGGGCAATGGACCAGCTCAAGGGGAAGGCACAAGCTTCTACCGATGTGGGGGGGGGGGGCGCCCCCCCCCCCCCCCCCCCACCCCCCCTGGCCAAAAGGCC
>JBKPDO010000058.1:0-15919 GCA_046727955.1 bacterium | reverse complement strand
ACCCCGATCGCGATCCTGTCTGACAGCCGCGGCTCGACTGGCGGCTTGACCTGTCCGGCTCGTGGCACCCGCACCTCCAGCAGCACGAAGGGGATGCACCATACCAGACAAGCAAACCTAAGTTACCGGCATTGGGGCTAGTGAAGACCTTCGGCCCCACCCGCGCGCTCGACGGTCTGGACTTGACCGTCAACACCGGTGAGGTCCATGGCTTCCTGGGCCCCAACGGCGCCGGCAAGACCACCACCATCCGGATCCTGCTGGGCTTGCTGCGCGCCGACGCCGGCCAGGCCCGGCTGCTGGGCGGCGACCCGTGGGGGGACGCGGTCGCGCTGCACCGGCGGCTGGCCTACGTGCCAGGCGACGTCACCTTGTGGCCCAACCTGTCGGGTGGTGAGGTGATCGATCTGCTCGGCAGGCTGCGCGGCGGCCTGGACCAGCGGCGCCGCGACCAGCTGCTGGAACGGTTTGACCTGGACCCTCGCAAGAAGGCGCGGACCTATTCCAAGGGCGACCGGCAGAAGGTCGCCCTGGTCGCCGCGCTGGCCTCCGACGTGGAGCTGCTGCTGCTGGACGAGCCGACCGCGGGGCTGGACCCGCTGATGGAGGCCACCTTCCGCCAGGTCATCAGCCAGGAGCAGCACGGCGGCCGCACGGTGCTGCTGTCCAGCCACATCCTGGCCGAGGTGGAGGCGCTGGCCGACCGGGTCAGCATCATCCGCGCCGGGCGGGTGGTGGAGTCGGGCACGCTGGCAGAGCTGCGTCACCTGACCCGCACCTCCATCGCCGCCGAGCTCAAGGCGCCACCGTCCGGGCTTGCCGAGCTGCCGGGCGTCCACGACCTGCAGCTGGACGGCAGCCGTGTCCATCTCCAGGTGGACAGCGACCAGCTGGACGAGGTGCTGCGGCACCTGTCCGCGGCCGGGGTGCGCAGCCTTGCCAGCCAGCCGCCGACGTTGGAGGAACTGTTCTTGCGCCACTACCGGGCCGACGGCGCCAGCGTCGACGGCCAGCAGCGTGAGGGGGTGGCCCCGTGACCACGCTGGCGGGCACCGGTGGCCTGGTCCGCCCGGTCCTGCGGCGGGACCGCGTCCTGCTGCCGCTGTGGGTCCTGGTGCTGGCCCTGCTGCCGGCCCAGACCGCGGTCGCCATCGACCAGTTCTACGACACCCCAGCCAAGCTCCGCGACCTCTACGGGACGGTCGCGACCACGCCGGGGCTGCGCGCCATGCTCGGGCCGGTGTTCGGCGCCACCCTCGGCGCGATCACCACCTGGCGGGCCGGGCTCTACTTCACCATGGTGGCCCTGGCGAGCCTGCTCACCGTCATCCGCCACACCCGCACCGACGAGGAGGCGGGACGGCGCGAGCTGCTCGGCGCCACCGTGGTCGGCCGCTACGCCCCGCTGGCCGCGGCCCTGCTGGTCACCCTCGGCGCCAACCTGGTCCTGGGCGCGGTGCTGGCCGGCGGGATGATCGGCGTCGGGCTGCCGGCCGCCGGCTCGCTGGCCTACGGCCTGTCGATGGCGGCCGCCGGGTGGATGTTCGCCGCGGTCGGGGCCGTGGCCGCCCAGCTGACCGACGGCGCCGGCGGCGCCAGGGGCATCGCGCTCAGCACCCTCGGCGTCGCCTACGTGCTGCGCGTCGCCGGCGACACCGGCGGCCCCGGCAGCGGCTTCGGGTGGCTGTCGTGGCTGTCGCCGATCGGCTGGGCGCAGCAGACCCGCGCCTACGCCGGCGAGCGCTGGTGGGTCTTCGCCCTGGTGGCCGGGATGGTGGTAGTGCTGGTCGCGGCGGCCTTCGCGCTGCTGGCACGCCGCGACGTGGGCGCCGGTGTGCTGGCGGCCCGGCTCGGCCCGGCCACCGCGGCACCCTCGCTGCGCAGCCCGGTCGCGCTGGCCTGGCGGCTGCACCGGGTCACCCTGCTGTCCTGGACCGCCGGGCTGGCGCTGATGGGCGCGCTGATCGGCAGCGTGGCCGACAGCGTCGGCGACATGGCGCAGGAGAGCGCACAGCTCAAGGACGTGCTCGAACGGCTGGGCGGCGAGAGGGTCCTGTCCGACGCCTACATCTCCGGGGCGATGGTGATCTTCGCCCTGGCCGCCGCCGGGTACGCGATCCAGGCCACGCTGCGGCTGCGCGCCGAGGAGGAGGGCCGGCGCGCCGAGCCGGTGCTGGCCACCGCGGTCGGCCGGGTGCAGTGGGCGGCCAGCCACCTCGCGTTCGGGCTGCTCGGCCCGGCGGTCGCGCTGTTGGCCGCGGGCCTGGCCGAGGGGCTTGCCTACGGCCTGACCAGCGGCGATGTCGCCCGCGAGCTGCCACGCGTGCTGGCCGGCGCGCTGGTGCACCTGCCCGCGGTCCTGCTGCTGTCGGGCCTGGCCATGGCCTTGTTCGGCCTGCTGCCCCGCCTCACCCCGCTGAGCTGGGCGGCGCTGGCGGTATTCGCGTTCCTGGTCCTGATCGGCCCGCTGATGCAGCTCGACCAGGCGATCCTGGACCTCGCGCCGTTCAGCCACATCCCCAAGGTTCCCGGCGCCGACGTCTCTGCAGCACCCCTGGCCTGGCTGCTCGGCATCGCCGCGCTGCTCGCCACCGCCGGCCTGGCCGGCTTCCGCCGCCGCGACCTCGTCAGCGCCTGATCGCCACCGGCGGCTTCGAGGTCTGGTTGGCGGGCTCGCCGAGGGTCTCCTCGTGTGCGGGGACCTTCGGCCGCACCGCCGCGAAGGCGGGCAGGCCGAACCGGGGCAGCTGGGCGGTGGTCTGGCCGGCCGGCCGGCTCGGCATCTGGCGTACCTCCAGGGAGTGCGGTTCTCGCATCAAGCTGGTTGCCGACTTGATGGTGGCGGATGCGCCCGGTTGTTCACGCGAGCGACGAGGGTGAGCAGGAGCAGAGGCAGCACCGCCAGCACCACGAGGACAGCCGGTTGGGCGATCGCGTCGACGGTGCCGAACGGCTCCAGATGGTTGAGGTGGAAGACAAGGTGCGGCACGGCGAAGACCAGGTAGGCGACCAGGGCGGTCGCGGCCAGCCGCCGGTCGAGGGTGGCCGCGGCGACCCCGAACACCACCGCCATGGCGAGGTTCATCCCGCCGAAGTCGCGGACCAGGTGCTCGTTGTAGGCCGGCAGCAGCCCCACCCAGGGATGTCCCGGCCAGGGGAAGTCGTCGTAGAACGAGCGCGGCCACGCCGCCGCCCACCCACCGACCAGCAGCTCCACGCCGCAGTAAAGGAGCAGGCCGGACCGGAGCCAGCCCCCCGAGCGCCGCATCACGCCCTCCCTTCCACGGTCGTCCTCTCGGCCCTGCCGGCCTTCGGCGGTCAACCCGTTCGGCCAGGAACTCCTCCCAGGTGCGGCGCCCGACCGCGTGGTCGGGGGTGAGGTGGCCGCCGCGCCGGTAGCCGGCGAACACGGCGCCGGGCACGCGGACCGGCAGGACCAGCCGGCGCTGCCCGGCCGCGTGCAGGTAGGCGCGCAGCAGGTCGGTGGCGGTCCGGATCTGCGGGCCGCCGATGTCGGGCACCCGGCCGCTCGCGGGCCCGACGGCGAGCTCTGCCAGCCGTTCGGCGACCTCGCCGGCGTCGATCGGCTGGAAGCTGGTGGCGGCCGGGACCGGCACCAGCGGCAGCCGGGCCAGTCCCTCGGCGACCAGCAGGACCGGCTGGTGGAAGTGGGTGGCGCAGGATCGTCCACGGCAGCCCCGACGCCTGGATCAGCCGCTCGGCCGCCAGCTTGGCCTGGTAGTAGCGGTAGGGGACGCGGTCCACCCCAACAATCGAGATGTCGACCAGGTGCGGGGTCCCTGCGGCCCTCGCGGCCTCGATCAGCTTGCGGGTGCCATCCACGTCAACGCGCGGCCTGCGGGGATCGCTGGCGCAGTGGACGACCGCCGCTACGCCGGCGACGGCGCCAGCGAGCCCGTCGCCGACGAGGAGATCGCCGGTTATCCACTCGGCCTTGGCCGGCACGCTGGCGGGTCGGGGTCGGCGGCTGAGCACCCGGACCGCATGGCCGGCGGCCAGAAGCCGCTCGACCACGGCGCGCCCGAGGGTGCCGCTCCCGCCGGTGATCAGGATCGGTTGGTTCATGGGTCAGGACCTCCTGGTGAGGAAGCTCCTCTGTCGGACTACTGGTCTGGGTCGATCTGGCGGACCGAGAGCAGCGGCAGGCTCAGGTCGCGGACCTTGGCGAGCAGGCCGTGCAGGGCCGCCTGGTCGGCGACTGGCCCGGCGATCGTGGTCTGGTCGGCCCGGTCACTGGTGACCTCCAGGCTCTCGAACCAGGCAGACCAGCGGCTGTCCAGGACGCCCCTGACCCGGATCTCGTAGTGCACCGCTGGCTGCGTCATCCATCACCACGGTGGCTCAGCCGGTCAGCACGGCGATGCCGGCCAGCAGGACGCCGATCCCAGGCGGCCGCGGCGCCAAAGTCATCCGTGTAACCATCTCGACTCCCGTGGTCGGCCGCTCGTCTGGCCGGCACACTACCCACGCCCCGGGCGGAGGGCATCACTCGAAGGTGGGACGAGGGGTGGGATCTTCCCGCCCGGCCAGCCCTACAATGGGCCGTCCAGCAAGACCGCTTGTCGTTGGACGGGCAGGAGCGTGCGAGGCGCCGATGGCTGAGCCGACCAGGCCGGGCCCGCCCGCGACCGGCGTCGCCGAGCGGGATGTCCTGCTGGCCACCAAGCTGCACGTCCCCCGGCCGCGTCCGCAGTTCCTGTCCCGCGCCCGGCTGCTAGAGCGCCTGACGGACGGCACGGCACGCGAGCTGACCCTGGTGTGCACGCCGGCCGGGTTCGGCAAGACGACCCTGCTGGGCGACTGGGCCAGGAGCAGCGAGCGGCCGGTCGCCTGGCTGTCGCTAGACGGCGGCGACAACGACCCGGCCCGGTTCTGGCGCTATGCCGCTACCGCGCTCGACCAGGTGCGGGCCGGAATCGGCGAGCGGGTCGGCGCGCTGCTGCGCGGCCCAGAGCCGGCCTCGCTGGAGGCGGTGGTGACGCTGGTGATCAACGAGCTGGCCCGCCTGCCCGGGGAGCTCACGCTGATCCTGGACGACTACCATCTGGTCGAGGCGGCGCCGATCCACCACAGCCTGGGGGTGCTGCTGGAGCGCGGGCCGCCGCAGCTGCGGTTGGTGCTGGCCGGCCGCGCCGACCCGCCGCTGCCGCTGGCCAGGCTGCGCGCCCGCGGCCAGCTGGCCGAGCTGCGCGAGCGTGACCTGCGGTTCACCGCGGAGGAGGCGACCGCACTGCTGCAGGGGGTGGCGGGGCTGGAGCTGCCGGCGGCCAGCCTGGCGGCGCTGGTGGCCCGCACCGAGGGATGGGTCGCGGGGCTGCAGCTGGCCGCGCTGTCGCTGCAGGGGGAGACCGACCGGGCCGGCTTTGTGGCCAGCTTCTCGGGCAGCCACCGGTACGTCCTGGACTACCTGACCGAGGAGGTCCTGGCCCGCCAGCCGGAACAGCTGGTGCGGTTCCTGCTGGAGACCTCGGTGCTGGAGCGGCTGTCAGGCCCGCTGTGCGATGCGGTCACCGCCCGCAGCGACAGCCAGCAGGTGCTGGAGCAGATCGAGGGGGCCAACCTGTTCCTGGTGCCGTTGGACGAGGTGCGTGGCTGGTGGCGCTACCACCACCTGTTCGCCGACCTGCTCCAGGCGCGCCTGCAACGGGAGCAGCCCCAGCGGGTGCCCGAGCTGCACCGGGCGGCGGCCGCCTGGTCCGAGGACCACGGGCTGGCCGACGAGGCCGTGCGGCACGCCCTGGCCGCCGGGGACGCCGACTGGGCGGCCCGGCTGGTCGAGCGGCACGTCGAGGCGCTGTACGGCCGCAGCGAGACGGCCACCCTGCAGCGGTGGTTCGCCGCCCTGCCGGCCGAGCTGGTCCGCTCCCGGCCCCGGCTGTGCCTGGTCCTGGCGGCCGGGGCAAACGTGGCTGGGCGGCTGGAGGAGGTCGAGTCGCTGCTGGCCGATGCCGAACGGGCGCTGGCCGCCGGCGCCGACGAGCCGTTCGACCCCTCGGTCGGCCGCGAGCGGAGCACCCTGGCCAATGCCCCGACGTACGCTGTGCTGTTGCATGCCGAGCTCGCCCGCCAGCGCGGCGATCCCGAGCGCCAGGCCAAGTTCGCTCGGCAGGCGCTGGCCAGCCTCACCCAGAAGGACCACGCGTTGCAGCCGATATTCCGCTGGGAGCTGGCAATAGCGGAATGGATGCACGGCCGGTCCGCGCAAGCCGAGCGCATCCTGGCCGAGGTGGTCACCGACCGCTACCTGCTGTCGCTGCGCCCCTGGTACGACCTCGGCCACGTCCAGCAGACCCAAGGCCGCCTGGGCACCGCGCTTGCTACCTTCGAGCGCGCGGTGGAGGTCGCCAGCGAGGCCGGCCAGCCGCTGCCGCTGGCCGGCATGAGCCACATAGGCCTGGCCGAGGTGCTGTGCGAGCGCGATGAGCTGGACGCCGCCCTGGAGCACGCCACCCAGGCCGTGGCGCTGTTCCGGCAGCCTCCGTATGCCCAGTGGCTGGTCGCCGCCCTGGCCGTCCTGGCCTGGGTCCGGCAGGCGCGGAGGGACGAGGCTGGCGCCTTGGCGGCGATCGGCGAGGCCGAACAGATCGCGCCCAGGCGGGACGCCGCCGCCGACATGCTGCCGTCGGTGGGGTGCAGCGGGCGCGGCTGGCGCTGGCCCAAGGCCGGGTCGCCGAGGCCGCCCGCTGGATCTGGGACCGCGGGCTGGAGGCCGATGGCCAGCTCAACTATGCCCGAGAGCGTGAGTACCTGGTGCTGGCCCGGGTGCTGCTGGCCGAGCGGCGCCCTGCTGCGGCAGTGCGGCTGCTGGCGCGGCTGCACGCCCTGGCCGCGGCTCAGCAGCGGATGGGCAGTGTGATCGAGGTGCGGGCGCTGCAGGCGCTGGCCCTGCAGGCGGTCGGCGACCAGGCGGGCGCGCTGGCCGCGCTGGCCGAGGCGTTGGCGCTGGCGGCTCCTGAGGGCTACGTGCAGGCGTTCATTCGCGAGGGATCGCCGATGGCCGCCTTGCTCCACAGGCTCGCCACGGCCCCGACCGCGGGGCGGGCCGTGGCAGCCGCGCACCTGCCAGGGCCCTACCTGGACCGGTTGCTGGGCGCCTTCGAGCGGGTCGGCCTGCCGGTCGTGCCGCGCCCCAGGCGTGGCGGCGCGGCCATCCCCGGGCTGGTGATGCCGCTGACCAGCCGCGAGCTGGAGGTGCTGGGGTTGCTGGCGGCCGGTAGCTCCAACCAGGCGATCGCCGAGGAGCTGGTGGTCAGCCTGGACACCGTCAAGCGCCACGTCAGCCACATCTTCGACAAGCTCGGCGCGGCCAACCGCACCCAGGCCGTCACCCGCGCCCGGGAGCTGCGGCTGCTGCGGTAGGCAGCCACGCGCCGCCCGCGTGAAGATCCCGCGAGGAGGAAGCTCCCACCCGCGTTCCCACCTTTGGGTGATGCCCCGGCCAGCGCCCATCCCTAGCGTCCACGCTGCCGGCAACGGTGTACGCAGCGCCGCCAACGGCGTCCCGGCCGGCGTCACCCAGAACCGAACGCAAGGCCTAGAGCAGACGCCTGCGTCGAGACCTGGGTGTGCCGCGGCGTGGCGAGCAGGAGCCTGCAGGAGGTGGTGTCGAGTGCTGCAGGTCGAGGCGTCGACAACGGTCGAGGCGCCCAGGGAGATGGTCTTGGAGGTCTACGCCGACTACCGCAGCTGGCCGGGCCTGTTCCCTACCATCAGCGGGGTGCGGCTGCTGCACCGCGAGGGGGCGAAGCTGCTCTTGGCGGTTGACCACGTCGAAGGGAAGGTCATCAACGAGCTGGTGGTCCGGCCGCCCGATGCGCTTGACCTGTGGGAGGAAAAGCGCCGCTACGACGCGCTGTTCCGACAACGTCACGTCCCGCGCTCTTGACCAGCCCTGACACCACCAAACTACTGCCACTTCCGGTAATTTATCAAGAAGGGGCACTTGACACGCTTGGAAAACTGACTACTCTGGCAACCCGTAGCCGGACATGGATGACGCGACAAGAGGAGGGCCCGTGCCCGTCGGAGGCGCGACGCTGCGCGCGGAGGACGCCGGCCTGCGAGCGCGCAAGAAGCAGCTCACCAGGGACGCCATCGAACAGGCGGCCCTGCGCCTGTACGACCAGCGTGGCTTCGACCAGACCAGCATCGACGACATCGCCCGCGACGCCGTGGTCTCGCCCCGCACCGTGCGCCGCTACTTCGACTCCAAGGAGGAGATCGTCTTCGCCCGACCGCAGGAGGTCCTCGGGCAGACCGAGGACCTCCTGCGCGCCCGCCCAGACGACGAAGCCCTGCTCGCCTCACTCCAAGCGGTGACCACCCAGCTCGCCGCCGGGTTCCAGGACACCCAGCAATGGGCGATCAGGCTCCGCCTCACCGACACGGTCCCGGCGATCGCCGCCTTCTACCTGCGGACGCTGTTCACCATCGAAGACGACCTCCGCCGGTTCATCGGAACCCGCCTGGCACGTAGCCCCGGCCCCGACACCCCCACCGCCCGCCTGGTCGCCGCGACCACCGTCGCGGTGTTCCGCGTCTCGGTCGAGATGTGGCTCGAGAACGACGGGCGCACGCTCAGCCAGATCCTCCCCGACAACCTGCAGCACGTCATCCCACCCATCCTCCGAACGCTCGCCTGAGGAAACCCCGTCCTCAGGCGCTGGACCACTCACGTTCCCTCCGGGGCCGAGCTGCAGCCGCAGTGCCGACACCGAGGGCACGGCCCGGCAGGGATCTCCGCAGCCGGTGCCTGCTGGTCCACCCGACGGCTTCGTTGTCTGACGTGGCAGCGACCAGCCCGACGACGCAGGCTCGTCTTTCTCAGCGATTGGGCATGAACGCCCTTTGCATGCCTCCGTTGGTTGCTTACGAGTGATCAGAGCACGAGCAGGATCGGGCGCGTGTTCTCGCTGCGGCGGGAAGGCGCATTCCGCTCCAGGTGAGGTGCCGCGGACCCGTCAGGTCAGCTTGACGTCAGGGGTTCCTGACGCGAGGCTGGTTGCATGGCCACTCCGGATGAGCTCGAGTGCCAGGTAACACTGCGAACCGCGGTCGTGCGGTACGAGGAGCTGTGGGCCCGCAACGCGGTCGCTGCCGACACCGGCGGCGACGAGGGCGCCGGCGCCGCTGACGAGGCACGCCATGACGCTGGACGTGAGCACACCGGTTGACCGCGGGCCGCGGGCGGTGCGGCCCTTCCGGCTGCAGGCCGCCAAGCAGCCCGCCGACCGCTCGGTGACCCCTGGTGCACCCGTCCAGCGCGGCGGCGACGTGGCGCCAGAACCGCGCCGGGTCGTTGTCGCCCTCATCAAGCGACAGCCACGCGACCGGCCGCCGGCCACCCCGGGGCCCAGTCGGCCAGCAGGCTGGTCTTGCCGAACCCGGCCGGGAGTGTGGACCAGCACCAGCTCGCGGGCCATCCCCTGGTCCAGGCGGGCCAGCAGCCGCGGGCGTGGCACGAACTCCGGCCGCGGGCGCGGCACGTGCAGCTTGTCGCCAGCAGCACCTCGCGCGCATACCGGCGGCCTCAGGCGGGGTCGTCGTGGGCGGCTTGGCCATCGGTGCTCCCCACCCTCACCCCGGTCCGGCGCTGCTTGCTTCCGGCCGGATCATTGCGGATATGGATCTGGATAGAACGAGTCCTGCGCGCCCTGACACCCGGCGAGGCTGCTGCTGCTGTTCCCGATCTGTCTCTGATCTGTTCCTCATGCACTCAGCTTTCCACGATCCGAACACCCCACCACCAGCAACACCCCTGGTCAACGGCCCGATGGTCCGCCTGCTGGACCACCACGGCAAGGTCCGCCGCGACGGCTGTCAAGAGCGCTCACGCGCAGCCCGCCTGGAGCCACCGGCCCTGCCGACGGCATAGCGGGTGTGCCTCGGCAGGGCCGGGTTTCCGCCTCAGGCGGAGGGGGCCGACGCGGTCATCAGTACGTCGGTGGCTTCGAACTCGATCATGGCGGTGGGCGGTGGCGGCGGGCCTCCGAGCACCTTGGTCAGCGCTGGGAGGTGATGCTCGGCGAAGAAACGGTCGGCGTCCTTCTTGGAGCGCCACACGCTGATCACCGCCACGCCGCGCTCGCTTTGGCCGGCGACCCGCGCTAGCAGCCCGTCCGGCTCCTGCTCGGGCAGCAAGGCGGCGACCTGGTGAAACACCTCGATGGTCCCGCCGGCGGACTCGATGACGATGGCGTAGGTCATGCTCGCCTCCTCCTTTGGCATTGGCGTTTGCTGTCGGCCTGACCGTACGAATCGAGAGCCGGCTCGCCATCCGCCGGGTTACTCATCGGGATACTCATCTACAGCCATGCCGTGCTACGGTCATGCCGTGCTTGGGCCGGCCGGTAGTGACGTCAGGTCCGCCGTCCCGATCGTGGGACGCGACGAGGAGATGGCGGCGCTGCGACGCTGGTCTGCTGAGGCAGCAGGCGGACGCGGTCGGCTCGTCCTGTGCTCAGGGGAGCCAGGGGTCGGCAAGACCCGGTTGATGGCGGCCGTGGCCGATGACGCACGACCCGCGGGTAGCCACATGGGCTGGGGCCACTGCCTCGACGGCGACGGGTCGGTTCCCTTCCGGCCGTGGCTCGACGTCCTTCGACCGCTCGTTGCTCGCCAGCCGCATCCACCCGCGGCGCTTGATGGGTTTCTCGCTGGTCCGGCCGGCCGGACCCGGTCACCGACCGCTGCGCTACCCGACGCCGCGGCCCGCGAGCGCGCATTCGACGCCGTGGTGACCCTGCTCCGAGCCGTCGGTGAGGCGGGCGGGGTGCTCGTGGTGCCGGCCGAGCCAGCCGGCGTGCACCGGTTCGTCCACGCGCTGGTGCGCGACGCGGTCCAGGAGGACCTGGCCAGCGTCGCACGGGCCCGCTGGCACCGCGTGGTGGCCGAGACCATCGAGCGCTACTACACCTCCGACCTCACCTTTCACCTTTCCGACCTGGCCCGGCACCGGGTGGTCGCCGCGCCCTCCGCGCCTGATGGGGTCGATCAGGCCGTGCGCTGGTGCGAGCGAGCCGCCGACGACGCGCTGGTGCGGCTGGCGTGGGAGGAAGCGGCCCGTCTGTACGGTGTGGCCCTGGACGTGGGCGGCCAGCTTGGGTGGGAGGATCGCTGCCGTCTGCTGCTCGGGAGGGCTCGGGCCCGGTTCCGTTCGGCGGAGTTGGCCGAGGCGCTGGACGATAGCCTGGAGGCGGCGAGGCTGGCCCGGTCGGCTGGCCGGGGCGACCTGGTCGGTGAGGCCGCCCTGGTGCTGCAGGCGGTCGGCGACCCTGGGCTGCTGGCACCCGTGCGCGACCTGTGCGAGGAGGCGCTGGCCGTGCCGGACCTGGCGCCAACGCTTCGAGCGCGGCTGTTGGCGCAGGTTGCCCTTGCCTGCTTCTACCTGGATCCCGACCGGATCGACGAGACCGGCGCGGCGGCGCTGGCGGCGGCGGAAGCATCCCAGGATCCTGATGTCATCGTTGCCGCCCTGCGCACCCGCCAACTCGCTCGCTCAGGTCCCGACGGCGTCGCCGACCGGTTGGCGCTGGCCGACCGGATGACCGAGCTGGGCCGCCGCTGCCGCCGTCCCGACGTGACGATGTGGGGGCATCTGTGGCGCATTGACGCCCAGGTCCAGCGTGGCGATCTGGCCGCGGTCGCTCGGGAGCTCGGCGGTCTGGGCTCGTGCGTGCCGCGGGTCGGCGGCACCGCCGCCGCGTGGCACCTGCTCCGGGCCCAGGCGCTGCTCGCCCAGGCCGAGGCCCGCTTCGACGACGCGCTGGACCTGGGACGCCAGGCGCGGGCACAGATGGCCTTGCTGCACCCTGATTTCGCCGAGCCCATCTGGCTCAACTTCCAACTGGTCGTCGGTCGTCACGTCGGCGTCGATCCGTCCGTGGTGCAGCGGCGCGACTCGTCCAAGGGGTTTCCGGGAGTGGCCAGCCAGCTCAGTCTCGCGGGTCAGGCCGCCGCGTGGGCGGCGCTCGGCGACCTCGACGCCGCGCGTGCCAGCTACCGGCGCTATCCCCCGATGGCCACCTGGCACCCTCCACGCTACCTGTTCGACCAGCTCACGAAGTCGCGCGTGTATGACGCGGTGGCCGTCGGCCACCACCAGGACCTGGTCGCGCTGGTGGACCGGCTGGCCCCGCTGCGGGGGCACCACCTCGCATCCGGGGCCGGCGGCCCCGTCTACGGCGGTCCGGTCGTGCTCCTGCTCGCACACGCCGAGCGTGCCCTGGGCCGGACCGACGCCGCGGTGAGTGATCTGCGCGCCGCGTTGGACGTCACCCGGTCCAACGGGGCGCGCGGCTTCGCGGTCGAGGCCGCGGTGCTCCTGGTCGAGACGCTGGCGGAGCGGAGCGCCCCAGGTGACGCCGCGGAGGCCGCTGACCTCGCCGACAGCGCCGCGACCGACGCTCGCATACTCGGGATGGTCCCCTGGGCTGCGCGGGCCGCGCACCTTGCGGCCAAGCTGCGGGTGGAGGCGAAGGCCACGGGACCGCTGACCGCCCGCGAGGAGGAAGTCGCGGAGCTGGTCTCGCGCGGCCTCACCAACCGCGCGATCGCCGAGGCGCTGGTCGTTTCCGAGCGGACCGCGCAGAACCACGTCCAGCACATCCTCACCAAGCTCGGGTTCACCACCCGCAGCCAGATCGCGGCCTGGCTCGTCTCCCGCCGACAGGCAAACCGGTGATCACCGCGCCCGAGGTTGCCGCCTCGTTCTTTGCCGAGGCCGAGGCCGAGGCCGCACCGGATGAGCTGTCGACCATCGCCAACGTCCTGCCCGCGCCGCCGCTGCCGTTCGTGCCCGCCGAGCACCACCGCCAGCTCGTCATCATGGCCACGCTGCTCTACGCCGGCGACCCCCGACGCCGGGGGACGGGCCGTAGCACCGTTTCGGGCGCTGGCCACCCTCCAGGGTGGTCGCGGTCAGGAGACCGTGGTCGTTGTGGCCGGCGAGGAAGGCCTTGCCTCGACCCAGGGTGTTGCACAAAGCCATGAGCTGCGCTTTGACGCGGGAGCAGGATCCCGGCAAGGAGTCGTAATATCTGGTTTGGTGAGTAGTGGCTAGTAGGCGAGTATTGACATATCGCAGGTATCAGCCTGTCAATGCTGCGCTCCAACGGCCACCCCCGGCCAGCCCGCGCTCCAGCGCCCCTGCCGCCGCTATCGGCGTCCCGGCCTGGACCGCCGCGCGCAGGGAGGCGCTGGCTCCGCGAGATCCACCTGCACTGCTACCGCATGCTGGGCTCGTTCCACGACGCGCAGGACGCCACCCAGGAGACCCTGCTGCGCGCCTGGCGGTCGCTGCACACCTTCCAGGGGCGAGCGCCGCTGCGGGCGTGGCTGTACCGGGTGGCCACCACCACCTGCCTGCAGATGCTCAGGTCCCAACCGCGTCGCCGCGCCGTCATTCACAACGGCGACCCTGATGTGCCACAGCTGGAGCCTTACCCCGACCGGCTGCTCGACGAGCTGCCGGCCGGCGGCCCCGACCCGGCCGCGGTCGCGGAGCGGCGCGAGTCGGTGGCCTTGGCGTTCATGGTGGCCCCGCAGGATCAACACCGCCCGCTGGCGGGCGGTGTTGATCCTGCGGGACGTGCTGGACTGGCGTGCCGCCGCGGTCGCGGGGCTGCTGGAGACCTCGGTGCCCGCGGTCAACAGCGCGCTGCAGCGCGCCCGCGCCGGCTCGGGCCGGGCGCTGCCGGCGGCCGCGGTCTCGGCCGGGTCGCTGCGCGCCCAGGAGCAGGAGGTCCTGCGTCGCTTCATGCTGGCCTGGCAGCGCTGCTACGTCGATGCACTGGCCGCGTTACTGCGTGAGGACGCCGTGTTGCACATGCCACCCCTGCGCCTTCGCTACGTCGGCCGCGAGGCGGTCGCGCGGTTCTTCGCCACCGTCCCCGCCGACGGGCGGCTTGACCGCGTCCGGCTGGTGCCCAGCGGCGCCAATGGGCACCCGGCCGTGGCCGCCTACCTGCCCGATGGCCTCGGCATCTACCGGGCCTACGGCGTCATGGTGCTGGTCGTGGTGGACGGCGCGATCCAGGCCATCACCGGCTTTCAGGACGCCTCGCTGTTCGGCACGTTCGACCTGCCCCAAACCTGGGCGTGGACCCTGGGTGCGGATCGGCGGGCCGGAGGCTGCCCCGGCCGCGGTTGCAGAGCGGCGCGAGTCGGTGGCGGTGATGACTTGGCCGTGGCGGCGCGTGCCGGTCAGCGCTGCTGGCCGCGCTGTTCGACGAGGGTCTTGAGGTTGCCGAGCACGCCGGGGAGCATGCCCGCCCACATGCGGCTGAGCTCGTCCTCTCTGGCCGGGTCGAGGGCCACAAAGCTGGACTCCCAGACGATCCGTGCGCCGCCACGCTCGGCCTCCGTGGCCTCGACCGCAAAGCGGCCGCGGTTGTCGGTGACCGGCAGGCCGCCGTCGATGGTGTACCGGTAGGAGCGGGTCGTGGGGGAGTAGTCGAGGATCTCCTCGTGCTGGGTGTGCCCGTCGGCGAAGGTGCAGCGCCGGGTCATGCCGTCCAGCTCGACCTTCGTCACGCCAGGGATCCAACGCTCGACGCTCGCCAGATCCCCCAGAATCTCCCAGGCGGTGGCCGGGTCGGCGGCAACGTCAATGGTGTGGGTGAAGGTGGGCACCGATGCTCCTTCCAACGCCGCGGTGGCTCGCCGTAGACTTTCTTCAAGCAGCCACTTTCACAAGCGCAGACTTTCACAAGCGTGAGCTTGTGTCAACCGTGGAGTAGCCAGAGCCGTGAGCGCGGAAGCCGTCCTGAAAGCCCTCGCAGAGCCCAACCGGCAGGCAATCTTGCGCCTGGTCCGCGTCGCGCCGCGCTCGGTCGGCGAGATCGCCGAGCAGGTCGACATCACCCAGCAGGCCGTCTCCCAGCACCTGCAGGTCCTCAGACAAGCCGGCCTGGTGGCTGCCCACCGCGAGGGTGCCCGCCGGCTGTACGCCATCCGGCCCGAAGGCCTGGAGTCGCTGGACCAGTTCCTGGCGGAGCTGTGGCCAGCCGGGCTGCGCCGGCTGAAGACCGCCGTGGAGTCCGACGCGGTGCAGACCGTGGAGACCGTGGAGGCGGCGATGGAAGCCGACGACACGTGACGGCCACTGCGCCCTACACCACGTCGGTGCACGTCGACGCCGACCCCGACCGGGTCTTCGACTACTTCACCAAGCCCGAGGCGATGCTGCGCTGGATGGGCGACTACGCCGCGCTGGACCCCGTGCCCGGCGGCCGGTTCACCCTCGACATCAACGGCGTGCCGGTCCGCGGGCGCTACCTGGCCGTCGACCGCCCACGGCGGCTGCTGCTCAGCTGGGGGCATGCCGGCTCGGACCGGCTGCCACCCGGCGCCTCCACCGTGGAGGTCACCCTCACCCCCCACGATGGCGGCACCACCGTGACCATCGTCCACGCCGGCCTGCCCGCGGCCGAGGACCGCCAGCACCGCCTGGGCTGGCCCCACTTCCTGGACCGCCTTGTCATCGCCGCCGCCGGCGGCGACCCCGGCCCCGACCCGTGGGCCGACGGGCCTCCAGTCACACCACTCGCCACCAGCCCACACCCGACCAGCTGAACAGCTGGCTGCTTGCCAAGACCTACGCGACCCGGCAGGCCAATATCGACAGGCCAACTATCATGATCCTGGTAGTGCTGTTCCTGGTGAGCGCAGGGCCGCTGCATCGGCATCGACGGCTACCTGCGCGGTCGGCCCGCCGGCTGGCCTGGCTGTAACGGAAATTCGTACCCAAGCTGCCGAAGCGTAAGGACGTGCTGGCAGCGACGGAGAGCGGGACGTGGCCACACGAGTGCTGTTGGTGGACGACGACCCCAAGATCGTCCGTCTGCTGCAGCGCGGCCTGGCCTACGAGGGGTTCGAGTGCACGTCGCCGCCGACGGCG
>JBKPDO010000057.1:0-41502 GCA_046727955.1 bacterium | reverse complement strand
CTCCTCGCGGCAACCGGTCGTGGCAGTACCGATGGCGGCGGGGAGCGAGATCGGGCAGGATCGGCCTGGCACAAGCCGACCCGCTGTCGCCGCACGGCGATCCCCCCTCTGCGAGTGCCGACTGTGCAGGTTCGTGCATGCCAAGCCGAGGCGCTGCGTTCGAGGGCGGCAGCACCCGGCAACAGCGGGCAATAGCCTACGCTCGACCCTGGACGGTCGGAATGCGCTAATCGTCGTAGTCAGCGCTGTGCGTTGTGTGATCGCCGACCGTGATCCGTGTCCAGAGACTAGCGAACCTAGCATCCCGGCCTAGCCGTCCCAAAGCGACAGATCGCTTTCACAACGCCCTGGTACGAGCCTGTTCACAAGCTGTGCGAACGGACGGGGAGGCTGCCGTCGGCTGTGATGCCGCGCGGGATACGCCTGCGCTGCGCTGGTCGGGGGACGCACTGACGGACGGCCGCAGCCACAGCGACACACTGGTCGGCTGCATCGTCTGCTCGACCACGCCGAGCAGCTCGACCGAGAGGGTGTCGAGGTCGACCTGCTGGCGCAGCCGGGCGCTGAACGCTCCGATCGTCTGGGCGGCGTCGTAGCGGCGCCGGTCGAAGCGCCGGTCGACCAGGTCCTGGACGCGGCGGCGGGCCGGCTGGAACACCGCCGCCACCGCCAGGGTCGCCACGGCCACCACCAGGCTGGAGTCCCGGCCAAGTAGCTGGCCGAGGCCGAGCACCAGCCCGGCGTAGCCGCCGCCGAGCAGCACGGTGAGCAGCCCGTAGGCCAGCGTGCGGCTGATGATGCGGTCCAGGTCGTACAGCCGATACCGCAGGATCGCCGCGCCGATCGCCAGCGGCAGGACCGCTGCGCAGAGCCCGAGCCCCCAGCCGAACAGGGCTGGGGTCTCCGTCAGCATGGCGGCCAGGACCAGCGCCGCCGCCAGCGACACTACGGCCGCCGCAACCGCCACCCACCGAAGCTGCTGGCGCTCGGTGCCGCGGGCGCGGCGGAAGCGCACCACCAGCGACGCGGCGGCCACCAGCACGCCGAGGACTGTGAGGGCCAGCGCCATGCCGGTGGCCGCCTGCAGCGGAGCTTCCAGGGCGCCGAGCCCGAGTGGGTTTGCGACCGACTGGTACTCGGGGCCCAGCGGTTGCGGCAGCAGCGTCACCGCCAGCAGGACGACGACCGGCGCGGCCGTGGCGACCCGGACCCACCAGCGCCAGCGTGGCGAGGGCAGCGACCCGGTCGGTGTCAGCAGCAGGATCATGCCAATGAAGGTGATCCCGATCGCGAGCAGGGCCGGGCCGTACAGCGCCACATAGCGGGCGGCCGGCAGCGCCCCGGGCCGGACCGGGAGCCCATAGGGCGCATATCCGTCGGCCGCCCCGCTCGCCGACACCGACAGCCCCAGGCCCAGCAGCAGCCAGCCCACCGGGTGGCGGGGCCGCCGGCTGGCGAGCACCGCCCCGACGGTGGTCGCGCTCACGATGGCCAGCACGCCGGGCACGCCGCTGGCGTCTAGCTGAGCCAGGTCGGGCCGGCCGGCCTCACGCAGGAGATGGTCGAACCAGGGGACAGCGGCAAGGCCGAGCATGGCGAGCGCCCATAGCGCCCATGCCAGCCCTGCCGGCCGCCAGTGCGCCCGGGCGGGTCGGACCGTAGTGGTCAGCGCCATGGTCCTCGCTGCACGCACCTCATCGCCGCCTCCCAGCATCGCCGATCACGTGCCAGTGTGGCCGGCCTCCGTTTCGGTAACGTTACGGACGACAGACCCGCCATGGCATCAGGGCTTTGTGAAACGGTGACGGGTCGAGGAGGGAGAGGCTGGTCGAGATGGAGGCGAGCACGAGGTTCCGGCTGCGGGTCGCCTGCGGTCTGGCCGGACCGGTGGTCTTCACGGTGGCCTGGGTGGCGAGCACCCTGCGCCAGGTCGGCTACTCGATCGCGGAGGAGCACCTGAGCGGGCTGGCCGCGCCCGACGCGCGCGACCCGGAGATCATGATCGCCGGGTTTCTGGGCCTCGGCGCCTGCACGGTCGTATTCGGCTCGGCGCTCGAGGAGGCGCTGGGTGGCCGCGGGCGCGCCGGGCTGGGGCCGGTGCTGGTGCGCGCCGCCGGGGTCGGCACTATCGCCGCGGGCCTGCTGCGCCGCGACCAGATGCTGCTGCATCCTCCTGGTGGCTTGACCGGCCAGTCGTGGCACAACCACGGTCACGACCTGGCCAGTGGGTTGCTCTATGCGTCGCTGCTGGTGGCGCCGTTGTTGCTTGCCAGGCGCTTCCGAGGCGACCCGGAATGGGGCGCTCTGCGGCTGCCGGCGCTCGCCACCACGGCCGGCTCGGCCGCGCTGCTGGTCCTGTTCTGGTCCCAGGCGCTGGCGCAGTGGGACGGCGTCATCCAGCGCGTCATCGCCACCGTCCCGCTGGGGATGATGGCCGCCTTGGCCGTGAAGCTGCTCGGCCGAGAGGCGTCCAGGGCGAGGTAGTCGGGTCGGCGCCATCAGCGTCACGCAGCGCATCTCGCCGCCGGCTAGATCCAGCCCGCGGGACTCGCCGTACCCTGCACGGCCGGCACAACCTTGTCGTGGAGCGCGCTGGTGGCGGCCTGCGACAACGGATGGCTGGTCATTCTTCAAGCTCCACGGACACCGACGTCGGCGGCGCCTCGATGTCGTGGAGCAGCGGGATGCCGCCGCCCAGGCGCACCAGCAGCGGCAGTTGCAGGCGCGCCTCCCGCTTGGCCAATTGCCGGCCCTCGGCCGCCACGGCGGCCGTCACATCACAGTCCCCGGAATGGACGGTGACAAGGCGGCCATGCTGCACCGTGGCCACAAGCCCCTTAACCACGAACTTGACGGCCAGCTCAAAGTGCACGGTGGCCACGTGAGCATCGTTGACCAGCAGCTCGACAAAGGGATGGTGGGCCGAGGTGATGGTGTGGGTGGCAAGCTCCACGACCTCTGAGCTGTCGGGGGTGGCGAAGGTGCGCTTGGCGGCCGCCATCAGGTCGGCATACTTGCCCCATGCTGCAATGACCAGGCCGCCGAGGTCGAGGTCGAGCAGCCCGTGGGCGACGGTGGCGATCTGGTCATTGGCTGCGTTCCGGCCGGCCCGCGACAGCTTGGTGACGCCCTCGCCGAGGGTGCCGAGCACGCCGTGCTCCTGGAGGGCGTGGGCGAGCGCGTCGACGCTGTCTTCTTTGGTGTCGCCGAACAGGAAGGCGGCGGCGGTGAGCGGTTGGGTGGGGATGGCGGTGGTCATCAGTCCCCCTCCTCCAGGGTCTGGGTGCCGGCATCGCCGTGCGGCTGCAGCCGGACGCTAAAGGTCGGCGCGGACTTGGGGTCGTGGTCGACGGTCACATCGTCGGAACTGGGGTGGGGCTCGGCCCGGACGTGCTGGCGCGCCCACCGGCGCTGGCGCCGCTCGCGCTCGCCGAAGAAGGCGGGGATCAGGACCAGGAGCAGCAGTAGGCCGAGAGTGAACAGCAGCCACGGCAGCCCGCCCTCCCACGGCGGCCATGCAACGAACCGGGCTTTGAGGATGACCTCGAACCGGGTCGTGGCAAGAGTCTGGCCGCTGGTCGTGGCCAACCGCACGGTGGTGGTCCCCGGCTCGGCACCCTTGGGCACGGTGTGGGACTCGGAGATGCTCCCATCCGGCCCGACGGTGGCGTTGCCGCCAAGACGGGATCCGCCGAAGAAGATCGTGAGCGGGCAGGCCGCGAACGTGCGCTTGAGCTTGGCGGTGATCTGCACCTGCGTTTCGGGAGCTCCCTTGCCGGGCGTCACCCGCAGGTCGCGGACGTCGCTTGCCGAAGGCGCGCAGTTCAGGGGTGTGGTCGTGACGCGGAGGGTCGCCTTCCCGGTGATATGGCGGTCGCCGACGTCCAAGGTGGCGCTGACGGTGTGCCGCCCGATCTTGGTGGCGCTGCAGGTGGCGCCGGTGCAGGAGCCGCCCCCGTCGATCTTGAAGCGGGTGAAGGGCGCCAGGTCGCCAAGCTGATCAAGGTGCTTGCCGCCGGTATCCAAGCCCTGCACCCTGTAGGTCACCTTGCCGCCGGGCTGGATTACCGCCGGATTGGGCTTGGGACGGAGCTCCAGGCTGCCGATGTCCCCCGGCACCACCAGCAGGGTCGCTTCGGCGGTGAGGGTTGGGCCGTCTTGTTGGATAAGGGTGGCGGTGACTGTGTACTGCCCAAGCGGGGTGGCGATGCAGGTATGGCCGGTGCAGGAGCCGCCCTTCGGGTCGATCTTGAAGCTGCTGAAGGGGGCCAGGTCGCCAAGCTGGTCAAGGTGCTTGCCGTTGGTATCCAAGCCATGCACGCTGTAGGTCACCTTGCCGCCGGACTTGATCACCGCCGGATCGGGAGTGGAGTGGAGCTCCAGGCTGGCGATGTCCCCCGGCACCACCAGCAGCCGGGCGGACCCGCTGATCTTGGGGTCGTCGATGAGCGTGGCGGTGACCCTGTACTGCCCAATCGGGGTGGCGGTGCAAATTTGGCCGGTGCAGGAACCGCCCTTCGGGTCGATCTTGAAGCTGCTGAAGGGGGCCAGGTCGCCAAGCTGGTCAAGGTGCTTGCCGTTGGTATCCAAGCCATGCACGCTGTAGGTCACCTTGCCGCCGGACTTGATCACCGCCAGATTGGGCTTGGGATGGAGTTCCAGGCTGGCGAGCTCCTCCGTCAGCACAAGCAGGGTGGCTTCGGCGGTGAGGGTGCGGCCGCCCTGTTGGGGGAAGGTGCCGGTGATGGTGTACCTGCCCACCTCGGGTGGGGCGCAGATGGCGTCGGGACAGTCGCCGAACGGGGTACCGTCCTCCTGTTCGAAGGTGAAGGTGGTCCCGGCAGTGACGTCATAGATGTCATCCGCGAACGCCTGGTAGGCCTGGCCGCCCTCGTCCAGCCCAATCGTGGCTGCGAGCGGCTCCAGGCGCAGCTCCGTGTGGACCACCAGCAGGTTGGCTTCAGCGGTGAGGGTGCGGCCGTCCGGTTGGGGGAAGATGCCGGTGATGGTGTACCTGCCCACCTCGGGTGGGCTGCAGATGGCGTCGGGACAGGGGCCGGAGAGGGTACCGCCCATCTTTTTGAAGGTGAAGGTGGTCCCGGCGGTGACCTCAAGGTGGTCATTCGCGAACGCGCGGTAGTGCTGGCTGTTGTGCAGCCCGATCGTGGCCGTGGACGGCTCCAGCGTCAGCTCCGTGAAGACCACCAGCAGGGTCGCGGTGGCGGTGAGGGTGCGGCCGCCCTGTTGGGGGAAGGTGCCGGTGATGGTGTACCTGCCCACCTCGGGTGGGGCGCAGATGGCGTCGGGACAGTCGCCGAACGGGGTACCGTCCTCCTGTTCGAAGGTGAAGGTGGTCTCGACAGTGACGTCATGCTCGCTGCCATCCCTGGCGGTCGCGATAGCGGTGTAGTGCTGGTTCTTGTGCAGCCCGATCGTCGCTGTGAGCGGCTCCAGCCTCAGCCGGAACATCGGCCGCGGGCGCCCCATCCGGCGGTGCCGAGGTACCACCTGCAGGGCCGCCGTCCCGCTGACGGTGCTGTCCCCAAGGTCGAGGGTGCCAGTCACGGTGTGCCGCCCGAGCTTGGTGGCGGTGCAGCTGGTGCCGGTGCAGGAGCCGTCCGGGCGGATTTGGCGGCTGGTCTTGGCGGCGCTGAAGCGGATCGAGAAGGTGGTCTGGCCGGTAACGTCCTGGGGGTTACCGTCCGCAGCGGTCAACCAAGCGGTGTAGTCCAGACTGTCCCCGGAGGGGAGGAACGCCCGACCCGGCCGGAGCTCGAGCAGGGCGAGCGGTTGTGGGCGTCCCGCTTGTTGGCGCGGGGACGCAGCGGAGCGGGTTGAGGGCTCGACCGGACCACGTCGGGGTTCGACTTGGCGACGTGAGGGCGCAACCGGACCGCGTGAGGGGTCGACCGGACCGCGCGTGGGCTCGACCGGCCCGCGCGTGGGCTCAACCGGCCCGGGTGGGGCAACCACCTGCAGAGTTGCCGTATCGCTGATGACGCGGTTCCCGAGCTGGACCACGCCGCTAATCGTGTGCTGCCCGGGCTTGGTGGCGGTGCAGCTGGTGCCGGTGCAGGAGCCGTCCGGGTGGATCGAGAAGGTAGTCTGAGCGGTCACGTCGCCAACACCATGGCCGGCTGCGTCATAGCCCATGGCGGTGTAGGCCAGGCTAGCGCCGGCGCGGATCGACGCCTGGGCCGGGCTGAGCACCAACCGGGTGAGGGTCCGGTCCACTTGTGGCTTTCCCGCGGTGCGCTCGGAGCCGGCAGCTGGGGAAGCGGATGCGGGACCGATGAGGACCGTACTGCAGACCATGAGCGCCGTGAGGACGAGCGGGATCAGCCGCGGCCGTATCCTTACACCATGGCCTGCCGTCCGGCGATGAGGTGCAGTTGGCTGGCTTCGGGACGGGTTCCACGCTTGCTGCTCGGCTGGGGCATCCGGGGTCCCAAGGCGGGGTGCCTTCCCCGATTTGGGCGTCTCCAGATCGGTGTTGGAGGACTCTTCGAAAAGAGACATTGGGCCCCCCCTAACTGGCCCTGCGCCTTCAGGGCTCTATGCCCAGTAGGTCGCGATCCGATCTGATCGTTCGCTTGTCCTAACCAGCAGTCAGTGCCGTATGTCACCGTCAGCCTGTGATGTCCGACACTGTCCTCGTGAGAGCTTGGTCTGCTCTGTCGGAGTCGTTTTCCTAGCCAGTTCCTAATCCTCGATATTTCGCGGGTCGCAGCGACGGGTCGCAGCGATGGGTGGGCATGCTGGCGTGGCGGTTGTTCGTGCATGCCGGCGTGGCCGGCATTCGGCGAGTTGTGGCAGCGATGGCTGGCGGGGTGGGCTGGGTTAGCAGCGCATCGGCAGGGCCCGTAGCCGGCCAAGCACGGTGACCAGGTCGGCGGGCCCAGGGCATGCTTGGGCAGCCCCAGCAGGGCCATCACCAGCACGTCCAGATGATCGGCCG
Organism: bacterium; assembly: GCA_046727955.1. Classification (GTDB taxonomy): domain Bacteria; phylum Actinomycetota; class CALGFH01; order CALGFH01; family CALGFH01; genus DASVXQ01. The sequence continues at coordinate 34,544 of JBKPDO010000057.1, read as the reverse complement.
GTCGCCCGAGCGTGGCCAGGTCGCTGACGCAGTCGCCACCGTCGGCGAGCATGATCACCCGGTCGCGCAGTCACCCGCACGCGCATGCATATGCCTGCGGATCAGCTGGCCACCGAGACCGCTACCTCCAGCTCTCGCCAATGCTGCGGCTTCGTCGCCCGCCGGTATAGAGCAAGCCGACCACGATCCGTCTGCCACGGAGTCTTGTGAACCCTCTTACTATCCATCCACCTCGGCGAGGACCTTCTCGGCGTGGCCGTCGGCCTTGACGTTGTACCAGGCGTGCTCGATCCGTCCCTGCTCGTCGATCAGGAAGGTCGAGCGGATCACCCCGATGCTGGTCCTGCCATACGAGGTCTTCTCGCCCCAGGCGCCGTAAGCCTCCATGACCTGGTGGCCGGGGTCGGACAGCAGCGGGAAGCGCAGGCCGTACTTCTCGCGGAACTTGCGGTGGCTCTCGGCGTCGTCGGCGGAGATGCCGAGGACGGGGATGCCCACACCCTGGAATCCATGGAGGTTGTCGTTGAACTGGCAGGCCTCGGTAGTGCAGCCGGGGGTGTCGTCCTTTGGATAGAAGTAGACGACCGCCTTCTTGCCCTCGAGGTCATCGAGAGAGACGAGCCTACCGTCCTGGTCAGGGAGGCTGAACCGCGGCGCCGGCGCGCCTTGCTCGAGCTTGGCCATGTGCGTCCTCACTGGGGAGTCGGAGGTTAGGTTGCCCTCCGACTGTATTGATTGGCGGCGTTCGCCGCATGCGGGGGGCCGCCTGCGCCAGGGCCATCGCGAGCAGACCGGCGACCCGCCGTGGATTGCCTGCAAACGCCATGCGCCCTCGCCCTTCCTGGTACGGTCGGGCTCCACCCCACTCAGATTGCCCGACGACCGCTGGTCATACCTCCGCAACAGCAATCGCCGGCATCGGCGGTCACGAGGGCGTAACGGTTCCCCCGTGAGGTCTCGCCCGGAACCCCGTCACCAGGCGTGGCCGAGCAGCGAACGCGACTCGGCCAGGCGGTCGGCGGAGGGTGGCGCCGGCAGGATGGCGGTGAGCCAGCGCTCCGCGTAGCGGCGCGCTACCCGCATTGCGCGTTCGTCGTGCGCGTCACCGGTGAGGCGCTGTGCGGCGTGCACGGCGAGCAGGCCTGCGGCGCAGGTCCGGCCGAGCTGGAGAGCGAACTCCCGCATGTGCGCCTGCAGCGCGTCACCGTCCGCCAGCGCCCAGCCACGGACGTCCTTGGCGAGCGCCTCGACCGAGCGCTCCACCAGGTCCACCACGGCGCCCGGAATGGAACGGCTGGTGCCCCGCAGCGAGGCGACCTGCTCGGAGACGTCCTCCAGGAGCACCGTGACCGCCTCCTCCTTCAGCTCCGCCCGCAGCAGGTCGAGGCTCAGCACGTTGGTGGTGCCCTCCCAGATCGGCAGGACCTGCGCGTCGCGGAGCAGGCGCGGGACGCCGGTGTCCTCGACGTAGCCAGCGCCACCGAAGGCCTCCACCACCTCGCTCGCGTGAGCCACGGCGTCCTTGCCGGTGAGCAGCTTGACCGTGGGGACCAGCGCGCGCAGCGAGCGCTGCTCGGCGTCGCCCGCCAGGCCGTGCTCGAGCCGACCCTGCAGCTCCATCGCCCGCGTCGTGAGCGCGAACGCCGCCTCCGCCTCGACCGCCAGCGCGGCGAGCGTCTCACGGTGCAGCGGCAGGTCCACGAGCGGCCGGCCGGATGCCTGGCGCAGCCGCGCATAGGCGACCGCGAGGTCGACCCCACGCCGCATGCCAGCGGCCGCGCTGACCGCGTTGTGCAGCCGCGTCACGTTCAGCATCCCGGCCATCTTCCTGAGGCCGTCCTCGACCCCGCCGACTGGCGTGGCGACGGCGCCGGCGAGCGTCAGCTCGGCGGTCGGCAGGGCACGCGTGCCGAGCTTGTCCTTGAGCCGGTTGACGAGGATGGTCGCGCCGAGCCGCGGCTCGCCTGTGAGGGGGTCGACCCGCTCCACCAGGAACAGGCCGAGGCCGCGGCTCCCGTCCGCGGCGCCCTCCGGCCGGGCGAGCACCAGCGCGCAGTCCGCCGTGATCGCCGAGGTGAACCATTTGTCGCCGCGGAGAAGCCAGCGCCCCTGCTCGTCGCGGCGCGCGACCGTCGAGTGGCGGGACAGGTCCGAGCCGCCCGCTCGCTCGGTCATCCACTGGCCAGAGGTCCAGGCACGCGCCGGGTCACGAGAGACCAGCAGCGGCACCACCCGGTCGCGCAGCTCAGCGGGTGCATGGTCGCTGAGCACGCGCGCCGCCGCGTCGGTCATGGCCACGGGGCAGGCGTAGATCGCGGCGGAGGGCGCGTACAGGTGAAGCAGCGCCTGCTGAACGATGCGGTCGTAGGGGCCGTGGCGGTCCTGGTGGGGAAGGGCGGCGAGGCCGGCGCGCGCCTGGGCGGCGTGCAGCGACTGCCAGGCGGTGCTGACCTCGATCCGGTCGACGCGCCGGCCCCACGGGTCGTACTGGACGAGTCTCGGGGGCGAGGCCTCGGCCTCGTCCGCCAGCCGGGCGAGCTCGCCCGACGCGGCCTCCCCCATCTCATCGAGCTCGCGCTCGACCTCCGCACGGACCTCGGCGGGGAGCAGCCGCTCAAGGTGCTCGCGCAGCGCCACGTCGGCGCGGTAGGTGTTGGTCAGTGCCGGCGGCCGCTGAAAGAAGCTGGCTGACCCCACGACGGCTCCCTATCCATCTGGGGGGAGCCCGCTCCCCCCACGGCCCCCCAAAGGTCAAGATCCTTCCGTGGTGCCGTACGGGGAGCACGCTCCCCCCGTCCCACCGGGGCACCCCCTTTGGGGTTCCCCGGACCCCTCCGGCGCCCCTCCAAGGTCAAGATCCTTCCGTGGTGCCGTACGGCCCCCATGTCAAGATCGGTCCATAGTGCCATGGGGCGGCTCGAGCTCGTTCAGCAGCTCGAACAGCCGGGCGAAGCGGTTGATCGTGACGCGGCCCATAGCGGGCAGCAGGTCGGCCTGGTTGACGAGCAGGAAATGGGCGGGACGGTAGCGGTCGAGCGGACGGCCGAGGGTGCGCTCGACGCGCCTGACGATCGAGCCGCCCTCGCTCGGCAGCTCGCCCGCGCGCGGCGCGGCCACCCCGGACCAGCCCAGCAGCTCGAGGTAGAAGCCCTCGTCGAAGAGGTCCTCCAGGCCCGCCTCGCTGGTACCGGTCAGCTCGGTGAGCGGCACCAGCCGCTCGGGCAGCAGCAGGCCGTCGCGCACCAGTTCGGTGACCTCCGGGTGGCCGGCGCCGAGGCTGAGCAGGACGGCCGCGGGCAACGGCGCGCCGAGCACCGCCGCCAGGGTGGGGATGGCGAGCAGGCCGCCGGCGGGGACCAGCCTCCAGCGCGGGTCGAGCCCGGTCCTGCCGGCGTTGCGCAGGTAGGCGCTCATGACCTCGAGGTAGAGCAGGTCCGCCGGCGCCGGGACCAGCAGGGTGTCCGGCCCGATGCCGAGCTGGCTGGTGACCCTCCAGGCCAGCGCGGCTTGCAGCGGCGCAAGGGTGTCGCGGCGGCTGACCCGGTCCAGCGCGCGCACCTTGGTGCCCTCGGCGCCGAGGTCCTCTACCGTGCGCACGCGGTGCAGCGCATCGGGATCGATCATGAACGGCGAGTGCGTGCTGTAGACGACCTGGTGGCGGGGGGCGAGCTGCTGGCGGATGTAGCGCAGCAGGTCGCCCTGGGCGGCCGCGTGCAGCCCCAGCCCGGGCTCGTCGAGCAGCAGGATCACCTGCTCGGCGTCGCGCACCTCCGAGAACGCCGCCACGAAGGAGAAGAACCAGACGAACCCACCCGACCGCTCGCCGAAGTTCATGGTGACCCGGTGCCGCTGGTCGCGGATGCGGATGTCGAGGAACGGTCCGGGCCCGGTAGCGAGGCCAGGCCCGGCGCGCGCCGGCTCGGGCCCCCCGGACCCCGCCGTCTCTCCCGGGCGGAAGTCCACGTCCAGCTCGACGGCGAGGTCGCGGCCCTGGCTCCAGTAGCGGAGGACCTCCTCGCTGATGCGGTCGGCGGCGGTCTCGAGCGCGGCCTTGCGCACCTCGTAGGCCGACTCCGCGAACTCCTCCGCGTCCACGCCGGCAAGGCGCAGGATCGAGAGGGCGGTCCGCTCCCCCGCGCTGAGCTCCCCTGGTGGCAGCTTCTGCAGCCGCGGGATCGACACCCGCCCGGGCAGCACGCTGTAGTGGCTGAAATACAGGGAGCGAGGAAGGCGCTCCATCAGGAACGCGACCAGTTCCCCGCCCGCGCCGCGGGCGCGGGCGTCGTCGTCCTGCTGGACGATCAGGCGACGCCGGCCGGCGTAGGTGTGCTCGAGGCGGACCTCGCGCGAGCTCACCACCCCCGGGCCGAACTCGGCCCATAGCGCCCTGACGTCCTCGTTGCGGAGCTCGAAGCTGGCTGACACCGGGACGGTGTCGGCGATCAGGGCACGCTCGCGGGCGCGCAGGCCGCGCGGGTAGTCGCGCAGCTCGTCGAAGCGCCGCGGGTCGCCGGCCATGGGGCTGGCGCGCGCGAGTGCCTCGAGGAACGCCGTCTTGCCGCTCTCGTTCCTGCCGACAAGGCAGGTCACGTCCGGCTCGAAGCGGACGACGCCGGAGTCGTCGATGCTCTTGAACTTCCTGACGAGTGCCGAGGTGAGGAGCATGTCGAAAGGTACCAGGTCGGTTCCCCCCCGCACGGCATCCAAGATCCTATCCCGTGGAGAATCCACCGGCCGGTCGACGTGAGGATCAGCCGCCCGGGCGCAGCCGCTGAGACGGGGAGACCCGCTCGGGGACCCGCTCGGGGACCCGCTCGGGGACCCGCTCGGGGACCCGCTCGGGGATTTCAGGGTTTTCAACTGGATACGATTTGACTCGTCAATGCGGTTTTGGAGACGCTGCCGATCGTACTAGACCAGGGGAAAGGATCCAGCGTGACCCAGCCAGACGTCAGCGCGTCGGCCAGCTCGGAGGGGACCTCGAGTACGCGGTCGGCCATCTCCCACGCTGGCAACAGCCGGTCGCAGGCCGACCTCGACCGAAGCGGGCGCCATCTCGGCGGCGGCTCGAGCGGCTCGGTCCAGCTGGCCGACCTCGAGGAAGTCGACGTCCGCACAGTATTCCAGCACGACGGGGACGGGTTCTCGGGTTGGCTGGCCGGCAATCTCGACAGGCTCGCCAAGGAGCTCGGCATCACCGGTCTGCGCGACGTGGGCCGCGACATCGGAGTCGGCTCGTTCACCGTGGACATCCTGGCCCAGACCGACAAGGGCCGGCGGGTCGCGGTTACGAACCAGCTCGAGCCGAGTGACCACCTGCATCTCGGTCAGGTGGTCACCTTCGCCGCGGGCTTGGACCTGTCGGCGGTGATCTGGATCACCACGAAGGTCAGCGAGGAGCATCGCGCGGTGCTCGACTGGCTCAACAGCCACAGCGACGACGACGTGCGCTTCTTCGCCGCCGAGCTGCGCCTACTGCGCATCGGCAACTCGCTGCCCGCAGCGGTCTTCCAGGCCGCCGTCAGGCCGAACGACTGGCAGAAGGTGGCGCGCCAGCGCCAGCGCGTGAGCGCTCCGTTCAACTCGCGCATGCGCGAATTCTGACGGCGCCGGACCCAGGTCCAGCCGGGTCCGGCGTCTGTCACTGCCGCGCGGTCAGCTCGGCTCGCGGTCGTCGTCGAGGAGCCAGCGTGCGGCCGGCCCGGCGTGGACGGTGGCGGGCGGAGAGGGATCGCTGTTGGCCCCTCCGTTCCCCAGCTCGTCCAGGTCGACCAGCGACACTCCCGTATAGTCGAGGTCGTAGTAGTGGTACAGCGCGGCCTCGTCCTGCGGCCAGAGCCGGCCGCCGGGAGGCATTCCAGGTGACCGCACTACTCGCGCCCGCTCGTACAGGACCCGGATGGCGCCGCCCTCCTCGACCGCCTCGGCCACGGGGACGAAGCTGGTGTCCTCACCGCTGCCGGAGAGGTCGAGCAGCGCCCACCCGGGCTGGTCGCCCTCGGCGTCGTAGTAGACCTCGATCACCGAGCCGATCTCGTGGCCGTCGCGATCGATCACGACGAGCCCTTTCCACCTGCGCACAACGTCGAACGCCGGCATATTGCCCCCCACAACTCGTAGGTATCGCCCGGACCGGGCGACACGCGTCTTCTGCGGCGCGGATGTTACCTGGGCATTCTGTCCTAACAACAGTCGGCTTTGAGATGGCTGACCGGATGGAGTGCTTCTCCCTAGAAAAACGCCTCGTCTGGGCGACACGCAAAGCCCAAACCGGGCGGTCAGCCTGTCGGGCATCTGGAGGACACGAGGTGACTAGGCGCTAGTCCCCTGACGGCTCTCGACGAGCCTGCCGCCGGCGCCGGCGACGCTCTGGAGCGTCTCGCTGGGGCATTCGCGCTCGCTGCCGCCGGCGCGGGCGGCCGCATTCACTCGTTCGAGCAGCCTGGCCAGCACGCGGGCCTCCTCCCCGTCGAGGTGGCGGGCGAAGTGCTCCTGGATGCCACGCAGGTGGACGGGGGCGGCACGGTGCAGGACCCGCCTGCCCTCGTCGGTGACGACGGCGAAGGCGCCGCGGCGGTCGGACGGGCAGCGCTCGCGGCGCACCAGCTCGGCCTCCTCCATGCGGTCGACCAGCCGTGACAGTCCGCTCTTGGACAGCAGCACCGACTCCGCCAGCTCCAGCATGCGCATGCGGCCACCGGGCGCGTCGGCCAGCTTGAGCAGCACCTCGAATTTGCTGAGCGCCAGCCCGCGCTCCTGCTCGAGCTCACGCTCGAGCAGATCGGTCACGGCCGCGTGGACCTCCAGCAGAGAGCGCCACGCCGCCAGATGAGCCTCGTCAGGGCGGTTGCGCATGCCCCCATGGTAGCTTCTGAAGGAGATCGGCTGGCTGAGTGCCATGTAAGCTGGCTGAGTGCCATGTACATCGTCACGATCGAGATTCCCGCGGCGTTCCGCGCGCATCTGGACGCGTTCGAGGGGCGCGGCTGATCAGGGAGCTGCCGCCTGACCGGGTCGTGGTCGCGCTGCGCTATCAGCCTAACAGAGCCGTCACCACTCTCCATGGAGGATTGTCTTACAGGCATCAGTCGATGGCGCGGCGGAGAAAGCCGCGGACGGCGGTGAAGGTCAGGATGGCGGTGGCGACGATCAGCAAGATGGCCGCGATCCAGGGCCGCATGTGGGGCACCTGGGGCACCATCGAGGCGCGCACGCCCTCGCTCATGTAGGTGAGAGGGTTCAGCAGGGTGATGTCCTGGAACCAGGGCAGCCGCGACAGCGACGGCCACGGGTACTGGCTGCAGCCGGTGAACAGCAGCGGGGTCAGGACCACCGCGAACATGATGCTGATGTTCTTCGGCTGCACCGCCGTGCCGAGCGTCAGCCCGAGGCCGGAGCCCATGATGGCGCCCACCACCAGGAAGACGACCAGCATCCAGATCCGCGCGCCCTGGAACGGGAGTATGCCCAGCACCAGCCACCCGATGGGGAACATCACCGCCCCGGCGAGCAGGGCTCGCAAGGTGCCGAACAGCATCTTCTCGAGCGCGACCAGGGCTACAGGCAGCGGGGCGAGCAGGCGGTCCTCGATCTCCTTGGTGAAGCTGAACTCGATCACCATGGGCAGCGCCGTGCCCTGCAGGGCGGTCATCACCACCGTCAGCGCGATGATCCCGGGCAGCAGTTCCGCGTAGTCGGCGCGGACGAAGCCGAGCGAGGTGAGCACCTTGCCGAACACGAACACCAGGAAGAAGGGCTGCAGGATGACCTGGAGCAGGAAGGTGGGCAGCTCGCGGCCGGTGACGAACATGTCGCGGCTGAGGATGGACAGGAATGCGTGCAGCTCGCCCGCCCGGCGCCCGGTCGCCAGCGGCCGGGCCGGGGCGGTGGCGGCGCTCATCCGCGCAGCCCCCTTCCGGTGAGGTGGATGAAGACGTCCTCGAGGCTTGGCTGGCCAAGCTGTACGTCGGCCAGGGTCGCACCGCGCTCGCTGATCGCCCGGACCACCGGCGCGACCAGAGCGGCCGCCTCTCCCTCGCAGTAGAGCCGCAGGTGGATGCCGCCGGCTCCGTTGGCCGCCGCTGCCGCGCCGGCCATGAAGGCGGGCGGCCCGCCGCCCGGGAACCCGCCTGGGAACCCGCCTGGCGCCGGCTGAGGCGGGCCTGCCGGGCCCCGCTGGACCCGTTCGACCCGCTCGACGCCCGGCAGGGCGTTGAGCGTGCCCACCAGACCGTCGATGCCGTCGGGCCCGGCGCCGTCGGGCTGGATGCCGATCTCCAGCATGCTCTCGCCGGGGACGAGGCTGGTGAGCTTGTCCGGCGTGTCGAGCGCGAGCAGCTTGCCATGGTCCATGATCCCGACCCGGCCGGCCAGCTCGGCGGCCTCGTCCATGTCGTGCGTGGTGAGCAGCACGGTGATGCCGCGCTCACGCTGCTCGCGGATGCGGTCCCAGACGAACAGGCGAGCCTGCGGGTCCAGACCGGTGGTCGGCTCGTCCATGAACAGCACCTGCGGGTCGTGCATGAGCGCCCTGGCGATCATGAGGCGTTGCGCCTGCCCGCCCGAGAAGCGGTCGACCTTGTCGTCGGCGCGGTCCGCCAGGCCGAGCTCTCCCAGGAGGCGGTCGGCGCGGGCCAGCCGCTCGGCCTCGGGGATGCCGAAGTAGGCGGCGTGGAAGAGCAGGTTCCGCTTGGCCGACAGCGAGCGGTCCAGGTTGTTGAGCTGCGGCACCACGGCGAGCGCGCGCTTGGCCCCGACGGGGTCGACGGCGACGTCGATGCCGACCACCAGCGCCCGTCCCGCCGTCGGCCGGACGCGGGTGGTGAGCACCCCGATGGTGGTGGTCTTGCCGGCCCCGTTGGGGCCGAGCAGGCCGAGCACCTCGCCCCGGCGCACGCTGAACGAGACCCCGTCCACCGCGTTGAAGGGCAGCTTGGCGTAGCGCTTGACGAGCTGGTCGACGATGACGACGTCGTCGACGCCGTCAGGCTGGCTCGGCCGCGGCGGCGCTGGGGCGGGAACGCTCATTCCTGGACCATCCTCCGGTTCTGCGACGTGCCTGCGCGTCCAGCATGGTCCAGGACCGGCCGATTCGCCCGCAACCGCGTATCCACCCCCCCCCCCCGGGCGCCGGCGAGGAGCGTGACCGTTCTGCGCCAGGTCGCCGAGCGGCAGCTTCCCAATGACGACGCCGCTGGTCCGTGGCACGACCACTGACGTCGACACAGTCACCGTGACACGCTGACCGGCTCGGCCGCCTCGGCGGCCTGAGCCACAGCGCTGTGAGGGGCCCGGCACTCGCCGGGCCCCTCCGCATGCCGGTGACGGGGACGGGACCTCAACGTCCCCGCGAGCACCGTCATGCTCATGCCTTCATCGGCGCCGCGCGCTCACGGGGTCGTGGCGCCTGACGCGAACTACTGCGTCAGCGGGCCGCGCGGGGGCTGGGAGCGGTGGGTAGCGTGGCGGTTCTGGCCACGACCCAGCCGGGGGCCTGGCTGGAACCGCTGTCGCCGCTGTCGTCGCCGTTGCGGCTGCTGCCGCCGTTGCGGCGGCGGGTGGCGGTGCGCAGCATCCCAAGGATGCGGGCGGTGATCTCCTCCACCTGGCCGACGGCGTCCACCATGCTGAGCAGCCCTCGGTGCATGTAGTAATCGACCAGCGGCCTCGTTTTGGTGGCGTAGACCTCGAGCCGGTGACGGATGGTCTCCTCGCCGTCGTCGGAGCGGCCCAGCTGGGCCGAGCGCCCGGCCAGGCGGCGGAACAGCTCGTCCTCGCCGACCTCGAAGCACAGCACCGCGTGCAGCGGGGTCTCCATGGCCGCCAGCTGCCGGTCCAGCGCCTCCGCCTGGGCAACCGTGCGCGGGAAGCCGTCGAGCAGGAACCCCCGCTCGCAGTCGGGTGCGGCCAGGCGCTCCATCACCATCGCGATCACGACCTCGTCCGGGACGAGGTCACCGTCGTCCATGTACTTCTTGGCGGTCAGGCCAAGCTCAGTGCCCTCGGCCACGTTGGCTCGGAAAATGTCCCCGGTCGACACGTTCGGGCATTGGAAATGTCGGACAAGGTGGGCAGCTTGCGTACCTTTACCGGCTCCGGGCGGGCCTAGAAGAACAATTCGCATCGCGCCTCCGCTCGGGTCGGGGCGAGGTATGGAGGGTAGGCGTTGCGCTTGCCATCAGTCCAATAGTTCGTTTTGATTGCTGAGATCGGAAACGCTGATAGTTGGGGACCTGGTGCTGCCGCAGATCCTCGCTTTCCTCGAAGTCGCCCGCCGCAGGAACCTCAGCCGAGCGGCCGAGGCACTGTACGTCTCGCAGCCAACCCTCACCGCGCGGCTGCAGGCACTCGAGACCGATCTCGGCGAGCAGCTGTTCGTACGTACCCGCCGCGGCATGCGCCTAACCGAGGCAGGCGAGGCATTTCTCCCATACGCGGAGCACGCGGTCCAGGCGATCGAGGACGGTCGTGAGCGCCTGGAAGAGCTGCGCAGCGGGACCGTCGGCAAGCTGGTGCTCGGCGCGCCGCCCACGGTCAGCACCTATACCCTTCCGGCGCTGCTCGCCCGCTTCACCGAGGAGCACCCGGGCGTCCGCCTCAGGGTCATGACCGGCACCTCCGAGGAGATCCTGGAGATGGTCCTGCACGACCGCATCCAGCTCGGCCTGATGCGGGCGCTCGGCCACCCCGAGGTGGAGGCCGTGCCGGTCTACTCGGACTCGCTGCTGCTGGTGGTGAGCCCCAGCCACCGCCTGGCCGGCCGCAAAGTGCGCCTGGCTGAGCTGGGCGGCGAGCCGCTGGTCCTGTTCGGCCGCAGCTCGAGCTACCGCGAGTTCACCGAGGCGGTCTTCCGGCAGGCGGGCGTGATGCCGGACAGCGTGCTCGAGCTGGACAACATCGAGGCCGCCAAGAAAATGGTCGAGCACGGGATCGGCATCTCACTGGTGCCTGACAGCGCGGTCATGGCCGACCTCGCCAACGGCGTCCTGGCGCTGGTCGAGGTGACGGACACGACCCTGCCGCGGCGCGAGATCGTGGCGGTGCGCCGCCACGACGCCGGCCCGCCATCCGGTGCGGTGGCGACCTTCATGACCATGCTCACCGAGGTCGGCGGCCTGCTCGTGGGCGGCGACCCTCCCCCGATCCGGCCGAGCTCGAGGCCGATCTCCAGGTCCGAGCCGCCCATGCCCGCTCTCGACACGTGAGGCCGGCGTGAGGAGGCGAAGGCTGGTACGCCGAGGCGTCTTCTGGCTCTCCTGGTATCTCCCACTGCTGGCGCTCTGGTTGCTGTTCGTCGATTCCCTGGCGATCGAGGAGGTGGTGCTCGGTGCGATCGCCGCGGCCCTGGCGGCGACCGCCGCCGACCTCGTGCGCGCCCAGGACCTGGTCCGCTTCCGCCTGCGGGCACGCTGGCTGACCGGCCTCTGGACGCTGCCGTGGCAGATCGTGGTCGACTCAGGGCTGCTTGCCGTGGCGCTGTGGCGGCAGCTTCGCTCCCCCGGCTCGGTGCATGGAGTGTTCCGCGTCCTGCCGTTCCCGCGCGAGAGCGACGACGCCGTCGCGACGGCCCGGCGCGCGCTTGTGACCAGCGTGGCCTCGATCGCGCCGAATACCTATGTGGTCGGCATCGAGGGCGGAGAGGGAGCCATGCTGATTCACCAGCTCGTCCGCCACCCCGGCGGCGAGGTCCCACCAGGCATGCTCGAGGAACCGGAGGCATAGCCAATGGATCAGTGGACCGTCGCGGCGATCGCGCTGCTGGTGGGGCTGGTTCCCTGCGGGGTGGTGTGCCTGCGGGGGGAGCCGACCGAGCGGCTGGTGGGCCTGGAGATGGCCGGCACCATTGACGCGCTCGTCTTGCTGCTGCTCGCCGTCGCCTACCACCGCAGCATTTACCTCGACCTCGCGCTCGCCCTCGCGCTGCTGACCTTCGCTGGCGGCCTGGTGTTCGCCCGCTTCTTGGAGCGGTGGGGATGACGCTACGGGCGGCGGCCAGCGTCGCGCTGCTGGTGCTCGGGGTCGGCATCGAGCTGGCCTGCTGCATCGGCGTGCTGGTCATGCGTGGCGTCTACGACAAGCTGCACTACGGCGCGCCGGCGACCACCCTGGGGGCGTTCGCCATCGCCGGCGCGGTGGTGCTGCGCACCCCGCTGGTGCAGTTCGGCATCAAGTCGCTGCTGGTCGCGCTCGTGCTGCTGGTGACCAACCCGGTGCTCAGCCACGCCACTGCCCGCGCCGCTCGCATCCGCCGCTTCGGCGCCTGGACGACACAGCAAGATGAGGAGGTGGAGCGGCCGTGACAGCCGTGGGAGCCGTGGCGCTCGTGCTGGTCGCGCTTGGCGGCACCGCCGTGGTGCTCACTCGCGACCCACTCAACCAGGCCATCCTGGCGAGCTTCTTCGGGTTGCTGCTCGGCGTGGCGTTCCTGGTCCTGCAGGTGCCCGACGTCGCCCTGTCGCAGATCACCGTCGGCGCGGTCGCGCTGCCCCTGATGATCCTGCTGGCGCTGGCCAAGGTGCGCAGAGGCGACCGCGAATGACCTCCCGGACGCGCCGGCTCGCCTTCCTGGTGGCCGCGCCGGTGCTCGGCGTCTTCCTGATCTGGGGATTCTCCGGGCTGCCGCATTTCGGCTTCGGCAGCGGTCCTTACGGCCCGCTGCTGAACCGGGTGGCGGTGCCAGAGCGCCACGCCACCAACGTGGTGGCCGCGGTGACCTTCGACTACCGCGGGTTCGACACGCTCGGCGAGGAGTTCATCCTCTTCGCCGCGGTCACCGGCGTGGCCATCCTGCTGCGCGCCATGCGCGGCGAGACCGAGGGCCCGCCCCAGGAGGAGGTCAGGGGCCGGCGCGTGCCCGGCACCTCGAATGCCGTCCGTGTCATCGGCCTCGGCCTTCTCGGGCCAATCGTACTGTTCGGGATCTATGTGACGGCCCATGGGCACCTGACTCCCGGCGGCGGCTTCCAGGGAGGGGTGGTGCTCGCCACCGGCGCCCTGCTGGTCTACCTGTCGGGCGAGTACGTCACCATGCGCCGCGTGCGCCCCGACGCCCTGCTCGACCTGGCGGAGTCGAGCGGGGCGGCCAGCTATGTCGCGGTCGGCCTGCTCGGGCTGGTCGCGGGCGGCGTCTTCCTCGCCAACACGCTGCCGCTCGGGCAGCCGGGCACGCTGCTGTCCGCCGGCATGATCCCGCTGATCAACCTGGCGGTCGGCCTCGAGGTCGCCGCCGGCTTCACCCTGCTGCTGTCGGAATTCCTGGAGCAGACCCTGGTGCTGCGCGGCAAGGGAGGCTCGCGATGACCGTGCTCGACTTCCTGCCCTACCTGGTCGCGGCCTGGCTCTTCCTGATCGGCCTGTACGGCATCATCACCAGCCGCAACCTGATCCACGCGGTGACCTGCCTCGCGGTGGTGCAGTCGTCAACGTATGTGCTGCTGCTGGCCATCGGCTACCGCCGCGGCGGCACCGCCCCGATCTTCTTCGACGTCCCGCAGGGGACGCGGGCGGTGGACCCGGTCGTGGGCGCCCTGACCCTCACCGACATCGTGGTCGGGGCCACCGTGACCGCGCTGCTGCTGGCGCTGGCGGTGCAGATCCACAAGCGGCGCGGCACGCTCGACCCCGACCAGCTGCGCCGCGGGCCGAAGGGCTGAGCTTGACCCCCCTGCCCGCGCTCACGGTCGCGATACCGCTGCTGGTGGCCACCGCCCTGGTCGCCGGCGCGCCGCTACTGCGGCGCCGGGTGGCCGACACGGTCGCCATCGCCACCGCCGCGGTCGTGACCGGGCTCGCCGCGACGCTGCTGGCGAAGACGCTCGGCGGGACGGTGATCACCTGGTTCGGTGGCTGGACGCCACGCGGCGGCGTCGCCCTCGGGGTGGCGTTCGCGATCGATCCGGTCGGCGCCGGGCTCGCCACCCTTGCCGGGCTGCTCATGACCGCTGCCCTGACCTTCTCGTGGCGCTACTTCGACACGGTCGGGACCCTCTTCCACACGCTCATGCTGGTGTTCCTGACCGCGATCGTCGGCTTCAGCTTCAGCGGAGACCTGTTCAATCTGTTCGTCTTCTTCGAGCTGCTCAGCGTCTCCGCCTATGCGCTGGCTGGCTACAAGATCGAGGACCCCGGCTCGCTGCAAGGGGCGCTGAACTTCGCCGTCACCAACTCCATCGGCGCATTCATGGTGCTCAGCGGCATCGCCCTGCTCTACGGCCGCAATGGCGCGCTCAACCTGGCCCAGCTCGGCCGGGCGCTCGCCGAGGCGCCCACCGACCGGCTGGTGGTGGTCGCCTTCGCGCTTCTCCTGGTCGGGTTCCTGGTCAAGGCGGCGGTGGTGCCATTCCACTTCTGGCTGCCCGACGCCTACGCGGTGGCCCCGACGCCGGTGTGCGTGCTGCTGGCCGGCGTGATCAGCGAGCTCGGCCTGTACGCGGTGGCGCGGATCTACTGGACGGTTTTCAGCGGCCCGCTCGGGCCGCATACGTCCGGGCTGCGGGCGCTGCTGCTCGGCGCGGCCGTGGTCACCGCGCTGCTTGGCGGGGTCATGTGCGTCATGCAGCACCACCTCGCCCGCCTGCTGGCGTTCGCCACCGTGAGCGACATCGGGCTCACGCTGGTCGGTGTGGCCCTGCTGGAGCCGGTCGGGCTCGGCGGCGCGATCCTGTACGCCGCCGCGGACGGCATGCTCAAGGCGGCGCTGTTCGTGGTGGCCGGCATCGTCGCCCACCGCTTCGGCAGCCTGGACGAGCTGGAGCTGCGCGGCCGGGGGCGGCACCTGCCCTGGGCGGCACCGCTGTTCGTGCTCGGCGCGCTCGGCCTGGCGGGGGTGCCGCCGTTCGGCACCTTCGTGGGCAAGGCGCTGATCGAGGAGGGCGCGGGGGCGGGCGGGCCGTGGGTCGCCGCGCTGTTCACCGTCTCCTCGGGCCTGACGGCCGCCGCGGTGCTGCGCGCGGCCGGGCGCATCTTCGCCGGCTGGGGTCCCGTCGCGGCGCCGGAAGGCGCGGGAGCAAAGGCAGGGGCAGGGGCAGGGGTCGCCGAGCCGGCGAGCGCCGTCAGCGGCGGTGCCGACGAGGACGAGAGCCTGGTGCACGAGGACGAGCTGCGCGCTCCGCCAACGCTCATCGGCCCTTCGATGGTGCTGCCGGCGCTCGCGCTGCTCGCCGCGGCGCTGGCAATCGGTCTGGTGCCCGGTCTTTCCGCTCGGGCCGACCGGGCAGCCGCCAGCTTCGCGGACCGGCCCGGCTACGCCGCGACCGTGCTCGGGGGGTCCGGGGGGCTCTCTAGCGAGGCCAGGGGCGGGGTGCCAGGCCGCGAAGCAAAGCCGAGCGTAGCCCCCCGGAGGATAGAGCGGTCCGCCGCGCCGTCGATCCAGATGGCAGCACCCTCACCGCAGCGGCTGGCGCGGGCGGCGCCGTGGTCGGCGGGGGCGCTGCTGCTCGCGGTCGGCATGGCGCTCGCCGCGTTGTTCGGTCCGGAACTGGCCCGGCCCACCCTGCGACGGCTCGCCCTCCGGGTCGTCAGACCGGCCGTCATGACTCTGCGGAGCCTGCACAGCGGCCACATGGCCGACTCCGTGACCTGGCTCACCATCGGCGCCGCCAGCTTCGGCGTCCTCCTCGCCGCCGCCCTGCGCTGACCAGCCCGAGCCCCAGGGAGCTCCACCTTCCCAGGTGGCCTACTCGAGCTTGAGGTGATATCTGGCGCCGAGCACCTCCTGCTCGGCCTGCTCTACGAGGGCGAGGGCCTCGCCGCCCAGGTGCTGACGACACTCGGCGCCGACCATGGCCGCCTCCGCGGGTGGTCAGGTGGCGTAGCGCAGCACCGCGCCGACGCCTCCGTCCGGGCCGCGACCGTCCGTCTCAGGGTCGAGCACCCTGACCTCCGCCCCCGTCCCGAGCGCCGCGCGCACGGCCACGTCGACCAGCCGGCCCTCGACCGGAGTCGGCTCGCTCTCGACGACCAGTGTCTCCCGATCCAGCGCCACCTGGCCCGGCTCCTCACCGAACCACGCGCTCCGCTCGTCGCCGGGGTCGTCCCGGACCAGCAGCACCCGCACCTGATGCCTGGCGAGCGCGTCGAAGGTGGCCTCAGGCCCGTCGGCAGCCCGGCCGTGCTCGCCGCGCTGCTGCTCGAACTCGTCGAGCAGCGCCCGCGTATCGGCCTCGGCGGTGGCGGCGGCCAGCTTCTCGGCCTCCTCGAGCACCCGGTCGAGAGAGTCGAGCTCGCCACCCACCACCACGATGATCTCCTGCACGCGCTTGGGTGACTCCTCGCGCAGGAGCTCGAGGGCACGGACATCGCCGGCGGCCGCGACGAAGCGGGGCCGCACTCGGTCCGCGATCCTGGTGAGCGCCTCGGCCACCTCGGCGGCGTTGCGCTCCCACTGGACCTCGGCGCGGTGCTGGTAGCGAAGCTGGGACCAGCCACCGGGCGCGGAACGGGTGAGGTGCGAGCGCCCGCCGCGTACCTCGACCCGCTCGTCCTGGTCGGTCCTGTCGGCCCGCTCGGGCGTGCGAGCCGCCAGATCCGCGTGGGCGCGGCTGGCGAGCACGGCAACGTGCGGAATGAGCGACTGCGCCCAGCGGGATCACGTAGGGCAGGGTCCCCTGCCGCACGACCCAGTCCTGGGGAGGTGGGTGCGGGAGGCTGTCGGCGTACACCACGCCGTCGGCGGCCGCGATGACTGCCAGGGTCGCGCCCGCGGTGTGGCTCCCCTCGACCAAGGGGTCCACGGCCTCGAGGATCGCCTCCGGCACCCCGGCATCGAGCAGCCGGCCGCGCAAGATCCTCCAGCGCGCCGCGATCCGGAAGGCGGCGTTCTCAACGTCTCCCTCGGTGGCGAGATAGATCGACAGGAACGGCCCGGGCGCGTCGAACAGCCTGGCCACGTCGCTGGTACGCACACAGCCTCCCCACTCGGAAGCGGATTCCGCTGAGACACGCCAGTTACCCGGACCACCCGCCCTCAAACGACCGCCGCCTAGGAGATAGGCCCGATGGTGAATCCGCGATCGTGGGGCGATAGGCGTATCGGTGGGGGAGGGAGTCGGGTAAGTTGAGACCATGAGCGCGACGGCATCTGACTCTGGGCACCGCGCGGACGACCGGCGCGGCGCCAGGGGGCAGCGCGGCACCGGGATCAAGCTCAGTGCCCAGGAGTACGAGCGCGAGCTGCGGCGGCACGAATTGGCCGTGAGCCGCTCGCTCACGCAGGTTCTGCCGAGCGACCGGCCGGCCCGGCTGCGCGAGCTGGCCGACGCACGCCGTGCCCTTGCCGGAGGCATCCGTGACCTGCGGCAGCTCAGGCGCGACCTAGAGGTGGACCTCGAGCGCTACGGCGCGCTCCGCTCGCACAACCAGCGGGAGCTGCTTGCCTACGAGGCGGTGCTGGGTGAGGTCGACGAGGTGCTGGAGCGCTGGGAGGCACGCCGCGACCAGCTTGCCACCGCCCTGGAGCGAAGCGGTGGTGGGCGGCCGGGGCCCCAGACCGGCCGCGGCGACCGGCCCAGCCACGGCAGCCGGAACGATCGGAGCGGCCGCGGCGACCGGGGCCGCCGCGGCGACCAGGGCAGCCGCGACCAGGCCAGTCGGGGTGGCCAGGCAGCCCGCGGCGGCCAGGGTGGCCAGCCAGCTCGCCCCCGTGGCGAACGCCCCCGTGGCGGTGACACCCCTCGCAGCGGGGAGGGCCGCCGTGGCGGTAACGCCCGCCGTGGCGGTGATGCCCCCCGTGGCGGTGACATCCCCCGTGGCGGCGACGGCCGGCGCCGCGATCAAGGCCCCCGCAGCGGTGAGGGTCGCCATGGCGGTGAGGGTCGCCGCGGTGGGGAGGGCCGGCGGCGCGGTTAGGTCTGGCGGTCAGGTCAGGAACCGGTCAGAGCGAGCTGACGAGGCGCTCGACCAGCGCACGCCCCTCGTCGTCGAGCCAGGGCGGCGCCCCGGCTCCAGCGTCCGCCACGTCCCCCAGGCCGACCGCGGGCACGTCGAGGCCGGCGGCGCCAAGCTTGCGTCGCTCCATGACGCTAACGGCGGTCCTCCTCGTCGTCCATGGGGACCGGCTGGGACTGCTCCCACGCGTCGGCCTCGGGGATCTCGTCCCCCAGCCGCGGCGGCTGCACGCGATCGTCCGGCTCGCGCAGCGGCTCGGACTGCTCGAGGGCGTCAGCCTCTGGCACTGCGTCGTTGCTCACGCATCCCTCCTCAAGGTCGCGGCCAGCCTACCCCTTGAGCACGCCGGCCGGGCGCAGCCGGGCGACCACACGCGACAGGCCGGCGCCCTCGCAAGTCTCGACCACCTCGGTGGCGTCCTTGTAGGCGTAGGGCGCCTCCTCGCTCAGCAGCCTCCAGTCCTGCACCGCCAAGACCAGGCCCTCGCCCTCGAGTTGGCGCCGCAGCTCCGTGGCGCTCATCGTCTTCTTCGCCTTGGTGCGGCTCATCGCACGTCCGGCCCCGTGGCAGGTGGAGGCGAAGGACCGCTGCTCGGCACGGGCATCGCCGACCAGCACGTAGGACCAGGTGCCCATACTGCCCGGGTTGATCACCGGCTGCCCGATCTCACGGTAGTGCTCCGGCAGGGACGGGTGGCCGGGACCGAGCGCCCGGGTGGCGCCCTTGCGGTGGACGCAAAGCTGGCGCCGGCGCCCATCGATGTCGTGCTCCTCCAGCTTGGCGAGGTTGTGGGCGACGTCGTAGACCAGCCGCATGCCGAGCTCCCGCACCGGACGGCCGAGCACCTCGGCAAAGGTGACGCGCACCCCGTCGGTCATCACCTGCCGGTTGGCCACGGCGAAGTTGCCGGTCGCCGCCATCGCCCCGAGGTAGGCGCGGGCAGCCTCGTGCCACACCGGGAGGCAGGCGAGCTGGCGGTCGGGCACGCGCACGCCGGTCTCGGGCATGAGGCGCTCGATCACGCGCAGATGGTCGGTGCAGGCCTGGTGACCGATGCCGCGCGAGCCCGAGTGCAGCATGACGCAGACCTGCCCAAGGAACAGTCCGAGGACCGCGGCCGCGCGCTCGTCCCTGACCTGGTCCACGACCTGTACCTCGAGGAAGTGGTTGCCGCCGCCGAGGCTACCGAGCTGGGAGCGCCCGCGCTCACGGGCGCGCTCGGAGACGTGCTCGGGGGCGGCGCCGGCCAGCTTGCCGCCGTCCTCGCAGCCCCGCACGTCCTCCTCGTCGCCGACGCCGCGCGAGACCGGAAAGTGGACCCCCTCGACCAGCACCCGGTCGACCTCGTCACCGCTGAGCGGCAGCAGACCCGTGCCGCCTGTGCCGCGCGGGATCCGGCGGGCGAGCGCGCGGACCAGCTCGTGGATGCGATCGCGCACGTCGCGTTCCCAGCGCAGGTCGCTGCGAAGCAGGCGCACTCCGCAGCCGATGTCGTAGCCGACCCCGCCCGGCGAGACGACCCCGCCCGCCTCGACGTCGGTGGCGGCCACGCCGCCGATGGGGAAGCCGTAGCCCCAGTGGATGTCTGGCATGGCGTAGGAGGCGCCCACGATCCCGGGCAGCGTCGCCACGTTGGCCACCTGGTCCACGGCCCGGTCCTGGACCGCGCGGGCGAACAGCCCGTCGGAGGCGTAGACGACGCCGGGGACGCGCATGCCCTCGACCCAGCCGATCGGGAGCTCCCAGACGAAGGGGCTGCGCTGGCGCGGTTCCACTTGCACCTCTTCCTCACCGGCCTCACACGTCGAGGTAGACCTCCGCGAGCCAGCCGCCCGCCCACCGCTCGACCCTGAGCTGGTGATAGGTGACGGCTTTGACGTAGGTCCCTCCGGACGGCGGCTGCGACCTCAGGACGATCTCGCCGGCGGCCCGTCCTTCGCTGATCCGCTCGACCCTGATGGCGCCCAGGCTGCCGCCACGCACCTCCTGCAAGTACACGACCTCGTTCAGCCAGTCGACCAGCAGCCCACCGAGGTCGATAGCGTCGACCACCACGGCGACGGACTCCCCGGGACCCGGACGCCAGGCGCCGAGCACCTCGGCGAGCCCCACCGTGGCCTGCTCGAACAGCTCCTCCAGCGTGGCGCCGCGGGCACGCAGCCCAAGGTCGGCGGTGTGCTCGAGCAGCTCGTACCCAGCCGGCTGCCGCTCCATGGCGACATGATGCACCAGCCGCCGGGCCGGCGATCACCTTACTGGACGGGCTGGCCCGCCGTGCCGGGAGCTTCCCTGAGATCAGGCGAGCTGCCGCGCCAGCGCTTCGGGGTCCGCGACCGGCTGGCGGCAGGCGAAGTGCTCGCAGACGTAGGCGGTGGCGTGCCCGTCGAGGGTCGGCCGGTCAACCAGCAGCGGCACCACGGCGGCGGCCTCCCGGTCGGCGGGCGCCGCCAGCGCGACCACCTGGTTCGGCCGGTAGCGCCGCCGGACCTCGGCGAGCAGGGCGTCGGTGTCCGCCGCGCCCGGTTCGCCGACGATCGCGACCTCGCGCACTCTGGAGAGCGCAAAGTCGGCGACGCCGAGCGCGTAGCCGAACCCGGTCGGCGCCCGCGCGAACAGGCCCTGGACTACCTGCAGCGCGCCAACGGCCGCCTGCTCGTAGCGCTCGCTCCCGACCAGCCGGCCGAGCCGCAGCAGCACCTCCGCCGCCACTGACGAGCCGGCGGGCACCGCGTTGTCGAGCAGCTCTTTTGGCCGCACCACCAGCTTCTCGGCGTCGGCGCCAGTCTGGAAGAAACCGCCCTCCGGGTCGGCGAACAGCCCCAGCAGCTCGTCGGCGAGCGCCAGCGCCTCGCGCAGCCAGCGCGGCTCGAAGGTGGTCTCGTACAGGGTCAGGCAGGCCTCGGCCGTGCAGGCGTAATCGTCCAGGTAGCCGGGCCCGCCGAGGCGGCCGTCCCGCCACGCCCGCCGCAGGCGCGGCGTCCGCATGGTTCCGAGCACGAATTCGGCCGCGGCCACCGCGGCCTCGACGTAGCCAGGCTCGGGCAGGACGCGGCCCGCCTCGGCCAGCGCGGCGATCGCCAGGCCATTCCAGGCCGCGAGCACCTTGTCGTCGGTGGCCGGGTGCACCCGGCCCTCGCGGCGCTGCAGGAGCGCGTCACGGCCGGTCAGCACCTGGCGCTCCAGTTCCTCGACGCCGATCCCCGCCTGCTCGGCTACCATCCGGAGCGGGAACGGCGTCCACAGCACGTTCCTGCCCTCCCAGTTGCCCTCGGGGACCGCCCCGAAGAAGCTCGCGACCGGCTCCCCCGCGACCTCGACCAGCTCCTGGTACGACCAGACGAAGAACCTGCCCTCCTCTCCCTCGGAGTCGGCGTCCTGCGAGGAGAAGAAGCCGCCGTCCGGGTGGCGGAGCTCACCCAGCATGTAGTCCGCGGTGCGGCGGGCGACCTGCGCGTAGCGTTCGGTGCCGGTGACCTGCCACCCGCGCGCGTAGAGCCGCACCAGCTGGGCGTTGTCGTAGAGCATCTTCTCGAAGTGTGGCACCAGCCAGCGGCGGTCGGTCGAGTAGCGGTGGAACCCCCCGCCGAGCTGGTCGAAGATCCCGCCAGCGGCCATCCGGTCGAGGGTGCGCTGCACCATCTCCAGCGCCTCCGGCCAGCCGCGCAGGTGACAGCGGAGCAAGAAGTCGAGGGTCATCGGCTGCGGGAACTTCGGCGCGCCGCCGAAGCCGCCCCACTCGGGGTCGAACGCTCGGCGCACGCCCTCGAACGCCTCGCGCAGCACGCCATCAGTCGGGCTGCGATCGGCCGCCCCCTTGAGCGCGTCGGTCTGCAGCGCGACGTGCTCGGCGACCTGCCGGCCCTGCGAGCGTGCCTCGTCGCGCCGGTCGCGCCAGGCCTCGCTGATCGCCCGGAGGACCTTCTCGAAGGCCGGCATGCCGAGCCGGTCCTCCCTTGGGTAATAGGTGCCGGCGAAGAACGGCTCGCCCTCTGGGGTGAGGAACACCGTCATCGGCCAGCCTCCCTGACCGGTCATGGCCTGGACCGCCGTCATGTAGATGCCGTCCAGGTCGGGGCGCTCCTCGCGGTCGACCTTCACGCACACGAAGTGCTCGTTCATGAGCGCGGCGGTGTGGGGGTCCTCGAAGGATTCGTGCGCCATCACGTGGCACCAGTGGCAGGCGGCATAGCCGATCGACAGCAGGATCGGACGGTCCTCGCGGCGCGCCCGCTCGAGCGCCTCGGGGCCCCACGGGTACCAGTCCACCGGGTTGTCGGCATGCTGCAAGAGGTATGGGCTGGTCTCGCCGGCGAGGCGGTTGGCTCCACGCCGCTCGGCTGGCTGTGCCATCTCAGTCCCCCTGGGACGTCCGGCGGCAAGGTCGTGGGCCACGGTACGCCCCTGGAATTGGCTTCTGCAGGTGGTGACGTGGGACGCTTTGCGCCCGATTGACCCGTGCGGCGACGCCACTGGGGACCGCGAGGAGCGACTAGTGCCTCCCCTCCAAACGTTTGCCCGGTCGACGCCTCGCAAGGTGATAGGAAATGCGCACGATGGTGACCAATAGGAGCCCGGGGGCGACCGGGCAAGCCGTTATCCGGGGTCGGCACTAGATGGACGCCGTGAGCCGCTACGTCCAGGCGGTGCTGCAGGACGAGCGATACACCGAGCCACGCTTCATCGCCTGGGTGGACCAGGCCATCGCGGAGATGCGCGACTGCCTCGAGGATCAGGGCCTGGAGCTGGACGGCCCGGCGGTCGCGCCGACGGCGCTGGTGATCCTGATGTACCTGCGGCAGGGGATGGACGAGTACGTGGTGCAGAGCGGGATGGCGCGGGAGGACGTGGCCATCGAGACGCTAACAGGTGGCATGGTCGCGCTCGCCCATCTGATCCACCAGCAGCGGATGCCGCCGAGCCCCAGCCTGGCCCCCAGCCTGGCCCCCAGCCTGGCGCCGAGCCCGACGCTGGCGGGCGGAACGGCGGCGGAACGGCGGCACGCTCCCGGGCTGGCCGCCCTGCTCCGGCAGGGCCTGCGGCAGGCCCGCATCGGCCGGGCGCTGCGGCTGCTCCGCAACGTGGAGGCGCGCCTGGCTTCCCTGCGCCGCCGCGAGGCGCAGATGCGCCAGGAGCTGACCCGCTCCAGCGACCCTGACACGCAGTCGGACCTCCGCCACCGCCTCGGCCTGGTCCGCGAGGAGATCGCCCGCGCCGAGACCCTCTTCCGCTGACCCGGTGTGCCGAGCACCGCCGCGACTCCTACGTCAGTGTCCGCTGACCAGCATCGGCTCAACAGTACGGGGGAGTACGGAGGCTGCCGAGGTCCAGCGGGCGGCGACGTATCGAGCCGCCGCCCGCCGTCCAGCTCCAGCTGTCTAACCGGCGTTCGCCGGGACGATCCTGGGCTCGAACACGAACAGGTTGGGATCGTTGGGGTCGATGGTCGCGCTGACCCAGTGGGTGTTGCGGGCGCCGAAGGTCTCCACGCGGGTGAAGTTGGCCAGCACACCGCCGCTCGGCCCGTTGAGCGGCTTGTCGATCTTGAAGTAGTGGCTGTCGCCGTGGACGAGCGCCACCTGGCCCGGGAAGGAGATCGTGTCGCTGCGCAGCGCGTCGACGTACGCGGGGTAGGCGTCCCAGGAACGGGGGTCGGCAAGGTGCTGCTCGTTGTTGAAGTTCGGGTCGGCCTGCCAGTCAACCAGCACGCCCTTGGCGCCGACCTGCTTGGCGTAGGCGAAGCCGTCGTCCAGCCAGCGGATGGCCGCCGCCTTGCGGGCGGTCTCCTCCGCGCGCATCCGGGCGATCTCGGCGTCGGACCGCGTCTCGCCGTCGACGCCGGAGTAGGGGTAGTTGTCGTTGGAGCCCTGGACGTTGAGGCCGATGAAGACGACCGGACCGAAGCTCCAGCGGACGTTCTCGGGGTAGTCCGGCAGCTGCCGGGTCAGCTGCAGCGTCTTCTGGCCGAGGCTCTGGTCGGTCGAGGCAAACAGCTGGCGCTCGTGGGCCAGCCGCTCCAGCGGGTCGAAGCCGCCGGTGCCCGGCCCGTAGCGGCCCCAGCAGTCGGTCCAGTCGTTGTCGCCCGGCAGCCACACCAGCGGCCGCTCGAGCGTGCTGAAGTTGGCCAGCGCTGTGGTGTAGAGGCTGTCGGTGCACGCGCCGTCGCCGCCGGCCTTGAGGTCGCCGTCGAAGATTGAAAAGGCGACGTTGCTCGCGTTGATGTCCGCGAGCAGGCTCGGGTACTGCGCCTTGCCAAGCGCGTTGTACGGCATGTCGCCGAACAGCCCGATCGTGTACTTCTCGGGCCCGCGGCCCTGCCCCGGCGAGGTCGGCCCTGCTGCCTGCGCGATGCCGCCGAGGATCGCCACGACGGCCGCGACGGCGGCGACTGCGGCGATGACGGTGCGGCGGCTGCGGCTGCGGAGCGTCATTGCGGCTCCTCTGGTGGTCGGTCCCGCTCGGCCGGTGCCTCCCGGCCTCCAGCAAGCCTTCCGCAATACCAAGCCCGGGTGGTTACAGGAACGAGGCGGCGCCGTGAAACAGCGGTGACCTCATCGAGAAGCGCTCCTCCAGACTGCTCACCTCCGGGAGGGCCAGGTCCACCTCAGCGGCGTCGTGCTGGTAGATCCACGTGGCGCCTTCGACGCCGTCAGCGTCGCCCGGCTGTCCGCCGGAGCACCTGAAACCGCGGTGAAACCGCGGTGAACCTGGCGTCGTGCATGCTCGGCGAGGTCGTGGCCACCAGCGCCACAGTGACGAGACGAGGGAGTATGACCACCACCCCATCCCAACCGGCGATCAGGGCAACCGAGCTGCGTAAGTCGTTCGGCGACCAGGTTGTGCTCGACGGCATCGATCTGGACGTTCCCGAGGGAACGATCTTCGCGCTGCTCGGCCCCAACGGCGCCGGCAAGACCACCACGGTGCAGATCCTGTCCACGTTGATCGGCGCCGACGGTGGCGAGGTGCAGGTCGCGGGCCATGACGTGGCCCGGGACCCCGATTCGGTGCGCGCCGCGATCGGCGTCACCGGCCAGTTCTCGGCGGTGGACAACCTGCTCACCGGCGAAGAGAACCTGCTCTTGATGGCGGACCTGCGCCACCTGGACCGGCGTGAAGGCCGACAGCGCGCCGCCGAGCTGCTCGAGCGATTCGACCTGGTCGAGGCGGCCAAGAAGCACGCCGCGACCTACTCCGGTGGCATGCGACGGCGGCTCGACCTGGCGATGGGCCTGGTCGGCGACCCGCGCATCGTCTTCTTGGACGAGCCGACCGCCGGCCTGGACCCACGCAGCCGGCGCACCATGTGGCAGATCATCCGCGACCTGGTGGCAGGCGGGGTCACGATCTTCCTCACCACGCAGTACCTCGAGGAGGCGGACCAGCTCGCCGACCGGATCGCGCTCCTGGATCACGGAACGCTGGTCGCCGAGGGCACCGCGGACGAGCTCAAGCGCCGCATCCCCGGCGGTCACATCAGCCTGCAGTTCGCCTACGCGGACGGACTCGAATCGGCAGCCCGCGTCCTTGGTGAGTCCACCCGCGACGACGACGCGCTCACCCTCCAGGTCCCCAGCGACGGCGGCGTCCGGTCGCTGCGAGCCCTGCTCGACCAGCTCGAGGACGCAGCGATCGAAGTCGGCGGATTGTCGATCCACACGCCCGATCTCGACGACGTCTTCCTCGCCCTCACTGGCCAACCCGACAAGGAAATGGAGCCAACACGATGAGCACGCTTTCCTATGCCGTGGCCGACTCGGCGACGATGCTGCGGCGCGACCTCCGGCACATGCTGCGCTACCCGGGCCTGACGCTGTTTCTCGTCGGCCTGCCGATCGTCTTCCTGCTGCTGTTCGTCTACATCCTCGGTGGCACGCTGGGCGCCGGGCTCGCCGGCCTGTCAGGCGGCCGCGCCCAGTACGTCCAGTACGTCACTCCGGGGATCCTCCTCATCACCGTCGCCAGCGGCGCCCAAGGAACGGCGATCTCAGTCGCCATGGACATGACCGAGGGCATCATCGCCCGGTTCCGCACCATGGCCATCTTCCGTCCCTCGGTGCTGACCGGACACGTCCTGGGCAGCATGATCCAGACGATGCTCAGCATGGCGGTCGTCATCGGCGTCGCGCTGCTCATCGGGTTCCGGCCCACCGCCGGTCCCGTCGAGTGGGTCGCGGCGGCCGGTGTCCTGGCGATGATCACCCTTGCGGTCACCTGGCTGTGCGTCGCGCTGGGTCTGGTGACCAAGACCGTCGAGGCCGCCAGCAACCTCCCCATGCCGCTGGTGTTCCTGCCGTTCCTCGGCAGCGGGTTCGTCCCCACCGACTCGATGCCGGTCGGCCTGCGCTGGTTCGCCGAGTACCAGCCCTTCACGCCCGTGATCGAGACCGTGCGGGGGCTGCTGCTGGGCACCCCGATCGGCAACAGCGCGGTCATCGCCATCGCCTGGTGCATCGGCATCACCCTGATCGGATACCTCTGGGCGAAGAAGCTGTATAACCGCGACCCGATACGGTAGAAGGCCGTCAGCTCTGCTCACGCGCCCGCAGCGCTGCCAGGGCGGCGGCTCGCAGGTCCTCGCGACCAAGATCGGCGTACGACGACACCGCGTCGTCGTACGCCGACCAGTCGGCTTGCTCGGCCGCGTGGCGGGCGCGGGCGGCGGACATGGTCGGCTGGAAGTTCCGCAGGAAACGGAAGCGCTCCGCCAAGGCGATCATCCGCGCCCCCGATCTCGTGACTCGCTCGTCGCCGGCACGCACTCCGCGGTCGAGGTCCACCATGGCGAGCGCCAGCAGGAGCGCACCGCAGATCGGGAATTCCACCAGGTACGGCGGCTTGGCCACGGTCGTGAGCATCGTCGACAGCCTGTGCGACAGCTCGCCGGTGATCTCCTCGACGAGGTCGAGCCGCCCATGGTGCGCATGGGCGACCACGGCAACGGCATTGGCCTCCAAGGTCCACGGCTCCTGATCGGGATCCATGTCGATGCCGAAGATCGGACCCTCAGCGTTGATCAGCTGGTCGACAGCTCGTCGCCACAGGCGCAGACCGGCCTCGACCTCACCTCGCGCGAGCAGGATCTCGGCTCGCACTCCGAGGCCGTAGGTGAGCATGCCGACCGGCTCGTCCGCCCGATACGGCGCCGTCTGCTCCAACCAGTGCTCCGCCTCGTCGACGGCGCCGATCTGCAGGCTGGTGAGCACCATCCACCAGCGGATCCCGACCACGTCCGACCATACTCCGAGCTTCTCCAGCACCGGCAGCGCCGCCCTCAGGTGGCGCTGTGCCTCGGCGCCCTGTTCGACCTGCATGCACAGCTCGGCGATCCGGCCATGGGCATGCGCCCGCATCCACGGAACCTCCCGGTTCTCGAATGCCTCGAGCATCCGCTCGGCGGCCTTCAGTGCGCCGTCAAAGTCGCTCTCGTTCTCCCAGAGGTAGCTGGCGATGCCGTTGGCAGCGCCGGCCACCAGCGGCTCGTCGCTGTCGCACAGTACGTGCAGGGCCGAGCGACCCTCGGCTGCGGCGCCCAACACGATCGCGGCGGCTCGGGCCAGGGTGCTCGGCGGGGCCGGCGGCAGCCGGCGCAGAGCGACCAGCCAGCGCACCGCGCGGGGCCCCTGGGTGAGGAACGTGAACGCGGTGAACAGCGTCAAGGCCGTCCGGGTGACCTCGACGAGATCGGGCCCGGGTTGGAAATGCGACAGCACCCAAGCGGTCTCCTCGGCCAGCGTCGTCAAGCGCGGGTAGTTGGACTCGATGGTCCACAGACCCCCGAGCACGGCGGACATCGCCGCGACAGTGGCGCCGTCCGCATGGGCGAGCCCGTAGCGGAGCGCCTGTACGAGGTTGTCCTGCTCGGCCCGGACCCGCTCCACGGACGAGAAGGGATCGGCGCCGAAGAGCGACTCGTGGTGCGCCACCCCGAAGTCGCGTGCCCACGCCAGGAGACCGCCGACCACCTGGTCGGTCTCCCCGGCCGCCTCCCGATGCGCCGTGCTGAACTCACGCACCGTCTCCAGCATCCGGAAGCGCGTGCCCGTCGGGGTCTCCGCCACCTGGAGCAACGACTGGTCGACCAGATGCTCCAGGACCTGCGAGACGTCCGAGGCGTCACCGTCGCCAAGCACCTGCCGCGCGGCGTCCGCGGTGAATCCGCCGGGGAAGACCGACAGCGCCCGCATCGCCGCCTGCCCGGCCGGCTCGAGGAGGTTCCAGCTCCAGTCGACCACCGCTTGGAGGGTCTGGTGCCGCTCCGGCGCGTCGCGCGCGCCGCCGCGCAGCAAGGCGAAACGGTCCTCCAAGCGACGGGCGATCTCGAAGACCGACATCACCCGGACCCGTGCCGCCGCCAGCTCCACCGCGAGCGGTAGGCCGTCCAGGTGGCGGCACACCTCCTCCACCACATCGGCGGGCAGGTCGGCCCTGGGGCGCGCAGCCCTCGCGCGCTGCATGAACAGCTCCACGGTCGTCGGCAAGCTCAGCTCCGGCAGCAGGTACACCGATTCCGACGAGAGGCCCAACGGCGCGCGGCTGGTGGTGAGCACGCGCAGGTCCTGCGTCATCGACACCAGGGCGTGCACCAGCTCGGCGGCGCCGCGCAGGACGTGCTCACAGTTGTCCAGCACCAGCAACGCGGGGCCGGGGCCGAGCGCGTTGATGATGCCGGTGAGCACGCCGGTCGGGATGGCGTGGGGACTGACCGGGGGGCGCCGGGACTCACCGGCGCCGAGGACCGACGCGACCTCACTGGCGACGTCGTCGTCGGTGGTGACACCGGCGAGCGCGACGAGGTGCACGACCCGTTGCTCCGCCTGACGGCTCACGACGTGCGCGAGGCGGGTCTTGCCCAGACCGCCAGCGCCGACGATCGACGTGACCCGCGACGTGCGCAGCAGGTTCGCCACCGCGGCGATGTCGTCCTCGCGGCCGAGGAGTGGGTTGGGCTCGTGCGGCACACCGTGCCGGACCACCGGCGACGTACCCTGCAGCAGCTGTTGATGCACGGCCTGAAGTGCAGAGCCGGGGTCGGTGCCGAGCTCGTCGCGCAGCAAGCGGCGGTACGCCTCGTACCTGGCCAGCGCCGCGGACGGCCCCGCCGTCGCCGCTTCGCTGCGCAACAGCTCGAGCAGGACCTCCTCGTCCCGGGGGCGCTCACCGACCAGATCGGTAAGCGCCTCGGCCGCCTCGGCATGGCGACCCAGTCGCGCCAGCGCCAGAGCGCGGGCACGCACCAGCGACCGATACGTCGATGCCCGTTCCGCGCGCAGCGCGGACACCGGGTCGTCGAGCACGGCGTTGCCGCCCGCGGCCCCCTCCCACAGCGCGAGACCGGCCTCGGCGTGCGCGAGCGCTGCCGCGTGGTCGCCGGCGCGGGAGCGCTGTGCGCTCGCCGACGCGCTGAGCAGGACGGCAGAGGTGTCGACCTGGTCCTCGCTCAACGTGAGGCGGTAGCCGGTGGGTGTTCTGGCGATGACGTCGGAGCCCAGCTGTGCCCGGGCGCGGGAGACGAGGATCTGCAGCGCCTTGGCCGGGTTCTCGGGCTGCTCGTCCGGCCAGAGCTCTCCCACCAGCCGGCCGGTGCTGCAGCCCGTGCGCAGATCGCCGGCAAGCAGCGCGAGGAGGCCACGCAGCCGGGGGCCGTTGATCTCCTGGTCGCGGTACGCCACCCGCGACAGCAGGGTCAGCTCGGTGGTCACCGAAATAGGTTGGTCAGCCATCTGGCGGCCAGCAGGTCACTCGGACGAAGAAAGTTCGAAACGAGCATAGCCCACCGCAATCACCAACTACGCGAAGCTCCGTAGCTGAAGCCCCCGCCACCTCGAGTGCCTAGCCCGAGCCCCACAGCATAGCGGCCAGCTCCTTGCACCTCGGACACACCGGGACGCGAACGCGACCCGCCGGCCAGGCCAGCCACAAGCGTCTACCAGATCGAGGGTTTGGGATGCATGGCGTTGCTCCTCCTATCGGCTTTCGGGGGCGGTGGGCGCCGGTTGCGCCGCCGCGGAGCCCTCGCTGGCGCTGCTTGGCGCCTGGGTGTGGCGAAGCAGCACCAGCAGCGCCTCCCGCAGCTGGGCGGTTCGTTGGCTGCTGCGCCCGCCGAGGGGGGCCAGGCGCTGCTCCTCCAGCTCGAGCACCGTCGCCCTGGCGGCGGTGACGACCTGGACGCCGCGGTCGGTGACGCTGAGCTGGACCGCGCGGGTGTCGGCCGGGTTGCCGGCGCGCTCCACCAGCCCGGCGCGCTGCAGGGCGCGGACGAGCTTGGACACGTGCATGGGCTCAAGACCGGCGAAGTCGGCCAGCTCGCGCTGGCTGGGCCGTGCCCCGCCCTGTGAGAGGCCGTAGAGGGAGGCCAGCACGGCGTACTGGGCGGAGGTCAGCCCCAGCGGCGCGAGCGAGCGGTCCAGCTCGGCGCGCCACCGCAGGGTCAGGTGCCAGACCAGGTAGCCGATCGAGGGTGGCGGGATGTCGGTTGGTGTCGGCATGGCGCATACTATACATGATGACTATCAGCTTGTATGGTATCGGCGCCAGAGCCAGCGGCAGGACCGCAACCCGGTCCCGCCCGGATACCGAGATCGACAAGGCAACGACCAGGGAGGCCCGATGAAGATCACCGTGTTTGGCGCCACCGGCCGCACCGGACGCCACGTGCTTGCCGAGGGACTGCGCCGCGGCCACCAGATGACCGCCTTCACCCGCCACCCGCAGGCCCTCGACGACCCGACGGCACTCGCCGCCGTCGTGCACGGCGACGCCCGCGACCCGGACGCGGTCCGCAAGGCGATCGACAGCGCCGACGCGGGCATCTCCACGATCGCCGGCGCGGTCCGCAACGACCCGCACCGGCTCGCCGACATCGCCCGGGTGCTCACCCAGGCGATGGCCGACCGCGGAGTCCGGCGACTGGTGGTCACCAGCGCCTACCCCATCATCGTCGACAACCCACCCCTGGCCATGGCGGTGCTTCGTCGCCTGCTGGCCACCCCCTACGCCGACAACGCGGCGATGGAGCAGCTCGTGACCACCAGCGGGCTGGACTGGACGATCGTGCGGCTCAACCGGCTCACCAACAAACCCGCCACCGGCACGGTCCACACCAGTCGCGGCCTGCTCGCCAAGCCCCACGGGATCGCGCGTGCCGACGCCGCCGCCACGCTACTGGACATCGTCGCCGACACCACCCTCGCCAGCACCGCCATCAACGTCGCTGGAGGGTAGGCGTGTTCACGCCTGCCACCACGTTGCCATCGGCGGCCAGCTCGCGCTGGCCGCCGATGGCGTCACTCCCACAGCATGGCGGCCAGCTCCTTACACTTCGGGCAGACCGGGAATCGCTGAGGATCTCGAATTGGTGGAAAGCGGTAGCCACAAAGTGCCGTAATGGTGCCGCCTTCGATGGCGGCGCGGGTGATCTCTTCCTTCCGGGCGTAGTGGGCGTAGCCGTCGCCCTCTCGGGTATCTGAATCGGCCAGGTCGGGGCGGGTCTCCGTCGTGGCCATCGTGCGACTCCTCGAGCTTGTCCGGTGTCAGTCTCAGGTTGCCGACGCTCATTGTGGTCGAAGGGCCCGGCGGTCGCCACGCCAGCCTGGTCGCTGCGATGCCGACTCGCGGTATGGTCGCACCGATGGCTGACGGCTTGGCGGAGTCGGCGGGAGGAGCACGGAGCTCGGCATCCTGCGGCCGCTCGCGGTGAGCGAGGATGGCCGCGCGGTCGAGCTGCCCCCGCTCAGCGTGCCGCGGGCGCCGGCGGCGCCGCCCACCGAGCTGCTCTGCCACGCGGCCGTGCGGCTGCTGGTCGAGCGCGCCAACGCCATCCGGCCGTCCTTCTGGGTGACCCCGGAGAACGCGGCGGCGGTGGTGGAGGTGTGCCGCCGGCTCGACGGCATCCCGCTGGCGATCGAGCTGGCCGCCGCGCGCCTGCGCGCTCTGCCGATCGAGCAGGTGGCGGCCCGCCTCGACGACCGCTTCCAGCTCCTGACCAGCGGGAGCGGCACCGCCGTGCCGCGGCAGCGCACCTTGCGGTCGGTCATGGAATGGAGCTGGGAGCTGCTGGTCGAGCCAGAGCAGGCGGTGCTGCGCCGCCTGGCGGTGTTCGCTGGCAGCTGCACCCCCGAGGCGGCCGAGGTGGTCTGCGCCAGCGCCGGGGTGGCCCAGAGCGATGTGCTCGACCTGCTCGACAGCCTGATCGACAAGTCGCTGCTCGAGGCGGACGAGATCGGCGGCGGCCAGGCCCCGTTGGGGCCGAGGAAGCCGAACACCTCTCCCGGCGACACGCTCAGGTCCAGCCCGTGCAGTGCCTGCTGCCTGCCGTACCGCTTGGCGAGGCCCTCGGTGAGGATCGCGGCATCGGTCATCGTGTTTCCGCCTCCTTGGTGGCGTATGCCCGAGATCAGGCTGCGCCTGGAGGCTGACCGTTCCCTGACCGGCCGCTGACCGCCGGTCCTCGCCTGGTGGTGCCGGTAGGCGGCGACAGACCGGACGGCACTCCCCCACGCCCTCCCGGCTACGGAAGTGGCCGGACCGAGGCGACGGAGAGCGCCACGCCCTCGTTGCAAGTGCTCACAATCTGGTCGACCCTCTGGCCGACGACTTCGACCCTGGCGCCGGGTCGGAGCGCGGACCGGTCCGCGTCCAGCAGCAGGTAGGCCTGCTTGTCCTGCGCATCCAGCAGCAGGCAGCCGCCCTCGACGCCGCGACGCACCGTTCCCCGCAGGACGACGTCGGCCCGGTCAACGCTCGTCGACGTCTGTCCGGGCGCGCTGCCGGACGTCGGGGCGGCCGGAGCAGTGCTGGAGGAGGTCGACGGCCCGCTGGCCTGGCCACCGGCCCTCGCGCCGGACTCCGCTGCGCACCCCGCCACCAGAAGCCCGACAGCCAGCCCGGCCACCACCAGCCACAGCCCAGGCGTTCGCCTCGAACGCATCGTCATGCCCTTCCGACGCTCCTCCCTCTCCCATGGTTCCCACCCAGACGCGGTTCCGAAGGACCGCGCGGAGCACTTTGAGCATTTTGGTGTCATCCAGGGGCCCCGACCTTGCCGCGCGGGATGCACATTGCCGCGAAGGGCACCTTTGCGGCCCGCTGGGTAGGCCAAACGACCGAAACCGCCCCAGGTGGCCTATAAAGTTGCCAGGGCCGGCCCGCGGCAAGGGACCAGCCCCGCGGCAGGGTACCGGCACCATGGGGCCGGGGACCTCACCGCCAGGCCGAGATCCAGGCGAGGTGGTCGTCGGCGGGGAGGGCGTTGATCACCAGGTCCGCAGTGACGCCGCAGGCGAAGGCGCGCTCGCAGCCGCCGACCTGCCAGTCGCATTGTCGAGGTCTTCCAGGACAACGACCTGTCAGCCTCTCGCTTCTCGAACAAACCTCGGCCGGGATTTGAAGCCCTCCTACGGGCAGTCCGCGCGGGTCAGGTGGACGTGATTCTCGTTACGGAGATGCCACGCCTATATCGCAAGCTCGAAGAGCTGATCGACCTCTTCCATCTGGCAGAGACGACTCCACTCCACAGGATCGAGACGACCAACCAGAACGGCTATGACCTTTCTACGGGCGCCGGCATTCACAATGCAGTGTCCGCAGTCAACAATGCCATGCTGGAGTCGCGCCAGATCAGCGACCGGACCAAGCGCAAGAAGAAAGCCAGGGCGGAGGTGGGCGCTTTCAACGGCGGCAAGCGCCCCTATGGGTACGAGCCAGATGGCGTCACGATCCGCGAGTCCGAGGCTGAAATCATTCGCGAGGTAGCTCGGCGCCTGCTTACCGGTGAGTCGCTCCGGTCAGTCACCGGCGACTTGAACAAACGCGGCGTGCTCACCGTCACCGGCAAGAAGTGGGAGTACTCGAACCTCCGGAACATGCTCCAGAGCCCCCGCCTCAAAGGCTTCCGCCAGCACAACGGCGCCGAGTATCCAGCGGTCTGGCCGGCGATCCTTGACGCCGAGACGTGGGAGTTACTTCAAGTGGTCTTCCGTGGATCGGCTACCGTCGCCAAGCAGTACCGCGAGCCGCGCTCCTACTTGCTCACAGGGCTCATTCAGTGCGGCGCTTGCGGCAAGATGACAGTCGCCGGCTTCTCAAAGTCGGACAGGTACGGCAACCCGAACCGGTCCTACTACTGCGTCACCAGCTGCACTGGCGCCGGAGCCTTATCGCCATGCTGATTGAGAAGATTATCCTTCACAAGAGCCGGCCTGGTGCCACGATTTGGCCGCCGAAGGGGAGCGACCGGTCATGGCGCTTTGACCCCTCCAAGGTGGAGATCGTCTGGCGTGGTGCGCGGGACGAGCAGAGCGATCAGCAGACCGACTAGTTCGACCTAGTAATGCTACGTTCCTCAAAAGCGGTATACATGCTCTGCCTCGGATCGTTGCTGGTCAGACCACCATTGGTCAGGCTATGCGGGCAGCAGGGCCGCCCTCTATTGCACCGGATTTGACGAACGTAGCAGTAGTCGTAGGTGGCCTGGGCGTTGGCCAAGGCGAGTCGGGAGGTGAACAGGAAGTGCCGCAGAGTGTGGGGCTGATCGAGGCGGTGATGCCGGCCGCCTGGGTGTAGCGGGCCAGGAGCTTGCGGACGCCCCGGTCGCTGTAGGGCTTCTGCCACGAGGACTCGAACAGGAAGACGGCGCCGGCCTTGTGCTGGCCGGCGATGTGCAG
>JBKPDO010000056.1:0-32402 GCA_046727955.1 bacterium | reverse complement strand
GATCCAACGGCGCGCGAGTTGCGCGAGCAGGTCACGGTCGGCGCCCACAAGGACGACCTGCCACCGCGCTGGGATCGTGGCACCGACGAGCGTCCTTCCGAGCGGCTGCCGCTGTCGGTGGGGGGCCACCACCTGGGCCTGTTGGTGCTGCGAGGTGAGCGCCCGCTGGCCCCCGCCGAGCGCCGGGTACTGCGGGCGTTCTGCGATCAGCTCGCCCTGGTGCTGGAGCGGGACCGCCTCCTGCGCGCGGCCACCGAGACCGAGGTGTCCCGGCAAAGCGACAACGTCAGGCGTTCCCTGCTGGCCGCCGTCTCTCACGACCTGCGGACCCCCCTGGCCGCGATCAAGGCGTCGGTCACCGACCTGCTGAGCGACGACACCGGGCAACCAGCCCAGTACTCCAAGGAGGCCCTCGAAACCATCAACAAGGAGACAGACCGGCTCGCCTCGCTGGTCGCCAACCTGCTGGACATGTCGCGGATCGAAGGCGGCATCCTCAAGGCCCGAGTGCAGGCGGTGGATCTCCCGGAGGTCCTGGGCACATGCGTCGACCGGATCGAGCGCCAGCGGCCGAGGCTTCGGATCCGGCTGCGGAGCGACGACCAGGCGTCCATCGTCCGCGCGGACCCCGTCTTCCTGGATCGTGTGGTGACCAACCTGCTGGACAACGCGGGAAAGGCGGCCGACGACAGCGGCAGCGACGACATCGAGGTCGAGGCCAACCGGTCCGACGGCCGCGTCGTCATCCGGGTCATCGACCACGGACCAGGTGTCCCGGCGTCAGTCCGCGAGCAGCTGTTCTATCCCTTCTACCAGGTGACCGAACGCCACCCCCGTCTGGGTACCGGCCTTGGGCTGGCCATCGTCAAGGGGTTCCTTGCGCTGATGAACGGGGAGATCTGGGTCGAAGACACCCCGGGAGGCGGCGCGACGTTCGCGTTCTCGCTCCCCGCAGGCGCCGGTGCGGCATGAGGAAGGGTCGCATCCTGGTCGTCGACGACGAGGAGGAGATCCGCCGAGCGGTCGGGCGGGCGCTCAGCGCCCGCGACTACCTCGTCGAGGCCGCCGCAGACGGCGAGACGGCGCTTGCGGCAGCGCGTCGGTTCGATCCTGACCTGGTGGTGCTCGACCTGAACATGCCGGTGGTCGACGGGCTGGCCGTCTGCCGCCAGCTCAGGGCCTGGAGCCAGGTTCCCATCCTGGTGCTCTCGGTCCGGGAGGAGGAGGCCGACAAGGTGGCCGCGCTGGACCTGGGCGCCGACGACTACCTCACCAAACCGTTCGGCACTGACGAGCTGATGGCGCGCGTTCGCGCCTTGCTTCGAAGGGCCGGTGCGCCGGGAACGCCGGCGGCGGGCCGCTTCCGCGCAGATGACCTCGAGATCGATCTTGGGACCCACCACGTCATTCGATCGGGCGAGGCGGTCAGGCTGACGAAGACCGAGTGGTCCCTGCTGGAGGAGCTGGCCAGGCATCCGGGCAAGCTGCTCACGCACAACTGGTTGCTAGACCGCGTCTGGGGGTCCGGGTACGCCGGCGACGTCGATGTCCTGCGGGTGTTCGTCAGCCAGCTCCGCCGCAAGATCGAAAAGGACCCGAGCCGACCCAGGATAATCGCCACCGACCCGGGCATCGGCTACCGATGGCTGCTTCGACCCGCCGAGGAAACAGAGCAGTTGACCTCGTAGGCTTGCCGTCAAGTAATCAAGGTCGGCTGCCAAGAATGGCATGCCGGCTGGCTCTTTGGCCCAGTTGGTTGATCCGAGTAACGGCGAAGCGAGACGGTTCGTTCTCTTAGACCGTGGACGTGTGTCCTGGCCACTTCGACCCAATCGGCCGACCTGGGCGCCTCGCCGAGCGTCGATATCGCCAATGGCGCGCCGACCGGTGCCGGCGCGACCAACCTGATCATCGATGCCTGGGCAGACGCCAGCGCCGGCCTCAACCAGGAGCAGACCCGCATCGCCTGGTCGGCGGACGGGGCCGTGTCCTGGCACGGACCGACGCCGGTCTCCCTGCCGGGTGATCGGCCGATCTATGCCGCGCCGGCGATCTCGCCCGGCGGCGACCGTGCCTACGTCGTCTACGAGGCCGTCACCTCGCCCTGGCGCGGCGACGACGTGAGCTCGCCCCGCCCCTACCACGGGGTGTTCCTCAGCGCGCCGGTCGATGCCGACGGTCCCGGCACGTGGGCGCCGCTGTACGACGGCCCGTTCGGGGACCTGCGCGCCAGCTATCCGGGCCATCGGCTGCGGGAGGAGCGCATCGGCGACTACGTCTACGCGGCCGCCAGCCGTGACTACGGCGTGGGGGTGTGGCTTGACGCCCGCAACGCCCGCGGTGTGCCCGGCGGTGCAGGACTGGCGCGCCCGGTCGCTTGCGGCCGGCGAGCCGGTCCTGCCCGCGCCATGGCCGCTGGCCGACTGCCCGGCGACCTTCGGCAACACCGACGTCTGGTCAGCCACCACCGGATAGCCGGATCGGACGTCCAAGGGGTCGTAGCGGAACGTCGGACAGCCCTCCGTGGGCCAGGCCGCCGGGCTCCGCTTGCCAGACCGCTCAGCACGCGTTGATCGCCAGGAACTCCTGGACTCGGTGCACGGCGCCGCCGGCGACGGTCAGGGTGAAGTAGTAGGTGTAGACGGCGCCGTTCATGAGGCGGGCGTCGGCGGCCAGCTTGGCCAGCTGCTGGCTGGTGGGCACCTCACAGTCACCACCGCGCAGGTCCAGGCGCAGGTCACGGGCCAGCGGCAGGGTCCGCAGCCGCGGGTTCTGGTTGCGGACCCAGACGCTCAGGTACTGCGCCTGGTCGCGTGGCTTGCCGTCGGCGATGGCCGCGTCCACGGCCGCCTGGTCGTGGAAGACCTGGACCAGGTCCACCACCAGCCGGTTCCGACCGGGGTCGACCGTGCGGACATACGCGTCGTAGCGGCCGTCGGCCAGCACCGGACGCGGCACATAGGCCACCGACACGTCCGAATCGGTGGGGCGGTTTGGCGGCTGGGTACTGGGGACGGGCTGCTTGGGCGCTAGGCTCGTGGGTGGCGCTGCGGTTATCGGCGGGGCCGGCGCCGCGGACGGGTGGGCGGTGGAGCGGGCGATGTAGGAACCGGTAGCGGCGACGGCGGCGGTGAGCACGACGGCGGCGATGATGCGGACTGGTCGCATGGCGACCTCCCCCCGGATGAAGCACGACCCCTGCGGGTCCTAGGCAATAGCCTGGTGGGAGCCGGTCACGGCATGGCGACAGGCGAGCGTCGCGGCAGACGCGAACCGGACTCGACCCGGTCGCGATCGTCAATCAGAACGAGCACGCCGGCTGAGCACCGACGGCGTTTCCGCAACGGGCTGTTACGTAACCCAGGCGTCCGCATTGCCGCATGACTACCCGCTCCGGCAGCGTCGGGGGCGGGTGCCGCGGATCGTCACCCCTTGACGGCCGCCGGGCCATTGGGCAACCCGCCGACGGCGGGGTCGTCGATGCACCGGCGAAGGACTACCAGCGTCCCTGGGCGGGCCTTGACAAGGCGCAACTCGTCGACCAGCTGGCCGATCAGCCACAGCCCACGCCCGCGAAGGCTCATCACGGGAGCCGTGCGTGGGGCGACGGGGCGGCCCCGGTCGCGGATGGTCGCCTCGATCCAGCCGCCACCGACCCTGACGGTCACCGTGACCGGCTGCGCGCCGCCGGACCCAAACAGGATGGCGTTGGTGGCGGCCTCGCTGACGGCCAGAACCACCTCGTCGACGACCTCACCCGGGATGGCACCTGGCACTTCCTGCAAGCTGGTTCGGACCGCACGCCGAAGCCTGGCAAGGCAGGTCGGCGAGGCGGCAAACGAGATCTGCATGACTGCCCCCTACCTGCGTTTCGGCAGCAATGCCCCGGAGCCCCATGGCAGGCGCGAACCAGCGGCCGTGGCAGACCCGATCGCGCGCCCTCCGACTTCCGGGCAGAGGCGCCTGACGGGCAGGGTCCGGGCCCGCTTGGCGACGCGAAGCGACGACGGCGGGCGCGTTGTCGACCGCGGTGCCGCTGCCTGGACGTCCGGTACGCACCCTGCCGCGGCCTACGCGTGCGCGTCGACCGGCGGTTGGCTGGCCCGCTCCCGGGCCCTGCCTTGCGCCTGTGCCTGTGCCTGGCTGGACGCCTCGCGCAGCTCCGCCAGCCGGCCGAGGCGCTCCCGCTCCTGGCGGAGGGTGGCGTTCTCATGCTCGAGTTCGGCGACCCTGCCCTCCAGGTCGCGGCGTGCCGCCCGCAGCGCCCCACGCTTGGCGCGCCGTGCGCTCGACGAGCGCCAGGCTAGCCCCAGCAGCAGCGCACCCAGCAGGCCGAGCCCGGCGGCGAGCAGCAGCAGTTGGCCGTGGGTGAAGCCGGTAATCGAGTGGTCGAAGACGGAGACTGAGGTGGCGCTGGTGTTGGCGAGGACGGCGTCGCCTATTAGCACGGCGTCGGCCACCGCGAGCACCAGGAACAGTGCGGCCATGATGCCTCCAGCGGTGTTGGAGTGGCTCTGTGGTTGAGCCACCCGCGTTTCCGCTCGCGTGAGCCTTCCAAAGTAGTTCTCGTCCCCGCACAAGCCGCTGCCCAAACCGGGGCAAGCGGGCGGGACCGTCGCACCCGGGCGGATCGGCCACAGCGGATGCAGGATCGGGCAGCCGCGCCGGAGCCTTCAGTTAGCTCTGCCCTTGCGTGCCCTGCGCATCGCGCGTCGCAGCCCGAGCATGGCCGCCGAGGCGGTCAGCGCGGCCAGGGCGACCTTGGTGACGTCCACCACCGGCCTGACCCTCACGCCGCTGGGGCCGATGGCGACGATCGCCACCGGCCGCCCCATCGACCCGCCACCCCCGCCAAAACCGCCTCCCCCGATGGACTGCCTGCCCGCGGGCGGCGCCGCCTCCCCGGGCGGCGATCGCCTCGCGGCCGGCTTGGGCGCCGGACCGCGGCCCAGCCCCACGCCGAAGCCGCCACCAGAGGTCACCTCCGCAGCCATGATCAGGGTGTAGCCGCCGGCCTCGACCGGCTGGCCGAAGACGGCGCCCGGCTGGGCGGCCGCGAAAACCTTCTCCAGCATCTTCGGCGCCTGCTCCCCGGCCCTGTCGGCGAGCGAGGCGGCCTCGTCCGGCGAGGCGGCCTCGTCCGGCGAGGCGTCGCCGGTGTCGGTCATGCTGCCACCCCCGTCCGGCGTCGGAACCCGAGCAGGCTGATGCTGGCGGTCAGCGCCGCGAGACCCAGCAGGCCCACCTGCAGGATGCGGGTGAGGTCCACGATCGGGAGGCGGCGCGCCTGTCCGTCCCGCTCCACCAGCACGGCGGTCGGGCGGTGCCAGACCAACCCGCCCTTCGGCAGGCGGACCACCAGCGCTCGCGACTGGGGCGTCACGGTGACGCCGTCCACCGTCACCGGCGCGGCCGACACCTCGCGCGCCCTGAGCATGTCCATGACTGACCGCATACACACCTTCCTCCTGGTCTCCGGCCGGCCCGGGCCAGCCGCTCCGCGGACCGCACGCGCTCGCCAGACTAGCCCTTTGGACGCCCTGCACCCATCACCTCCCGGCTCACACCACGACGCCAAGCTTCCATACACCCTCCAACCACGGCGTCCCCCATCGCGTCATGCCAGTGACGGTCGCATGTGAGGACTCGGTCAAACCGAGCATGATAGCGGGTGAGCCGCTCGGCATCGCTGCCACAGTAGGCCTGCTTGTGCACCGGCTGGGTAAGTGCCGTCTACGACGCGAGAGCCAGCATCGAGTCCCGCAGATGAAGGGACCTGCCGGCTGATTCCGATCGATGCCGTGGCCAATCTAACCAGCGTCGACATCCACAACCCGGCCCGCGCTGGGGTGTTGACCCGCGCCGGGGCGATCGCCCATTGAGGGTGCCTGGCCGGGTTGGTACTTTCTCTGGATGCGCTTTCGTGGTGGCTGTGCCGTTGCCGCCCTGGTCGTCGTATCCCTGCTGGTATCCGGATGCACCTCCAGGAGCGCTCGGGCGCCGGTGTCGCTGCCGGTGTCGCTGCCGGTGTCGCTGCCGGTGCCCAAGGCCGGCGAGGTCACCTTCTACCTGTCGCTCCCGAGCTCCATGACCGGGCTCAGCGAAGCAGTAGCCAAGGTGGCAACACCGGGATCATCGGACTACCGCCACTTCAGCTCCCTGGACAAGGCCGCGCGTCAGTTCGGCGCCACGGACGCGCAGATCAACACCGTCGCCAAATCGATCAGAACCCTCGGCCTGCAGTTCGCGGCGGACCCCACCAGGTTGTTCGGGCGCGTGATCGGCTCGACCCAGCAGTGGCAGACGGCCTTGGGCACCCCGCTGGCCAAGCAGGCCGCCACGGCGGCCAGCCCATTCATCACCTACGGCCTCCCCGCCCAGACGCCCGCCGCGCTGCAACCCACGGGCACCAGTCTGCTGCTGCCACAGAGCCTGGTCTACGACCCCACCGCCGAGGGGAACCGTCCGCCCAGCGGGAACCGTCCCACGCCGAGTCCGGGTTCCGCCAGCACCGCGAGTCCTTCGAAGGCGGCCCAGCCGTTTCCGGTCAACACCGGCACCCCACTGGTCGCCGACTGCTCGGCTCCGCTGCTGCAGCAGCGCCGCGTCTACACCCAGCAGCAGGTGCAGACCGCCTACGGCGTCGACACGCTGCGAGCCCACGCGTCCGGCACACCGGTGATCACGGTCTTGGACCTGGGCGGCGGCTGGCTACCCAACGACCTCAAGCTCGCGGGGCAATGCTTCGGATACACCGCGCCCAAGGTGACCCAGACCCAGGGTGACGGTGTCGCCGCCGCGATCGCCCACGCCGACGACGAGACGTCCCTGGATCTGCAGACCGTGGCGGCGGTGGCCCCCGGGGCGCAGGTACGCCTGGTGCAAACCACCCTCGCCGGCCTCCTTGACGGGTTCAGTCGGGCGCTGGGCGATGGTCGCGGCGTCCCCGACGTCATCTCGCTGTCCTTCGGCGGCTGCGCGTTCGCCGAGAACCGCGGCGCTCCCGGGTACACCTCCGTGATCAACGCCGTCCTGGCGGTGACGGCGCTCACCGGCGTGTCCTCGTTCGTGGCGGCGGGCGACGCCGGATCGACCACCTGTGGGACGAGCGTGCCCGGGACCACGTTGTCGTATCCGGCGGTGTCTCCCTTCGTCACCGCGGTGGGCGGCACCCGGCTCACCCTCGGCCCGGGAAACACCCGCGTCGCCGAGACGGTGTGGAACGATTCGGTGTTCGGTGTCAGTGGGGCCGGCGGCGGCGGGGTGACCCGCCTGCAACCGCGGCCGACGTACCAGGACGGCGCGAACGCGCAGAACCACCGCGCTGTCCCCGATGTCAGCGCGCTGGCCGATGTCGTGCCCGGCTGGCCCGACGTCATTAGCTCCACGCTGCAGACCGTCGGCGGGACCAGCGGCTCGACCCCGTTTGTCGCCGCGGCCACCGCCCTGGTAGCCGCCTCGGAGCGCAAGGCGGGTCGTCCCCGGGTCGGGCTGGCCAACGGCTGGCTCTACAAGGCCGCGGCGCAGCCTTCGGCCTTCTTCGACGTCACGCAGGGCAACAACGATCTCGCCGGGGTCGGATGCTGCCAAGCCACCGTCGGCTACGACCCCGCGAGCGGGCTGGGCGTGCCGAACTGGGCCGCCCTGCCCGCCACACTCCCCCAGCCTGGCTGACCGCTCGTGAAGCCAGGTCATGCCGTCCGGAGGGTGGCCAGCAGTTGCGTTGCCGCCGACGTGATGAATTGCTCCTGCTGCCTCGGACCCGCCTGCTCGCACAGCATCGTGTCGCCGATCAGGGTCGGGGCGTTCCTCCCTGCTGCTCGAGCGCGCGCGTCACGACGGTGAGGTCCTGGTCGCCGAGCCCCTGATCGACGACCTGCTGCCATTCGTCCGCCAGGCCCGCGAGGGCGGCGAACCGGTCGTCGTCGGCCGCCTGGAGGGCGAGGCGCACGTCCTTGAGCGCGAGCGTCAGCGCGAATTGGGGCGAGAACTCGCCCTTGGCGATCCGCTGCAGCTTGGCTGCCTGCCAAGGGGACACCAGCGGGCCGCCGCCGAGGGCGTCCACCACCGTCTCGGTCTCAAGCCCCAACCGACGAGCAAGGGCCACCGAGGTGGCCACCCCTTCCGCCGCGAACGCGACCAAGGTGTTGTTCACGAGCTTCAGTCGCGATCCAGCCCCGACCGCGCCGACCCAGACCGTGCGCTGGCCGAGCGCGTCGAACAGGGCAGCAACCCGCGAGCGGGCCCCCTCGGGCCCTGACGCGAAGATCGTCAGCTGGCCCTGCTCTGCAGGGTCCCTGCTTCCCGACACCGGCGCGTCGAGGAGCATCACGTCGGGACGCTCGACCTCCACCATGGCCGCGACGCGCTCGATCCCCGCCACGCCGATCGTGCTCATCTGCACCCAGATCGCGCCCGGAGCCAGCGCGGCGAGCATGCCCTGGTCGCGGGCGATAGAGATGACGGCATCGGTGTCGGTCACCATCGTGACGACGATCGCGGCTCGCCGCGCGGCGTCGGCGGCGGTCTCGGCGACTTCCGCGCCGAGCCCGGCGAGGTCCCGGGTCGCCGCTGGCGCGCGGTTCCAGACGATCGTCGGGATGCCAGCACGCAACGCACTGGTCGCCATCCCGTGGCCCATCGCGCCGATGCCGAGTACCGCAACCGGCTCCTGCGTGCGTGCCATCGGTTTCCCCCTTGCCGGATGTCTGCTCGGCAGCGGGTCGCCACCAGCATAGCGCCGCTCGGCACGCAGCCTAAGCGAGGTCCCCGGCGGGATCGCCGTCGTAGACGACCGCCTTCATCATGTAGCCCCCCTCGGCTCGGTTGGTTCGGATACCGGTCGCGCGCGCCGTCGCCTGGGCAGCGCCGCCACCGCCACGACGGCGGCGACCAGCACGACCGGGATCAGGGCCGCCATGCCACCGGCCACGCCCACCACGGCGGCGCCGGCCGCCGCGCCGGCGACCAGGGCCAGCAGCACCCCGCCTCGCCGCACCAGCGACCCGCGCGAGGCGCCCGGGAGGACGAGGTCGCCCAACAAGCCGGTCAGGGTCCCGGTCACATAAGTGGTCGCTACGCCGGAGACCCCAAACCTCTGCACCGCGGCGCTCTGCACGCCCATCGCCAACGCCGAGACGCCGACCAGGCCGTACTCGGCGCCACCCGCCGGGTCCTCGCCGGCGAGCGCCCAGCAGGCGGCCATGGCGAGCAGCGCGACCA
Source organism: bacterium (assembly GCA_046727955.1). Taxonomy (GTDB): domain Bacteria; phylum Actinomycetota; class CALGFH01; order CALGFH01; family CALGFH01; genus DASVXQ01. The sequence continues at coordinate 23,180 of JBKPDO010000056.1, read as the reverse complement.
GCTCCACAGCGAGCGCCAGGGTCACCCGGGGCGGCCACCTGCCAGCCTCGGCCTGTTGGTCGCGACCGCACAGGGCGGCGCCGGCGAGCACGCCGAGCCCGAAGCCGGCCAGCGCCGCCACCGAGTGGAGCACCCGGGCGGCCGCCTGCTGACCAGCCGCGATCCCGAGCAGGACCGCATTCCCGGTCATGTTCGCGGTGAACACGTTGCCCAGGCGCAGGTAGCTCAACGCATCGATGCTGCCGGCCGCGGCAGCCAGCAACGCCAACATCGCGTCACGGGCTCTGGGCAGCACGCTCACCTCCTGCTCGGTCATGTCGGCCTGCCAGCCTATGTGAACCAGGTGAGCCGGTGCCGGATCCTGGCTAGCGTGGAAGCTCGGGTAGGACGAGAGTGCCTCCCATCGCCTCTGGCCGCTGGTCGAGCAGATCCTCGGTGAGACCCGAGGTGCGCTGTCCGTGACCAACGCGAATCCCCTGCTCGGTCGTTCCCGTATATCCCTATGAGGCTGTCTGCGATCTCTAGGGGGCTGGCCGATGATCGCCTTTGCGCACCGCCGCGTGTTCTGGCTCGGAATCGCAGCGGTGAGCACGGGTGTTGCGCTGCATCTTCCCATGTACATCAGTGCGCGTGACATGGGCTACCGGCTGGCTGGGATGCCGATGGATCTCTCGATGAAAACGGGCATGGCGCTCATCATCGTCGGCATCGCGCTGTCGGGGTACGGATTGGTGCCGCGGGGCGCCGGGGCCTATCCGGATCGGGTCGCCGGGGTGCGGGTGGCGGCGTTGGACGAGGCCCGGATCCGGCCCGCCCACTTGGCGCTCCTCGCCGTCATGGCTGTCGCCGTGACCATCGACGTCATGAAGCCGACCACGCTGGCGTTCGTGGTGCCCAGGTGGCGCAGGAGTACGGCCTGAAGTCGCCGCTGAACCCGCAGGGTCACGTGCCCGTGGCCTTGTTGCCGTTGTGCGCGCTCGTCGGAATGGTGCTCGGCTCCGCCGGGTGGGGCTGGCTGGGTGATCGTATCGGCAGGCGGGCGTCGATCCTGCTCGCCGGCGTCATGTTCATCGCCACGTCCATCTGCGGCGCGATGCCTGCATTCGGCTGGAACCTGCTCATGTGCTTCCTCATGGGCGCTGCGGTCGGCGGGATGCTGCCGATTGCGTTCGCCCTGCTGGCCGAGACCATCCCCGCCCGGCACCGCAGCTGGCTGATGGTGCTGATTGGTGGTGACGTGGCGGGGGCGTACATCGTCACGAGCCTTCTTGCCTCCACGCTGGAGCCGCGGTTCGGCTGGCGCGTCCTCTGGCTGATCGGGCTGCCGACGGGCGTGCTCCTCATCCTGCTCAACCGTTGGATTCCCGAGTCGCCCCGATTTCTGCTCGCCTCCGGCCGCGCTGCCGAGGCGGAGGCGGTGATGGCGCGCTTCGGCGCCCGCCTCGTGCATGAGGATCCCGCGCCCCGTTCCGACGAGGAGCCGCGCCGGTACGTGCAGCTTTTCCGCGGGCCGTTCGGTGGTCTGACGACCGCGGTCGTGCTCTTCGGCCTCGGCTGGGGCCTGGTGAACAGCGGCTTCCTGCTGTGGCTGCCCACCAACCTGCGCCAGCTGGGACTGGAGGCTGGCGCGTCCGAGCGCCTGCTCGCCGGCGCCGCCATTATCGGGTTCCCCGCTGTGTTCGCGGTGGCGTTGCTGTATGGCTTCTGGAGCAGCAGGCGGACGATGATCGGCGTCGTCCTGCTCACCTCGGCCACGCTCTTCAGCTTCGTTGCCTTGGGGCGACGTGTGGGAGACCACCCATACGTGCTCCAAGCGCTCATCGTGCTTCTGCTGGTGGGCACGAACTCCATCCTCGCGATGCTGACGCCATACAGCTCGGAGGTGTACCCGACACGCGTCCGGCCCGGGGGACCGGCCTGGCGGGGGCCTGCTCGTGCCGCGGGACGGCTGGCGCGGTCCCCGCCTCGCGCCGCTGGCCTACGTCTGGCTCCGTGACCGGTGGGAGGACCTCGCGCGCAGCGTCGTCCAGCTCGTGCTTGGAACGTTCATGGTGCGGGACGCACGGCGACAGCGTTTGTGCGAGCGCTATTTCGAAGCGCAGGAGCGGGATTCCGGAGCTGCCGAGCACCTGCCCGTGGCGGCCGACGGGCGGCGTGAGTCGGGGGCAGCGGCGCAATATGGTGGGGCACGGCCGCCGACCGCGAGCTCGCCAGCAACTACCGCCATACCCTCGCGGTCGCGCACGGACACGATCTGAGCGCAGCGCCGCTGCTCTTCGCGGGGGGCGCCGAGACGGGAACCGTCTTCGCCTATCAGGGTTCGCCTTCCTGGGTTTACGTCACCTTCAGACCTGCGGCCCCGCAGGGGCGCTACGACGTCCGCCTACTGACCAGGGACGGACGCCGGTTGGCGCTCCGCCCGTTCACCGCCAGGCCGGGCGGGACCGCGTGGGGCAGCACGATCCAGGTGCCCATCCAACAAATCCAGAAGCTCGAATTCATCAGGTCCAAGGTCCCGATAATGACCGCCAGCTTCGGTTGAGCCCGGATCCACATGCGCCGTGAGGCGCTGACGATTCGAGTGGGGTGAGAGACCTTCACCGCTGTCCCTGTCGCAGCAGGGCGGCGAAGCTGGGGTAGCCTGATGAAGATGGTCGACCTTGGCCTGAACGAGCCCGCCTCCTTTCAGGCACCCGGGGGTGCGTGTCATCAAGTGGTCCTTGGGAAGATCCGCGGCATCCCGACCCCGTCGATGCTGGCAGGTCACCGGTACGGGATCGTTTCGGTCCGGCCTGCCATCGCATCGCGAGCACCTGCCGCAGGAGGCCGCCGTCAACCCAACACCCAAGACCGGAAACGCTGCTTTGTTGGAATCGGGAGTCGAAGGCCCGCTACGGCGAGATTTCCACGTTGGTGAAGATGTCGGTCTGGCCAAGCGGCGGGCCGGGCGTGTTCCTCCCGTCGGTCCACACCGGATAGACCACCTGGTCGGATGCGGCGAGCGCGTTGTAGTCCCCGATGAAGCAGCCGCAGGTGAAGAACGACTTGTCCGGGTTCCATGCCGCGGTGCTGACGTTGAAGTTGTCCCAGGTGGCGCCCGCGTCGGTCGAGACCGCCTGGAAGGTTCGGATCAGCTTGTTGCCGATGTCCATGCGGTTGTCGTACCAGATCGCATGGACGGTGCCGCTCTGGTCGACCGACAGCCACGGGAAGTACTGGTCGCGGGGGGCGGGAGCCCCCGAGGCGGTGACGCTGATGAACCGGGCGTTCGACCAGGTCTGCCCGTAGTCGCTCGAGGTCTGTAGCGAGATGTCGGCGCCCGACACCCCAGCGTTCACGTTGTTCTGGTAGGCGTACAGCAGCGTGCGAGTGGTCGGGTCAAACGCCATGGACGGGGAGATCGGCAGCCGGGCGTGCTTGGCCGGCAGCAGGTCCTGGCGGTTGGGGTTGTCCTGGAACTGGCCCGGCTTGTCGATCTGCACCCGGGGACCGAAGCTGGCGCCACCGGTTGTCGAACGCTTGTAGTACAGGGTCCGGTCGAACGCGGTGTTGCAGTCCTCGCTCGCGTACGACACGTCCAGGCCACCCTGGTCGTCGACGACCGGCACGGCCCACTGGTTGGCCGACGGCCCGACGCCGTTGGCGCCAGGAGCGTCCGGCACGATGGCCACGTGCGTCCACGTCGACACGCTCGGGTTGGCGGTCGGGATGGAGTCGGTGAACGCCACCTGCGCGGGGCAGTAGTCGCTGCGGCCCGAGGGCGGCGTCAGGTGGAACTTGATGAACGTGACGTAAACCCGCCCGTAGTGGGGGCTGGCCGGGTTGTTATCGACGGCCAGCAGCTCCTTGTCGTAGAAGACCGAGGGGTCGATCGAGCCGTCGCCTGCCCGATTGGTGATGACAATGGCAGCATCGGTGGACGGGGTCCAGGTGGCGCCGCCGTCCACCGACTTCCACACCTGAACCTCGGAGATCGGGCTGGTGGTGAAGAAGCACAGCGTGGAGAGGTAAAAGGCGGCGTTGCGGACGCTGTAGACGACCGAGGGGTCGCTCCCAAAGCAGCGATCCCCTGTGGAGGTCTTGGGGTCCTTGAACGTGCTCGTCCAGGTCCGCCCACCGTCGCTGGTCCGCCCGATCCAGAACCCGTCGCCGCAGTAGTCGTTGGCGGCGGCCACGGCGCTGCGGGGGTTGCCGGGGTTGAAGGCCACCGAGGTCTCATTTTGCGGGAGCGGCGGGTCGCAGTCGGCGTTCATCTGCACGTTGTCCAGCGTGACCGTCGTCGATGTCGCCGTAGGCTGCAGGCGGTTCCCCGACAGCGTGACGTCTTGGGAGGCCTGCACGACCCGGGCTCGGACTCCGTTGGAGATGCCCCCAGGGTAGTTGTCAACGTGGCGCACCCACCTGGGAGGAGACGCGGCTGTCACTGCCGGAGCGATCGCGGCGGCCGTCCCGGTCAGCAGCACCGCCACCGCCACAAGGCGCAGCACTCGAGTCATCCCCGCCTCCTTCCGGCTGGTGGCCGGCTTGGACCACACACGCTAGGGCGTTGCGAGCATGAGGGATTCGCGTCCATCTGTCCAGCCGCTGCCGCGCCTGGGTTCGACCGACGCTGTCGGGTGAGCGGGTGGGACTGAACTGGCCCTGAGCAGGCAGGATGGGCGAGCAGTCCCAGGCGGCCCTGCGCTCGCAAACCCTCGACGGCTGCACTGAGGAAGCCCCAGGAAAGAGCGGCGGCGACCTCTGACTATGCCGCGGCCCCGCCCGTCGGGCGCAAGCGGTGGCCGCCGACGTTGGGCAGCAGGAACACCAACAGGAAGCTCAGGCCGTAGACGGCCACCTCGTACCACAGGGTGCGCTTGATGGATGCGACGAAGTCGCGTTTGCGCGCGTCGACACCGGCGGACTGGAGCACCTGGCCGATCGCCTGGCTGCCCTGGCCCTGGGCCTGGACCTGGGCGGTGGCCCGCCGGCAGCTCGGTGGGGTGGCCGAGGGGTCCTTGGCGCTGGCCCGGTCGTGGAAGCAGGTGGAGAAACCGGCGACCACCTGGTCGGCGACCGGCGCGGGCAGGTGGGCCACCTGGAGCTGGCTGCGCAGGCGCGGGACGACCGCCGCGATCGTGGGCTTGGCCTGGCTGGACAGCAGCCCGAAGAAGATCACGCCGATGATCGCCACGCCGAGGGCGCCGCCGACCTGCTGGGTGGTCGACAGCACACCGGAGGCCGAGCCGGCATTGCGGCCGCTGATGCCCGCGAGGATCACGTTGATCAGCGGCGGGATCGTGCAGCCGAGGCCGAGGCCACACACCACCAGGGCGGGCAGGAGCTGCCAGGAATGGATGCCTTCGCCGTAGCGGCTGACCGTCGCCATCACCGCGAGCATGCCGGCGACCAGCAGCAGGCAGCCGAGGCTCAGGATCGCGCGGCCGAGGCGCGGCGCCAGCCGCACCGACATGGCCGAGCCGATCGCCGTGCCGAACGAGAACGGGATCGTGGTGAGGCCGGAGTGCAGGGCGGTGAAGCCGAGCCCGATCTGTAGAAACAGCGAGAAGACCAGGAAGAACGCGGCCACCCCCGAGAAGAACACCGCGCTGAGCAGCAGGCCGCTCACGAACGCTCGCTCACTGAACAGGCCGAGCACTACCAGCGGCGAGTTGTCCTTGCGGGTCTTGCGCCGCTCCCAGAGGGTGAACAGCGCGAACACCGGCACCGACGCGGCCATGAGCAGGAACGTCCAGGCCGGCCAGCCGAGGTCGCGGCCCTCCACCAGTGGGTAGATCAGCATCAGCAGCGCGGCGCTCGCGATCGCCACGCCGACCGGGTCGAGCCGCAGCGCGCCCTCGGCCCTGGATTCGCGCAGCAGCACCGCCGCCGCGACCACCGCGAGCACGCCGAGCGGCAGGTTGACTAGGAAGATCGGCCGCCAGTCGAGGCCGAGAAGGTTGCCGGCGATGAGCAGCCCGCCCAGCAGCGGGCCGGAGATGGTCGCAAGGCCGATGACTGCGCCGGTGATGCCGAAGGCGGCGCCGCGCTCCCGCTGCGGGAACTCGACCTGGGTGACCGACAGGGCCTGCGGGAACATCAGCGCGCCCATCGCGCCCTGGAAGAACCGCGAGCCGACCAGCATGGCCGGGTTCTGCGCGAAGCCGCACAGTGCCGAGGCGACGGTGAAGCCGCTCACGCCGATCAGGAATAGCCGTTTGCGGCCGTAGATGTCACCGAGCCGCCCGCCGGTGATGAGGACCACCGCGAAGGCGAGCTGGTAGCCGGCGAGGACCCACTGCACCTGCGAGTAGCTGGCGTCCAGGTCGCGCTGGATGGACGGGATCGCCACGTTGACGATGCTGATGTCCATGAGCTGCATGAAGACGGCGATCAGCACGACCCCCAGCGCCAGCCAGCGGCGCGGGTCGAGCTGTTCGGTGGTGGCGGCCGCCTCTGTTCCGGTTGGTCGCATACTCATCTGCTGGGCTGGGCTCCGTGATCGGCCAGATCCGTAGGTCCATGCGCTCAGGGTGGGAGCAGGCACCCGGATGCGTCAAGGCGGCCCACCTCGACGCCGCGCTCGGTGAGCAGCCCCTCGACGTCACGGTCGGACAGGCCAAGGCACAGGGACCAGCGCACCGCGACGACGATCACGCGGATGGGAAGCGGAAGCCGGCGAACGCGGGGCGCGGAAGCGGAGCGGGGCGCGGGCGGCGAGTTCTCCTACAGGAAGTCTTGCTGCTCGAAGGCGATCATGGCGAACGCGACAGCGCCGTTCCGGTATCTCAGCGCGGGCTGGCGCTCATGTATGAGGTGGCGAGCCGCGCCAGCGACCAGGCGCTGCGCACAGTCCGGGGGAGGCAGCATGAAGACCGTCGACGACATCAATCGGCCGACGCACGCGGGGAACGGTGGCGGGTCCAGCGGGCCGCCAGCCACCGGGCCGCCAGCCGCCGGGCCGCCAGCCACCAGCCCGTCCTCTCCTGACAGGGCGGGACTCTTGGGCCGGCTGACGAGGAGCGGGAGGGTGGCCGCAGCACCGCCGCGGTCTGGATGACGCTGCTCATTGCCCTACCCATCGTGGTCGCATTCCTGACCGTCTGGGGAGGTCTTGCCAAGGCGACCCGGCCCGACGATCTCAGCCTGGCCGCACTCAAGGTCTTTGGCGTCTGGTGCCTGTCGTTCCTCCCCGGCTGGCTGTACGTCCGTTTCCTCGGCCAGCGCGCCGGCGCCTTATGGAACGAGTACGTCCTGCACCTGCACCGTCTGGGGTGGGACAACCCGGAGAACCTGCCAATGCCGCCACGCAACTCGGAGTTCTACGAGGAGTGGCACAGCGCCGGGGGCGACCGGCACGCGCAGGGGTCCAACCTGTACCAGCAGAAGTTCAGCGCCTACTATGGCCGCTCGGTGTCCGAGACCAGCAGTATCAAGGGCAACTTCTCGGTTCGCACCGAGACGATGTTCCCGGTCTTCCTCGCAACCGTCGTGCTGGCCGTGTGCTGGGTCGCGGTCTTGTGGGACACACCCTCGGCGACCGAGCCGGCCACGGTCTGAGACATCCTGAAGTTACGGGGACTGTACTGCTTGCTCACGGCGGTCCCCTTCCTCGCGGTGTTCTTGGCGGATCACCCGAGACCTACGAGACGGCAGGGCTCAGGTGGGGGGACCGCCACCTCAACTTCTACGAAAGCCGGGGGGCATCGAACCGACCAGTACACCAACATACCCGCAAGACCAGCGCCCACAAGCGGGACGGCTACAAGCGGGACGGCTACAAGCGGGACGGCTACAAGGCCCACATCGCTATCGAGCCGCAGTCTGAGCTGGTCACCGAGCGCGCGATGACCGCCGCCAACGTGCCCGACGGGCCCACCGGGGGTCCAGTTGCTCGTCGAGGAGCAGCCGGGTCTTGTAAGTCCTGGCCTGCATAGCTCATGCAGTTCGTGCGCGACGGAGTGCGGCCCGCGCTCGTCACCCGTTTTCGGTATGCTCCAGCCGCTCTGCCCCCTACCACCCGCGCTCGAGCAGGTTTGGTGGGCTGCGCCCGTTTCGTCGGAGAAGGAACTGCATGTGCGTACCGTTTCCTCGACCGTACTGCGCCGCATGGCGGCGACCGTGTTCCTCGCCGTGTTCCTCGCCGGGCTCCTGGCCGCCCTCAACGTGCCGTCCGGCGGGTCGGCGCCAGCCCCCAGACCCCACCCGGTCACTCCCCAGATCCACACGCTCCCGCTCGCCGGCGTAGACCGGGCGGCGCTCGCGGAGCTCCGCAAGCGGGACCCTGACGCGCACCCGACGGTGCTCACGCCGCCCCTCGCGACCGGGACCTTCAAGCTGCTCGGAGTCTCCTGGACGCCCACCGCCAAGGCCCCCGGCATCGAGGTTCAGGTCCGCACGCGTGGCGACAAGGGCTGGTCGTCCTGGAGCGACCTGGAGCTCGAGGACGTGTTCGCCGCCCCGCGGGGCGCGCTGGACCCAAGCGACGACAGCGCTGACACGCGGGCCGGCACCGAGCCGATGTACAGCGGACCGTCCAGCGGCGTGCAGGTGCGGGTCGACCTGGTGAGCGGCGAGCTGCCCCGCGACCTGCAAGTCGACCTCGTCGACCCCGGCACCTCGGCGGCAGACTCGAGCGTCACCACCATGGCCGACGGGAGCACCGGTGCGCAGGTCTGGTCACCGACCGTCACGCGGCCAGCGATCATCACACGTGCGCAGTGGGGCGCTGACGAGTCGCTGCGCAACGGCTTCGCGGGATACGGCCAGACGATCAAGGCGGCGTTCGTTCATCACACCACCGGTGCGTCGAACTACACCAGCGCGGACGTGCCAGGCATGATCCGGGCGATCTATGCCTACCACACGCGCACGCTGGGCTGGTCGGACATCGGCTACAACTTCATCGTGGACCGCTTCGGGCGCTTGTTCGAGGGTCGCTGGGGTGGTATGGACCAACCCGTGATCGGCGCCCACACCGGAGGGTTCAATACCGACACCGTCGGGGTGGCGGCGCTGGGGGATTACGAGACCAACGCGGTGCCGAGCGCCGTCGTGGCCGCGTTCGGCCGGATCCTCGGCTGGAAGCTGGGCCTGTACGGCCGCGATCCGTACGGCCGCACGACCCTTACCTCGGGCGGGGGCGACAACAACCGGTACCCGCTCGGGCAGGTCGTGGAGTTCAACGTCGCCTCCGGCCACCGCGATGCCTCCTACACCCTCTGCCCGGGCCAGTACCTGTACCCGCGGCTGGCCCAGATCCGTTCTGAGGCCGCCACCTACATGGGCCGGCCCGGACCGCTCCGGGCCGTGCGGCCGGCCCGCATCCTCGACACCCGCACCGGGCTCGGCACGACCGCCGGCTTGGTCCTCTCGGGGCAGTCCCGCACCTTCCAGGTCACCGGCCGGGGCGGGGTGCCGGCGTCAGGGGTCGGGACCGTCGTCCTCAACGTCACGGCCATCAAGCCGAACAGGAACGGCTACCTCACCGTCTACCCTGCTGGCAGGGCCCGGCCGCCTACGCCCAACCTCAACTACCCCGCGGGGCGGACCACCGACAACCTCGTGCACGTGCCGGTCGGCGAGCTCGGCAAGGTCAGCCTCTACGTATGGAGCGCCGACGTGAACGTCGTGGCCGACGTGCTCGGCTGGACCAGTAACGGCGGTGCCACCCTCCAGCCCGGCGAGGGCCTCCTGCACCCCACCGCGCCGCTCCGCGTCCTCGACACCCGCAAGACCAGCGCCCTTGGGCCAGGCGTCGCGCGCTCGTTCAAGGTCACGGGGACGGGCGGGTCCGCGGGGGTGCCGGCGACCGGGGGGGAGCCGTCGTCCTCAACCTCTTCGTGCTCCGCCCGACCACGGCGGGGTATCTGACCGTCTACCCAGGCGGGCAGTCAAGGCCAGCGACGTGGAACCTCAACTTCCGGGCCGGCGAGACCCGGGCCAACCGCGTGATCGTGCCCGTCGGCGCCGACGGCACCGTCACGGTCTACAACCGCGCTGGCTCGTCCCACGTCATTGTCGACGTCAACGGCTGGTACACCAGCCCGTTCTCGGCCGTCGGCGGCGCCAAGCTGATCGGCATCACCCCATTCCGCCTGGAGGACACCCGCAAGTCCAGCCTCGGAGCCCTGAAGGCCAAGGAGACACGGACCTACCAGGTGGCGGGGAAGGCCAGGCTCCCCGCCGCCGACGCCCTGAACGCCCCGGCGGTCGTCGTCCTCAACGTCACCGCCATCCACACGACGACGACAGCGGGTTCCTTGGTCGCCTTCCCGGCCGGCGTGACGCGGCCCACAGCGGCTGACCTCAGCTTCTCCGGCAACCAGGTCGTCTCCAACCTCGTCGTCGTCAGGCTCTCGGCGACCGGCGCGTTCTCCCTCGCCAACCTCGCTCCGGACGCGACCAACGCCCTCATCGACGTGGACGGCTTCTACACGGTGGGGGGTTGACGCCGCTCTGGTGCGGCCCGACGCCCGCCGGGAACCGCTCGGGCCGCACCGCCGGGTTAGCTGGAGGCTCGCCGGCTACGAAGATCAGAGCCTTACAATCTCCTCGTGATGTGGCTCGAGCACCTGCTGCTGCTGTCGATGCTCCAGCGCGTGAGTGGCACGTGGAGCTGGGGCCGCTATGTCGTCGTCTACCCCGCCGGCAACACAGACTTCGCCGAGGCTTGCGCCCACTACCGAGCGCTGCTCGTGGACCAGTCAACCTTCTGTTCCGTGACCGTCGAGGAGCTGCTCGACGCCGGCGCCCTGCCGACCCCGACGGTTGCGGCCCTCCGCGACCGGTACATCCCCGGCTGATAACGCACCCGTGTGGGTGCCGAAACACCGTTCATCTCACGCGGCCTGGGCATACTCGTGGATCAGCCCGCCGAGTCGATCCAGCCGCATGACCCGTTCACTCCGTAGCTTGTTGCGACTCTCACAGAAACTGTGAAGCTGTGATAGTCTTGGGCTATGAAGAACATCACGGTCACCGTGCCAGACGACGTCTACCGCAACGCGAGGATCCGCGCCGCCGAGCGCGGCACCTCCGTCAGCTCACTCGTCGCCGAGTACCTGCGCTCGCTCTCTGGACGGGAGGCGGAGTTCTCCCGGCTCGAGGCCCAACAAAGGCAGGTCCAAAGCCAGATCGACCGGTTCCGCGCGCGCGACCGCCTCGACCGCGACCAGCTCCACGACCGTGCGGTTCGCTGACACCAACGTCCTGCTCTACGCCATCTCGCGCGACCCCACGGAGCAGGACAAGGCCGCCCGCGCCAACGACATCCTCGCCGCCAGGGACATCGCGCTCTCGGTCCAGGTCCTGCAGGAGTTCTACGTCCAGGCCACCCGCGCAAGCCGCCCCGACCCGCTCACCCACGAGCAGGCGGCGAGGCTGGTGGAGTCGTTCCTGCGGTTTCGGGTCCTGGAGATCACGACCGAGCTGATGCTGGCCGCCGCGGCAACACGCCAGCGCTTCGGCATCTCGTACTGGGATGCCGCGATCCTGGAAGCGGCTCGCTCGCTGGGCTGTGAGGTCGTCCTGTCGGAGGACCTCAGCGACGGCCAGGACTACGCAGGAGTTCGGGTCGAGAACCCCTTTCGCACCCACTGACCAGCGCTGATGGCAGGAGAGCAGATACGGCTCTGAGCTGCACCAACGCACTACATCACCAAGCGCAGAGGTCCCAACAGCTATCGTCGTCGCTGGGGGTCGCTTACGTGGCGTGAGCTGCACCCCGCCCCTTCGGGGCGGCACCTGCCCTGTCGACTGATCGCCATCGCGGTGGATCGCGTCCGGCGTGGGGCCCGCCCTGCCCGAAGGCTTGCCGGCGGATCGTCCATGCCTCGGACGGTTCGTTGCTCGCCCCCACGATCGGTGCTACCGGAGCGGAGGGCAGAGGATTCGAACCCCTACCGGCCGGGAGGCCGGGCCATGGTTTTCGAGACCAGCGCGATTGCCATTTCCGCCAGCCCTCCGGGTTCCTTGTAGTTGCCACCCAGCAGCGCCACCAGACGAAGCGTGTGCGAGTCCTTCAGGGGGAGGACTCCGGATGGTGCGCCGTGCGGGATTTGAACCCGCGATTTCCACCTTGAGAGGGTGACGGGATGAACCGGACTACCCTAACGGCGCGCGTGTCTACGGTTGTATGTACGGATGCGGTGACAGTTTGCGCAGACCGGCTCGCATTTGGCGACCTCCCGGAGATTGGCCTCGCGACCGTATCCCTGGTTAATCATGTCGGCCACGTTAAGCAGCTTGGCCTCCCCAACGTGGTCGAAGTCCATGACATACCACGGCCAGGAGAAGCCACGGTCCAAGCAGGGCGCTTCCTTCAGGGACCGGACCAACTCGCGCACCCGTTGTCGCCGTATCACCTGATCGGCGGTAACGCGCTTGATGTGCTGCTCCCGGTTCCTGTAGTACCAGGCGGTCGAATCCCTGCGTTTGCAGGGCTTGCAGCGAGAGGCTCGCCGACCCCGCGCCTTGTTCTTCCAGGGGAACTCGTCGACAGCTTGTCCTGGTCGCAACCGGTGCAGATCATAGCCGAAAAAATAGCATCTGCTTTAGAGTCCGCGCTCCGGCTTGAGGGGCCGGCGAGCACATCCAGACAGCTCCAACAGCGCATGGTGAGAATTGGGAGCGCCAACGACCGGATTCGAACCGGCATTACCGCCTTGACGGGGCGGCGTGCTGACCGTTGCACTACGTCGGCTTGGTGGCGGGCAGGGGGCTGGCCCCTCTGGCTGAGCTTATGAGGCTCTGCTGGTCACCAGACCGCACGTGCCGACCGAGGGACTTGAACCCCCACGTCCTTTCGGACACCGGTGTCTGAAACCGGCGCGTCTGCCTGTTCCGCCAGGCCGGCATGTCCCGGCAGGCGGGCGACACCCGCCCACCGGGATTGATGGTCTGTTCACCCGCCGGGATGGCGCCCGGCGGTTTGCTCGCTCGCTCTGTAGTTTTCAATGTCCCGCTTCGCCGTCGCGCGCTTGCTGATGGGGCCGTATCCCGTGCGGGACGCGCTCCCGTCCGACGGCGCACAACGCCGGAGCTGGTACCCGAGGAGGGATTCGAACCCCCAAATCACCGGATTTGAGCCAGCTGCTTTGCCTGTTCGCTACTCGGGCATGACGGCTCCGAGGGAAGGATTTGAACCTTCATCTGTCGCCTTAACAGGGCGCCGTACTGCCGTTGTACGACCTCGGACCGAAATGAGACCTAGGCGACCGGAGGGCCGGTGGGACGCTCAGCCGAGCTGCCGGTTCGGTTCCTGTCGCCGCAAGGCCGACTTTTGTATGTCGCCCTGCCAAGGCCGGACCAGAGGGCAGGCGGAACTGCGCTGCCCATAGGCTGCGAGTCTGTCGCGCATCGCCTGCTGCCTCCCTTCAAGTCGAACGGCCTAGCATGAGGATAGCGTCTCGGCGTTGCCGTGTCGCGGGGTTTTGCTAGCGAGCCACCTCGAACCGTGGTGCGCCATGAACGCCGTCCATTCAGCAGCCTTCGAACAGTCGCCGTAGGACCGAACAGGACGAGTCGACGCGCCATGATGTAAGGGCAGAGCCATCGGCGGATCACCGCTTGGCCTAGTCCTGGCTGCCCAGCGCATCCGGCCGAGCTTCTGAGCCCTGAGCCCTACAGGTCGGGAGCGGCTGGAGCGTGGGCGTCTGGTTGCCACGGGTCGATCACGTCGACCCCGGTGTCGCGGAAATCCTTGGAGTTGCGCGTGGCCAACGCCGCCCGATGCGTGCGGCAGATGGAGGCGATCTGCGCGTCGAAGCCATCGATCGGCAGGCCGGCACGGTCCCGATCGCTCACGATCGTGGCGTACGCCACCGCCGCCTCCGCGTCGAAGGGAAGCAATCGGTCGGGTTCTGATGACGCGCAACGGAAATTGGCAGAATGGGTGTTGGAATGGGGTGTTGGCTGGTTGGGCCTGCTGACAGGTCGGCGGTGCCGGGTTCGGTCAAGTTCTCCAGAACGACCCAGTCAAACAGCTCCTCGCTGACGCCTCCAGCACGCGTCCAGCAGCGTGACCTCACCGTCAACGCATGTGGTCAACGACTAGGGAAGGCTGCCATGCTCGATACCGCCGCCCTCGACCGTGACGTCGCCGTCCTCCACTCCTCGGCAAGGGAGTGGGTCACCACACCGCTGGCGGAGAAGCGGAAGCTCCTGGAGGCCCTGCGCGGCGCGACCGCGGAGGTCGCCGACGAGTGGGTGCGCCTGTCCTGCCAGGGCAAGGGCATCGCCCCGAGCTCCCCGGCCGCTGGCGAGGAGTGGTTGAGCGGGCCATACGCGCTGATCTCGAACGTTGCCGCGCTCATCCGGCTCGTGGAGCACCTCGAGAAGGACACAGACCCGCTGGACCGGGTCAGGGTCCGCATGCTGCCGAACGGTCAGGTCTCTCTGCGCGTCTTCCCCGCCGTTGTGCAGGATTGGGTGCTGGCGGGTTACACAGCGGACGTGTGGCTGCGCCCGGGGGTAACGCCGGAGCAGGCGAAGGCGGGGGTGGCCCGCAGGCTGCGCGACACGACCCTGCCCGGCCAGGTCGGCCTGGTGCTGGGGGCAGGCAACATCAACTCGATCCCACCGATGGACGGCCTGACCAAGCTGTACCAGGACAACGCCGTGGTGCTGATCAAACTGAACCCGGTCAATGCCTATCTGGCGCCCGTCCTCAACCGGGCTTTCGCACCGTTCGTGGAGCGCGGGTTCGTGCGCATCACGGCCGGCGGCATCGACATGGGTGCCTACCTCGTCCGCCACCCTGAGGTGGATTCAATCCACATCACCGGCAACAGCGCCAGCCATGATGCGGTCGTCTTTGGTCCAGGCGAGGAGGGTGCTCGCCGCAAGCAGGCCCGCGAGCCGCTGCTCACCAAGCCGATCACCAGTGAGCTCGGTGGCGTCGGCCCGGTGGTCGTGGTTCCCGGCCGGTGGCGGGACTCCGCCCTGCGGCTGCAGGCCCAGAATGTGGCCACCCAGCGGCTGCACAACGCCGGCTTCAACTGCATTGCCACCCAGATCGTGGTCGTGCCCCAGAACTGGCCGCAGGCCGGCCGGTTCCTGGACTACCTGCGCCAGGCGATCCGGGACGCTCCGGACCGTCGCGCCTACTACCCCGGTGCGGCCGACCGGCAGCGCGGGGCCGTCAAGGCGCATCCCGAGGCCGAGCTGCTCGGCGGCGACCCGGACGTGCCGCGGACGCTGCTGACCGACCTGCACCCCGACAACCTGGGTGAGCCCGCCTTCCGGAGCGAGTATTTCGGTCCGGTGCTGGGCGTCACCCGTCTGCCGGGCGCCACGGCGGCGGAGTTCCTGGACAATGCCGTGGACTTCTGCAACGACCGGCTCCTTGGCGACCTAGGCGCGGGCCTCATTGCCGCGCCGCGGACGATCCGCGGGCTAGGGCCGCTGTTCGACGCCGCACTCGCCCGGCTGCGCTACGGCACCGTGGCGATCAACTGCTGGGTCGGCCCGGTCTTCGCCATGCCCCGCGGAACCTGGGGAGCGTTCCCCGGCCACGACATCTACGACGTGGGCAGCGGCGTCGGCATCGTGCACAACGCGCTTCTGCTCGACCCCGACCATGTCGAGCGCAGCGTGGGTCGGGGCCCGTTCCACCCCTGGCCCAAGCCGCTGTGGTTTGTGACCAACCGCACCGCTGACACTACCGGCGAGCAGATGACCCGGTTCGC
This sequence comes from bacterium, assembly GCA_046727955.1. Classification (GTDB taxonomy): domain Bacteria; phylum Actinomycetota; class CALGFH01; order CALGFH01; family CALGFH01; genus DASVXQ01. The sequence continues at coordinate 7,512 of JBKPDO010000056.1, read as the reverse complement.
GGCCAGCACGTCCTTGGCCAAGGCGATGCCCAGAGTGCTCGCGGCACTCACCTCGTCCCTGCGGGGCTGACCGACGACGGAAGGCGAAGCGACAGGAACGGCACCCTCGCACGACCACTACGTTCCAGCACGGCGAGCTGCTGGACCAGGTCCGCGCGGTGGGTGCTCAACGCGATGGCCGCCGTCCAGACGTGGCAGTACCAGGGCGTGGGCCGGTACAACATCGTCGCCGCCGCCAAGCCGGCCACCGACAGGGACAACGGTCCCCAGCGTGGCCCCGGCTGCGGCATCAGCGGTGGCGCCGGCGCCACGCCCGGCGCTCAGGACGAGTCTGCGGGAGGTCGACATGGAGACCTGGGATGCGATCAGGTCCCGGCGCAACGTGCGGTCCTACAGCGAGCGGGCGATCGCGCCCGAGGACCTGGACCGGATCCTGGAGGCCGCGCGGCGCGCCCCCTCCGCCGGCAACCAGCAGGCGTGGGACTTCGTCGTCTGCACCGACCGGAAGGAGCTCGCGCAGCTTGCCAGGGTGGGACCCGCCGCCCGCCACGTCGCCAGGTCGGCGGCGACGATCGCGCTGGTGGCTCCGAGGTCCGACGACGCCCAGACGCGCGACCTGATCCAGCTCGACCTGGGCCAGGCGACGATGAGCGTCATGCTGGCCGCCGCCGACCTCGGCATCGGCAGCGCCCATGCCGGCGTCCGTGACCAGGAGCTCGCGCGGCGCCTGCTGGGCTTTCCCGAGGACCGGTTCTGCCCCTTGCTGATCGCCCTCGGCGTTCCTGCCGACCGTCCGCTCACGCCGATCCAGCGGCCCGACCGGCGCCCGTTCACCGACGTCGTGCACCGCGGCCACTGGTAGCGGCCGCACCCTGGTGGTCGATGCCGTCCGGGCCGGAGTGTCGACGGTCATGCGACGGATCGCCTCTCAGCATCCAGCCATCGCTCGGGTTCTCCTGATCGGATCCGTCAGGTGGGTGGGCGTGCTGGCGGACTCTCCAGCCCGAGCACGCCCACGGCCACGCGGGCGGCCAGTAGCTCGTCGTGCGGTGCTTGCCCAGCGAGCGCAATCACGGCGCCCTCGAGCGCTCCCCAGAACGCCAGCGCAACCGCTTTGGCCGGCGGGCCGGGTGGAATCGACCCGTCTCTGCGCCCCGCGTCGATCAGGCTGACGCAGCGCTTGACCAGCGTTTTTGAAACACGCTTGATCTCGCGCCCAACCGGATGGTCCTGACCGCTGAACTCGACCCTGAGCGCCATGATGACGCGGGCAACGTCGCGCCGGCAGTAGACGGCGTGACCGCGCGCCAGCGCGAGCAGCGCAGCGACCGGATCGGACTCTTCGTCGGCCGGCCCACCCACCTCGCGCCACCAGGTCTCGTTGACCCACTCGAGCACCGCCAGGGCCAGCTCCTCCTTGTCCTTGAACTGGTGATACAGGGCGCCGCGCGTGTAGCCGGCCCCGCGCGCCACGTCTTCGAGCACCAGGTTGCCGTAGCCGTAGCGGGACAGGCCCCTCGCGGCCGACTCAAGCAACGCGCTCCGCGTGCGGGCGCTCCGCGCAGCCTGGGTCGAACGCTGGCGAACTGCCGGCGCCTGCCCCTTCAAATCAGATGCATCACGTACATGCATGTATGTATGATACTGCAGTTCCAAGTTCCGACTGAGCCTTGCAGCCCGCTCTGAGGAGGACAGCTGATGCCGATGCTGGACGCATACATCCCCGAGGGAGCTCTCACGCCGCAGGCCGAGCGCAAGCTGCTTGGCACCTGCACCGACCTGCTGCTCGAGCACGAGGGCGCCCGTCCGACCAACGAGCGGGCCCGCTCGCTCGCGTGGGTGTTCGTGCACCGCCACGAGACGTACGTCGCCGGCGCCCCGGCCGAGGCGCCGCACTACAAGTTCGTCTGCCAGGTCCCCGAAGGCCAGTACGACAACAAGCGCCGCGCGGCCGTCACCAAGGCGATGACCGAGGCGCTGGTGGAGGCCGAGGGCGGCAGGTGGCCCGACCCGGAGGGGCGCGTGTGGGTCTTCACCTTCGAGGTGCCGGACGGCACGTGGGGCGGTCTCGGCGGGCGCGTCATCACCCTGCCGGACATCGCCGAGTTCGTCATCGGGAACGCCGGTCGCCGCTACGGCGAAGAGCGCCTCGCCGAGCGGCGTCGCGAGCAGGCGCACGCGCTGCTCGAGGCCGCCCAGACTACGCGGTCAGCACTGGCCTGAAGCTGCGGGGGGGCGCTTTCGGCCGCCTGTGGCCGGGAGCGCCCAACGCCACTCCCGCTCGTTGTTGGAGGACTCCTCGGTCCACGATGAAGCTCCCGATGAAGCTCCCGAACACTGCGCACACCTCCCGGCCCTGGCGGATCCACGAGCTCACCCGCGACTTCCGGCTCGAAGACGTGTGGGCGCTGGCGACACCAGGCGGCCCGGACGACTTCCCTCGGCTGGTGCACCGGTTTGCCTCAGCCGACCCGTCGCGAAGTTCCTCCGGCGCCGTCCGCATGCTCTTCGCGATCCGGTGGAAGATCGGGGGGCTGCTCGGTTGGGACGGCCCGGACGCCGGCCTCGGCTCCAGGGTGCCGACGCTCCGCGACCGGTTGCCGGCGGATCTGCGCGACGTCCCATCCGGCCCGGACTTTGACGCGCTGCCCTTCACCTCGCTGTACCTGCTCAAGCACGAGTGGGCGGCGGAGATCGCCAACCGGACCATGCACGGGGTCATGCACATCGGCTGGGTCCCGGACGGGACCGGCGGCTACCGCGGGCAGATGGCCGTCTTGGTGAAGCCAAATGGAGTGCTCGGGACCGCCTACATGGCCGTGATCAAGCCGTTCCGGCACCTGATCGTGTATCCGTCGATAATGCGAGAGATCGAGCGGGCGTGGCGGGCACACGCCTAGCTACTTCGCCCTGAAGAACTCCTGGGCGGGTGAGTGAGGGGCAGGTGCAAGGGCCGGGCGACACATGCCTTGTCTGGGGAGCGGTCGGGTCATCCCGCGACCACCGTCATCCGCTGCAGGCTGTAGTGCCCGGAATGTCAACTTAAGTACTTCCGGGCGTGGGCCCAGCCCTCTTCGATCAGCTGTGTCGCGGCTCCCTGGTGGGCGTGGGCGAGCACCCTCGCAAGCTCGGCCGCCTGGCCGAGCATCGGGTCCGCGTCACGAGGAAGGCTGCCCAGTTTGAGCGGGGAAGCGCTCGACTCAGTACGGTGAGCACCGCACGGTCGGCGGGTCGGAACTCGGCTCGCTTGACCTGGCGGCGCAGCACATCCAGCTGGTGGCGCAGGACGGCGATCTCGACGTCCTTGGCGTGCTCGCCGCGGAGGCGTCCGAGCAGCATGCCGACAAGCCGGCGCGTCATGAGGTACAGGAAGGACAGTGTCATCGGCCGATTGTCCCTTACCGGGTCATCGCTGCTCAGCACACCCGGCCGGGCTCTGAACCCTACGGGCCCGCGACTGATCGCGTTCCGTTCAAGGGCCGTAGGAGTCGGCCGTATCAGCGGCGGAATCCCGCTCCTGCACGGTCGGAGTCGCCCCGAGCTGTCACTCTCCCTGAGGTCGGGAACGTGGCGCGCGACCGCGGGCAGCGGGCTACTTCAGGCGGTAGGTGAAGACCCCGCCGCCCCCGCCATCCAGGCCGTAGCCCGTCGTGCCGGCGTGCAGCGCTGACGAGGTCGAGGTGATCGCGAGCGCGTGTGTCCAGGTCGTCGTCATCCCGGTGCTGAACCGGGTCCACGTGGTTCCGCGGTCGGTGCTGCGGTAGACCCCGGAGACGCCGCTGCCGGTGTACGTGCCGGCATACAGCCGCCGCGAGTCGGCCGGGTCGACCACCACCTCAGTCACGGTTTCGATCGCGTTCGGTGTGATCCGCCGCCAGGTCGCCCCGCTGTCGAGGCTGCGGTAGACGCCGTAGGAATCACATCCGGCGTAGACGACCCAGGGTTGCCGCACGTCGACCGTGAGGTCGCGGGGACCGTAATGCATCGGGCAGGCGACGGCGGACCGCCACGTTCGCCCGCTGTCGGTGGTGCGCAGCACCGTGGTGGTCAGGGTCTGGGCCCCCAAGCCGTGCTACGAGCTGGCCGCTGAGGAGCCGGCGAACCGGCGGGTGGCCGTCGCGTTCGACGAGCTAGCCATGGCGATCTGAGGCCAGACGACCCAGGTGGAGATCGCGGCTCCCCCATGCCTTGGCTTGGCGCAACGCAACAGCGCCTCTACAAGCAACCGCCGCCGGAGCAGACGACGCTCGTAAACCTGCGGAAGGTCGGGATCTCCCGGATTTCCCAGCAGCCTCGCTTCCCGGCCTCTCCATCGCCAGCCCCACAAGCCACCCGTGGCCTTGTCACACCGGCGGATAGAACGTAGTGTCCGCCCGGGAGCGGCAGCGTTGCGCTGGTCGCAATCGAGGGGAGGCAGTCATGCGCCTACGGCGCTTGTTCATGGCGGCAGTCGCAGGGGTCTCGCTGCTTGGCATCACCTCAGCGACCGCTGCGGCCGATACCGCCTCGTTCACCACCGTCGTCAGCGGACTCGACAACCCGCGCGACCTTGCATTCAGCCCCAACGGCCGGCTCTACGTCGCCGAGGCCGGCTCCGGCGGCCCCCACTGCGTTCCGGGCGGGCCGGAGGGCACCACCTGCCCCGGCCTCACCAGCGGCCTCAGCGTCGTCGACATCGCAGCGGGTACCGCACACCGCGTCGTGTCGGGGCTGGCCTCCGTCTCCGCCGAGGGAGGCTTCGCGGCGACCGGTCTGGACGGCATCTCCTTCCTCGGCAACGGGACCCTGTACGGCATCATGGCCGGGGCGTCCGATGAGATTCCCGAAGGGGCCTTCTCGGCCGAGCTCACGGCCGCCCTGAAGGCGCAGGCCGGCCGGCTGATCCAGGCCACTCCCAGCGGTCACTGGAAGGTCGTCGCCGACGTCGGGCACACCGACTTCCAGTGGAGCGCCGATCACAAGGAGCTCGTGCCCGACCAGTTCCCCGAGGCGAACCCGTACGGCGTGCTCGCCGGCCCGGGCGCGCAGTGGGTCGTCGACGCGGCGTCCAACACGATCGACCGGGTTGGGGCCAACGGCGCCGTGAGCGTCGAGGCGTTCATCCCGAACCCGCCGGTTTCGGACGCCGTCCCCACCTGTATCGATCGCGGCCCCGACGGTGCGCTGTACGTGGGACAGCTGACCGGCGCGGGGAACCCGCCCGGCTCGGCCTCGATCTGGCGCTTCGCTGCGGGAGAGGCGACTCCGCTCACCAAGTGGGCGACGGGTCTGACCGCCGTCACCGGCTGCGGGTTCGGCCCGGACGGGAACTTCTACGCGACTGAGTTCTCAACGCTTGGCCTCGACTACGCTGCGCCGGAAACCGGCAGGGTCGTCCGCGTCCCACCGCACAGCACCTCGCCGGTCACCGTCGCCGGCGGCCTGTCCTTCCCGGGAGGCTTTGCCGCCGGGTCGGATGGGTCGCTGTACGTCTCCAACTGGAGCATTGCGCCCGCCTCCATAGGGCTCGGCTCCGTCGTGCGCATCACCGCGTAGCGGGAGCAGCAGGGTGCCGCCGGCGGCCCGCCTGCGACGTGACCGCAGCCGGGCCGCTGGCCCTTGGCTGGACGGTACACGAGGCGGGGGACTGGGGGAGGACCCCTCCTCCCCCGGCGTACTGGCCAACATGATCGCCCCGGGTATCGTGGTGCAGGTGGGGCACCGATGCCGGCTGTCAAGGTGGAGCGCCCCACGGACGAACGACCTTGACAGCCTGCCGGGACAGTCCTGAGCGCACGTCGGCTGCTTTCCTTCCAAGTCTGGGGTCGTTTGCGCACAGCCAACAGGCGCGATCCACAGCTTCTCGGGACGTGGCCGTCAGCCCCGGCTGGCGGCACCCAAGCCAGGTGCCGACCTGGGACGGCGCGACGCTCGCCGAGCGGGTTGCACCGCTCATAGGATGGTGGCGGCATGAATGGGCTCTCGGCATCGGCGCTCGCCGACCTCGCCGGCACGACAGCGGCCGAGGTCGAGCGGCTGGTCGACCTCGGCATCCTGGTGGCCCGCGACGGGGCCGGCCCGTTCCTGGAGACGGATGTGCAGAAGGTCCGCCTGGCCACGGCGTGCGAGCAGGCCGGGCTGCCGATGGACGGGATCGCGTCGGCGATCCGGGCGGGCCGGCTGTCGTTCGCGTTCCTGGAGGCCTCCCCGTACCGGCGGTGGGCGGTGCGCTCGGCGCGGACCTACCGAGCGGTCAGCGAGGAGACGGGCATCCCGCTGGACACGCTCGGCAGCGTCCTGGAGTCGATGGGGTTTGCCCGGATGGCGCCCGACGAGCCGATCAGGGAGGACGAGCTGGAGGTGGTGCCGCTGCTGCGGCTCGGCTTCTCCAGCGGGTTCTTCGACCCGGCCTGGCTGACCCGGATCGGCCGGGCCTACGCGGAGGGCCTGCGGCTGGCCGCCAACGTCGAGCACGAGGCCTACCGGGCGCGGTTCACGGGGCCGCTGCGGGCGTCCGGCGCCGACCAGCGCACTGCTATGGAGCTGGCCGCCCGGCTGGGCGCCGAGTTCCTGCCACTGGTGGACCGGGCGCTCATGGGCATCTACCGCAGGCAACAAGAGGTGGTGTGGACCGAGGACCTGGTCGAGGACATCGAGAACGAACTCGAACGGGCCGGCGTGCTGGGGCGGCCCGAGCGGGTCCCCGCGATGTCGTTCCTTGACCTGGTGGGCTACACCCGGCTTACCGAAGAGCGGGGCGACCAGGCCGCCGCCGAGCTGGCCGCGTCGCTGGCGGTGCTGGTCAATCGGTCCTCGCGTGAGCACGGCGGGGTGCCGGTGAAGTGGCTGGGCGACGGGGTGATGGTCCATTTCCGGGAGCCGGCAGGGGCGGTGCTGGCGGCGCTACACCTGGTGGCGCAGCTCCCCCAGGCCGGCCTGCCGCCGGCGCACGTCGGGGTCGCGGCCGGGCCGGTGGTGGCCCAGGGCGGCGACTACTTCGGCCGCACCGTGAACCTGGCGGCCCGCATCGCCGCCCGCGCCGGTGCGGGGCAGGTCCTGGTCAGCGACAGCGTGGTCGAGTCGGCCTCACCCGAGGGCGTAGCCTTCGCGGCCGTGGGGGAGGTACAGCTCAAGGGGTTCGCCCGTCCGGTGCGGCTGCTGGAGGCCTGCCGGGCGTAACGTCGGACGCCTCCGCTTCGCCTCGGCAGGCCCCGCCGAATGCAGCAGGCCGAGCAGGCTAGCCGCGCACGCGACCACGTACGAACTTACGATCCGAACCACTTACAGTACCTTACAGAGGATCGCCCGTTCCCGTGAGAGGCACGGACGGCGCCTCCGCAGCTCATTGGGCTGCACGGCCTCGGCGCTGTCACCCGGAAGGGCGAGCTTCTGTAGAGGGTGTCTGAGAAGGGTCAGCTGGTGGCGAGGCGGCGTACCAGGAGCTGGATAGTGGCCAGGTGGATCACCGCCTCGGAGGTCGCCGGGAGGTACTCGTAGTCCTTGCTGAGCCGGCGGAACCGTCCCAGCCAGGCG
>JBKPDO010000055.1:0-21353 GCA_046727955.1 bacterium | reverse complement strand
GCCGGGGGGAGTTGCACCCCCCGGCTCCCACAGATCCCGGCGTGAGCCTCTCGGCTCACCGGGCTCTTGTCGCCCTGATCACCAGGCCGCGCGGTTCAACTGCCAGTGGGCAAACATGCCGGGGTCGCGGCGGGTGATGCCCGTTGGGTTCATGTAAGGGACTCCGGTGCTTGATCACGCCGAGGTCTCAGGGTTGCATAAGCATCCCGGCTGGTTCCGGGGGTGGCGTTGAGTTGGGTTCTGAGGACGGCGCGTGCGCCACGCCTCGTGTTTCTGATTGCCACCCTTGGCCGGCCACGGATGCCCCGGATGAGGGAAGTGGCCCGACCCGACCGGGTCGGGGCCGGTTGCAGCACATGAGTGGGAGCCGTCGTCGGTTGCGACAGCCGATGCCGTCGCCTTGGGACCGTGGTCGTGGAGCGCTGCCCTCAAGGGCCGCCGGAGCAGGAGGCCGCCACCACAAGGAGGCAGCAATGGGCGACCGGCGGCTGGTTGGGATCGACCTGGGCATCACCAGCGCCCACACCGTGCGGGTGCTGGATGGCGCCGGCACCATCGTGTGCCGGCGCAAGGCGGTGCCGACCGTGGAGAGCTTGGCCGAAGTCGAGGGGGGCGCCCTGGCCGGGGCGGCGCCGGGGACGTGCCTGGAGGTGGTGCTGGAGCCGACCGGGCCCTCCTGGCTGCCGATCGCGGTGTTCTTCGCCAGCCGCGGGCACATCATGTACCGGGTCAGCTCGGCCAAGGCGCATGACCTGCGCCGGGTGCTGTCGCGGCAGGCCAAGGCAGGCGGTATCGACGCCGACACCCTGGCGCGGCTGCCGCTGGTCGACCCGGCCGGGCTGCACCCACTCCAACTGCCCGGGGCTGAGCGGGCCGCGCTGGACCGCCGCGTGCGCGCCTGCGACCGGCTCACCCAGCAAGCAGCCGATCACAAGCGTCGCATCAAGGACCTGGTCCGCCAACTGCTGCCCATCAGCCCACTGGTCGGTGACCTCGGCCATGCCGACCTGGCGGTGCTGGAGGGCACCGGCGGCGACCCCTACGCACTGCTGCGGTGTGGCCAGGCCCGGCTTGGCCGGCTGATCGCCAAGGCCTCGCACGGCCAGCAGGGCGCCCAGCGTGCCGCTCAGTGGCTCCAAGCCGCCCGCGCCTCGCTGGAGCTGTACGCCGACCATCCCGCGGTGGCCGTTACCGACCTGGCCGCCGAGGTCGCAACCGAGGTCCGGCTGCTGCGCGCCACCCAAGCCGAGCTCGACCGCCACGCTGCCCAGCGGGAGCACTGCTACCGCTGGGTCGACCCGCTTGGCCTGGCCCGCTCGCTGCCCGGCCTGGCCCAGGTCGGCGGCCCCGCCCTGACCGCCACCATGGGCGACGCCCACCGGTTCCCCACCGCGGCCAGGTTCCGATCGTTCACCGGCCTGGCCCCACGCGCGTCCGAGACCGGCAACACCGACCGCAAGGGCCAGCCCATCTCCAAGGCCGGCAACCGGCTGCTGCGCACCGCCCTGGTCCGCGCCGCCGACACCGCCCGCCGCCTGGATCCCCAGCTCGCCCGCCTGTACTACGTGCAGATGGTCCAGCGCGGCAAGGATCACCTCGGCGCGCTCTGCGTGGTCGCCGCGCACCTGGCCGAGCGGGCCTGGACGGTCATGGACCGGGGCATGCCCTACGTGCTGTGCGACACCGACGGCACTCCCGTCACTCCCCAACAGGCCAAGCAGATCATCGCCGAGCGCTGGACCGTCCCTGAGGAGGTCCGCCGCCGTCGGCGCAGCAGCAAAACGAAGGGGAAGGCCCCTCAGCAAGTCCTCGCAGGACGTGCTACAGGCGCTCAAGGCGCAACGAGGCGACCCTCCCCGCCGGCCAGTCTTGGTCGGCACGACCGCAACGTCAAGCCGGCCCCCCGGCCCGCTTGACAACCCCAACCTCCATAGGGAATCAGAAACTCGGCCGGGGACGCTGAGCAGCGAGGGCTGGGTCAAGTGATGGTCCGCCGGTGGTTCGGTCCTTCCTCATGACGCGGCGCCGGTCGGCGTGCTGCTGGGAAGCTCATCTGGGGTCGACGTCACCTTGAACGTGTTCTCGACGAGTACGTGCGGCAGTGCAACGATGAGCGGCCGCGCCGAAGCCTTGCTCTTCGGCCATCGAGTGCGATCGATAGGGATTTCGAGGGGCGCTGTTGCGTTACGCGGAGGCAAGGCGTGGTGAAGCTGCGATCTCCGTCTGGTTCAGATCGCCATGGCCGGCTCGTCGAACGCGACGGCCACCCGCCGGTTCGTCGGCTCCCCGGTGGCCAGCTCGTAGTGTCCCTGGCGAATGTTCTGGACGAAGGCATGGCCAACGACGACCACGCTGGCGTTGCGGTCCTGCTTGAGGCCACGCATCGGCCGCAGCCGCGACTTCAGCCGCCCATGGTCAGCCTCAACCCGGTTGTTGGCGTACCGCTCGGTGCAATGCCAAGCCGCCGGCAGTAAGTCCTCGAGCACGATCGGGTACGTCGCCGCTCGGTCGGTCACCACCTGAACGGGGCCACCTTCGTCGTGCCGACGGCCTGTTCGAAGAACTGGCGAGCCGCCCGTGCGTGGCGTTGTCGCGACATGAACACGTCGATGACCTGCCCGAACTGGTCAATCGCCCGGTAGACGTAGCGCCACCGGCCAGCGACCTTCACATAGGTCTCGTCCACGAACCAGCGATCCCCGGGCCGGTGGCGGCAGGGCCGGGCGGCGCCGGCCAACAGCGGCGTGAACCGCTGCACCCAGCGGTAGACGATGACATGGTCGACTTCGACGCCGCGCTCGGTGAGCAGCTCCTCGACGTCGCGGGAGGACAGGCCGAACCGCAGATACCAGCGCACCGCGACGACGATCACGTCGGGTGGGAACCGGAAACCGGCGAAGGCGGACCGTGGGAGGGGAGCAGAGCGAGGGCGGCGAGGTCTCATGGCGACAGTCTCGCCGCTCAGACGCGGTCATGGCGAACGCAACAGAGCCGTCACGGCTGGCTGGACCGGCAGCTGCGCCGGCTCGGGCTGCGCAGCTGACCTGCAGGATCGGATGGCGGTCCCCGGGTGGCGGTCGGGGTCGAAGCCGCTGGGCTGATCCGTACGGATGCGCAGGTCGCATGCTGTGACCGAATATCTGGCACCCACGGGTTCGTCCGCGGATCCGGTCGGTCCCTGCGGGGAGAAATCGGGGGAGAACGTGGAGTCGCCACCGGACTCCGCGTTCTCCCCGTAGCCCGTCGCCTACTGGGCGCTACCGGAGGGGCCGGAAGAATTCCCGGAGATCGCCGATCAGCAGGTCCGGCGCGTCCATCGCGGCGAAGTGCCCGCCCCGGTCGAACACGGACCAGTGGACGATGTTGTTCGCGCGCTCGGCGAAGCGCCGCATCGTGTGGAAGTCATTCTCAAACACTGCCACACCGGTCGGCACCGTGTTCGGCAGATCCCGGTAGCCGGCGCCGGTGCGAGCGTCCTCGTAGTACTCGCGCGCCGATGAGCCCGCCGTCATCGTGAGCCAGTACAGCATCACGTGCGTGAGGAACCGGTCGCGGTCGACGGCGTCGACGCTCTCGCCGCCGAACCCCGTGAACAGCTCGCTGTTCCAGGCAAGCTGGCCGGCCGGCGAGTCGGTGAGCCCGTACGCGAGCGTCTGCGGACGGGTCTGTTGAATCTTCAGGTACCCCGCCCGATCCTCGAACCCGGAGAGGATCTGCAGCGCCGCTCGATCGTATTCGGACAGGTCCTCCATCTCGCCAGGATCGCCCGAGGGGAAGGCGAAGATCTGCAGCACGTGCACGCCCACGAGTCCGATTGGCTTTAGGATCCCGAGCTCTCGGGAGACGAGCGCGCCGGCGTCGCCGCCGTGAGCGCCGTACCGCTCATACCCGAGGCGCTTCATGAGCTGGTCCCACGCCTTCGCGACCCGCGCGGTGTCCCACCCTGTCTCGTGCGTTGGTCCAGAGAACCCGTACCCGGGGATCGAGGGGACCACGACGTCGAACGCGTCCGTCGGGTCGCCGCCGTGCGCCCGCGGATCGGTGAGCGGTTCGATCACGTCGAGGAACTCCGCGATCGAGCCTGGCCAGCCGTGTGTGAGGATGAGCGGCAACGCATCCGGTTCGGGCGAGCGAACGTGGATGAAGTGCACATTCGTCCCATCGACCGTCGTCGTGAACTGCGGGAACGCGTTCAGCCGCGCCTCGTGCGCGCGCCAGTCGTACCGGGTGCGCCAGTACTCGGCCATCTCCTTCACGTAGCCGAGCGGCACCCCGTAGCGCCATCCGACGTCCGGCAGCTCGTCCGGCCAGCGGGTCCTGGCGAGCCGCTCGCGAAGGTCGTCGAGGTCGGCCTCGGGCACCTCGATCCGGAACGGACGGACCTCCTCACCTGAGCGCTTCGTGTCCGTCATGGCGACGTCTCCTTGCTGGGTCGCCGCGCCGGTCGCGGCGGTCGCCACGCACTGTAGTGGTAGATCCGGACGGTTTTAGTCCTCATCTCGCGGTAGACTCTGCGACACATGAGAGGAGGTCACTGGCGATGTCGGGAGCGTCGCGCCCTGCGACGCGACTCCTCGCGATGCTCGAGGTCCTGCAGGCTCGGGGCCGAGTGAGCGGACCAGAGCTCGCGGAGCGGCTGGAGGTCGATCCGCGCACGGTCCGCCGGTACGCGGTCAAGCTCGAGGAACTCGGGATCCCAGTCGAGGCCGAACGGGGCCCCTATGGCGGGTACCGCCTGCGACCGGGCTACAAGCTGCCGCCGCTGATGCTGACCGACGACGAGGCGGCGGCGGTTGTGCTCGGCCTCGTCGCTGCCCGTCACACGGGCATCGCGACCCAGGGGTCGGGCCTGGATGAGGCGCTGGCGAAGATCCTGCGCGTGCTGCCCACCGACCTTCGAGACCGGGTCGCGGCCCTCCAGGAGAGCCTGACGACGATCTGGGCCTCGTCCCGAGCGACCCCGCCCGCCACGCAGGTGGCGCTCACCCTCGCGCACGCTATCAGAACCAGGCGGCGAGCTCGGATCCGGTACGCCACGCCGGGTGGAGCCGAACGCGACCGCGTCGTCGCCCCATACGGCCTGGTGTTCCATTCGGGGCGCTGGTACCTGGCGGCGCACGACGACCGCACGGGGGAGGTCCGCACGTTCCGCGTCGATCGCGTGTCGGAGGCGGAGACCCGTCCCGATCCGGTGGCCGTGCCCGACGGCTTCGATGCCGCTGACCACGTCGCCCGATCGATCGCCGGAGCCCCGTGGGGGACCGAGATCGAGGTGGTCTTCCAGACGACGCTCGGGGAGGCGCGACGGCGCATCCCCCGCACGATCGGCGAGCCCGCGCAGGTCGAGGGAGGCGTGCTGCTGCGCGCGCAGACCAACGACCTCGACGCCGCCGCCCGCGAGATCGCTCGGCTCGGCTGGCCGTTCACCGTGCGCCGTCCTCCAGAGCTCCGTGCCGCGGTGAGCAGACTCGCGGAAGCACTGACCCAGTCGGCTCAGCGAAATGAGTAATGGCGGAACCGCGTTCCTTCCACCGGCCGGGCCCGCCAAGCCGCCACGCCCAGCCTCAATCGCGCACCAAGTCGTTATAGGTAGGTCTGGCTCCGGCGGCTCGATGCCTGCCCCGCGGTCGAATGTCGAATGGTGTCAACTGCCGGCACCACCACGGTTGGCCACGACGCTCGCACGCTGAGCAGGAGCCAAGGCAGGGCCGCCTCGGCATCGCGCCGGTGCAGCGCGTCAAGCACCCTTGGGGATGATCAGCTCTCCCTCCTCGGGTCAGCGACCCAAGCAGATGTTGGCTGATCCCAAGCCAGATCTCTAACACGAAGTCAGACACAAACCACGGGTGACCCGGCAGTGGGCCGAGCGTCTGCGGCGCGCCGGGCTGGACTGTTGCTCCACGAGTGGGTTGGTGGCCACGACCAGCTGTGGTGGGAGCAGCAGCTGCCCCCGGCCCTCGGGTGGCTCCTGGCACCGCCATGAGCTCCGGCCAAGACCCCACCTGGCGGCGATCAGTCCGAGCGGCCGAACCGACCGAGAAGGTGTCCGCGTCGTGCAGGGACATTGCGGCTGCTTGCGCCGCTGCGCTCCCCGCTCGTCCGGGCCGGACGGAAGCTGCGAGAATGCAGTGGGAGCTTCGATGGGAGCTTCGAGATGACCAAGCCGTCGCGCGGCCTGCTCATCGTCACCCTCAGCGTGACGACGGTCCTTGCCGCCTTGGCGATCGTCGGCCGGCTGACCGGCCCCGGCCTGCGATCCTCCCGCGGCCCACACGCCAGCACCAGCATCCCGGTGCTGGTCACGCCACCGCCGACGCCGACCACGCTGCCGCCAGTGGTGGCTCGGATCACCTTTGGCGGCGACCAGGTCGGCGCGGTCGCCGCCAGCCCGCAGGCGGTCTGGGCCGCCCACGGCTGCGCGCTGTCCCGGGTGGACCCCCACCGCAACCGCGTGGTGGCCACGGTGGCCGGCATCCCCCGGCGCGGACCGGGCTGCGGGGTCGGCGAACTGGCGGTCGGGGCCGGGGCGGTGTGGGCCTTGACGAGCGAGGGGCTGGTGCGGATCGACCCGCACACCAACCGGGTGACCCGCAGGGTCCGCCTGCCGGTCCCCTCGGGCCTGGCGGTGACCGCCACCGGCGTGTGGGTGGGCTGCTGCGGGCCCGCCGGCCCGATTGGTCCCCGATCCCGGGGTCGGCTGGCACGCATCGACCCGGCCAGCGGCCGGGTGGTGGCCACCATCGGGCTGGCGGGGCTGCCCGGCGAGGTCGGGGCCGGGCCCAGCGGCGTGTGGGTGACCGGCCGGGGCGGGCCGATCTGGCGGCTCGACCCGACCAGCGGCCGGGTGGTGGCGACCATCAGGGTCCCGGGCGGGCTGGGGGCCTGCCGCGCGAAGGGCCAGCCGGCGAGGCAGGGGACGTGCTGGTCGGCCGGGACACGGTGTGGGTGAGTAACCCGGCCAACGCCGAGGTGCTGCGCATTGACCCGCGGCGCAACCAGCTCCAGGGCCGCGCCTTCACTGGCGGGCCAGCGCTGGTGACGGCCGACGGCGCCGTGTGGACGACCAGCAGCACCACCCTGGTGCCCCTGAACGACCAGGCCAGGCGCGAGGTTCCGCTGGGCGAGCTGGGCCAGCCCGACGAGTTCCTCGATGAGCAAGGCCAGCTCGACGAGATCAGCGACCTTGCGGCCGGCCGGGATGCGGTGTGGGTGGCCGCGCCAGCTGGGCTGTTCCGCGTCGACCCGGCCCGGCTGCACTGAGCCCGCGGTCGACGGCGACAGCGAGCTTGTGCACGATACCTGGTGGGCACTGCAGGCACGATCATCAGCATCCTCGAGCTGCAGCGATGCCTCCGGATAGGCAGGCATTGAGGTCCCGACCCCGACAGAAGTGTCGGCCATGCTGTCGACAAAGCACTTCCTGGGCTTGCGCCAGCACAGCGGCTCGGTCAGCACCTCGGGATGGACCGCGACGCCGAACCCTGGCCCCGACGTCCTTGAGTCGCCGTCGGTCTGATACTTCGGCTGGCCCATCGCCTTCAGCCGCTTGACCAGCGTCAGCGCATAGCAGTGGTCGCACCCGGGCGAGATCCGGTCGCAGCCGGTCGTCGGATTCCACGTGGTCTTGGTCCACTCGATCGTGGTGGCGGTGCTCACCGCACCCCCCAACCGCGATGCAGGAAGTGCGAGAATCGGTCAGGGAGGCCGCCGCCATGGACAAGCCCCTGCGCACCAGACCCCAGCGGGTCCGCACCACGCTCGGCGTGCTGGTACTTGCGTGGTGCTGCCATCGAAGGCTTCCTCCTTGTCCAAGGTCCCAGTGGACCAGGTTCGAAAGCCTCCGAGAAAGCGGGGGAAGCTCAGGGGCGGGCCTGCTCCGTGTCAAGCCCCGGACAGCTGGGCGTGAGGCGCGCGACGCGCTGACTTGACAACTGGGGCCCCGGATGGTGCCCTGAGCCAGCCGTGTCGCCGGCCGTCGCCGCTCGTGCTCCGCCGGGTTGCCTGCAGCCTCCTGGCACCCCTATCTCGCCGTAGCCGCAAGGGAGCGCAGCATGTGGATGATGCACTGGCGATTGGGCGCCCCGGTACGCAGCGTTCGGACCAGGCTGACCGTCGCGGTTGGCGGCGGCCTGCTTGTGTCCACGCTCGTCGGCACCGTCGCCGGGCCTGCGGCCGCCGCCGGACCGTCGCTGACCCGGCTAAGCACCGACCCGTACACGAACTCGTTCTCGGCGCACCAAACGGAGGTCGAGCCGGACTCGTTCGCGTCCGGGTCGACCATCGTGTCGGCCTTTCAGGTGGGGCGCGTCTTCATCGGCGCCGCCGCCAACATCGGCTGGGCGACGTCCCACGACGGCGGCAGGGCCTGGCAGCACGGCTTCCTGCCGGCAACGACCATCAGCGCCTCCCCGCCGGGGACCTATGCCCGAACCAGCGACCCGTCGGTCGCCTACGATGCCCGCGACCACACCTGGCTCATCTCGTTCCTGGCCGCTCCCAGCATCACCTCCAACTCCGTGGTGGACCTGCTGGTAAGCCGCTCCAGGAATGGCACGGACTGGAGCGCCCCGGTCACGATCGCCGCCCAAAACGAGTTCCTCGACAAGAACTGGACCGTCTGCGACAACTCGCCGCGCAGCCCGTTCTACGGCAACTGCTACACCGAGCTGGAGGATCCGACCCAGGGCTCGATCGTGTTCATGACCACGTCCACAGACGGTGGCCAGAGGTGGGGTCCCCTGCGGCCCACCGCCGACCACCTGATCGGCGTGGGCGGTCAACCGGTGGTGCAGCCGGACGGCACGGTGATCGTGCCCATCGAGGCGTTCACCGGCCAGGCCACCATCTCGGCGTTCCGGTCGACCGACGGAGGCGCCAGCTGGAGCGCCGCCCGGCTCATCGCCACCGTCGACTCCCACGACTCGGCCGCCAACATCCGCAACGGCGGAGCACTCCCGACGGCCGAGATCGACAGGTCGGGACGGGTGTACGTGGTGTGGAGTGACTGCCGGTTCGAGCCCAGCTGCAACGCCAACGACCTGGTGATGAGCACCTCGGCGGACGGCATCGGGTGGACCGCGCCGACGCGGGTGCCGATCGACCCCGTCGGCGCCATGGTCGACCACTTCACGCCTGGGCTCGGCGTGGACCCGACCACCAGTGGGCGCCACGCTCACCTGGCGCTTGCCTACTATTACTATCCGCAGACCAACTGCACGGTGGACAGCTGCCAGCTGCACGTCGGCTACGTGTCATCCATCAACGCAGGCCGCAGCTGGAGCAGGCCCGTCCACCTCGCCGGTCCGATGAACGTCACCTGGCTGGCGCTGACGGCATCGGGGTACATGGCCGGTGACTACATCTCGACCTCGATCGTGCCCGGCACGCCCCGGGCATTTCCGTTCTTTGCGGTGGCGGGCGCGCCCGCGGGCGGCCTGCTCCACGAGGACATGTACACGGCCAATGTGCGGGTGAATGGAGGCGGCATCCGCGCCGGGAAGCAGGTCGTCCGCGGCCACGCACGGCCGGCTCGCCCCGGGGCGCCCCGACCTACCGCCTTCTGACCCTTGAACGGGCGCACGAATCGGGCTAGCAACCACGTGCCTTGGCCATGAGCTCGGCCCCGCCACCCGGCCGTCTCGGAGCCGTCGAACCTCCGAGGCGGCCGGTGGCCTCAGGCCCCGCTTGATCCAACCGAAGAGACGCTCGGCATTGTCGCGCAGGACGCCCCGTGGTAAGCGGAGATCATGTCACCGGAACGGACGATCCCGTGGGGTGCGTAAATGCGTTCACGCAGCTCGCGGGTATTCCTACGGGAGACACCGAGCCGATCGTATCCAGGCACCGCCCACCCGTGACGACCGCCTGGCTCCACGACCACCTTGAGGCTCGTTGCGGCCGGCCGCATCACGACGTCGAGGCCAGGACCGGCTTCGACCCGGCCGATGTCCTTCTGTCCGGCGTTGCCCATGCGCACGGGCTCCCCCGCCCCCCAGTGCGCCGGGACCACTGATGCCCTGATGACGGCGGATCTCCCCGGAGCGGCGGGGCGCCGGTGGCGACCATGGGGAAGTTGACGACGGCTACAAGCGGTTGAGCCGGGGTTGGTCTGCGGGCCGACCCAGAGCTCGCGAACCCGCGTGGCGATACGCTCCTCGGCATAGCGGCGTCGCTGCAGTGCCAGCCGCTCAGGCCGTGGGGGCAGCACGACTCCCAGCGTGGCCAGCGTCTTGGTGATGGTCCACTCGGACTCGCCGAGTTCCTGGGCGAGCCGGGGGACGTTGTGCCCGGTGTCGCAGCGGCTCTGCAGGTAGCTGCGCAAGTCGCGGAACCCGAGCTGACGGGCGTGCTGCTCCAGTCGTCTGGTGCGGCCGTCGTCGACCAGGAACCCGCCCTGGATGACCAGCTGACGTTGTGTTTCTGCTGGTCGCAGAGTTACCCATGCTTTGGTCGTGCCGGGAGCCCCACCACTCCGGGAGATCTGCTCCTATCAGGGCAGCAGTGGTCCCGGCGCACTCGGGGATGGGGGGAGCCCACGCGCATGGGCAACGCCCGCGGCCAGCTCGGGTCTCTTCTCTTTGGCCACCCTGAGCTGCGTGAACGCATCTACCTACCCTACGGGCTGGGGTGTCGGGCAGGGCTTCCCGTCGAAGTCGAACGAGAGCACGGCACTGGCCTGGCGCAGGGCGGTCGGTCCTCAGCGATGAACCCGGCGATCGTCGTGACGTGGGCGAGCGTGCGGGGTTCGCGCGGCCTGTACGCTGTGGCGCGGAATCGTCTGCAGCCTGCCTGTGGGGACTGCGATCTGCCTCGGCCCGGGAATCCAACCTGCGGGAGGGGGTCGTGCGGATGGAGGGCACAGCCAAGGAGCCGGGCGGCTGGCCGTGGCCCGACTCGCTCGACGCGGTCGTGGCCGCGCCCGGCTCCCACCGCGTGGTGCTCGAGAACGAGACCACCCGGGTGCTGGAGGTGACCATCGCCCCCGGCGAGCGGGAGCCAGCGCACACCCACCGCTGGCCGAGCGTCATGGTGGTCCACCGGCCGGCGCGGATCCGCTACTACACCGGCGATAGCCTGACGTTCACCTCACCCGAGCAGCCGTCACCCGCTGCGCCCGGCCCGCGGGTCGGCTGGCTTGATCCCGAAGGGCCGCATTCGGTGGAGAACATCGACGGCCACGTCTACGGGGCCTTCCGTATCGAGCTCAAGTAGCCCTGACCGCCCAACCAAGGGCGCGGCGCGGCCGTGGCCTCGCCCTGCGGAGCCGCGGCCGCCCGGGTCGTAGGGCAGGTGGTGGTGACCTCCCCGCCACCCGACCCGGACTACCCGCGGTTTCGGGTCGACCCGAGCGCGGCGCTCGGCTGGCCGGCGGCAAGAACCGGCGTGGTCGTGGCATCGGACTCCCATCTCGAGGGCAGGCCCTCATCTTGGGTGTCCACCAAACCAAACCGGGTCAACTCCAGGCGTCTGCTCGATTCGGACGTCCGGTCTTATACTGCCGGGGATGGCCTCGTACACCCTCAATGAGCGCGCCGTCGCCCATGCGAAGCGGCTGATCGACGCGCGCCAGTACGTCCTCGACAGCGACTGGGGCGAGGTTCAGCCACGCGCCGACGCCCAGAACAAGTTCCTCAAGTCACATTCGTGGGATGAGTACGCCGAGTGGCACCTCGGGCTGACGGACGGAGCAGCGGACCAGACCAAGGCACGCTACGCGTTCGTCTACGGCGACCTTCGTCGGATCCACCGGACGGGCATCATCGCCTGTCACTACCGGGCGGCCGAGTGGCGTCACAAGGAGATCGAGCTCGCCGCTCACGAGCTACTCCAGTACCTGGACAACAAGAGCGCCTGAGCTCGCACAGGGGCGGGCACCCGCCTTGTCGGTCCGATCCGTCCGACGGTGCGACGTGCGCGGCGGACTCCTCTACGAATACGGGGCTGCGGCAGCGTGAGACCGAATTTGTGCACCCCAGGGGCTCCGCGCGGAGGTCGACGTGGCCGCGTGATCCTCCTTCGCCCGCTGAAAGGGGGGAGAGGAAGTTGTCCCGCGCTGGGCGGGACCTTCGCCTCAACCAATGCCACAGCCGCGGTGCGAGCATCGCTGGTGGCCCCGATGAAGCGGTGAGGACGGAGGCGGGACGATGAGCGAAGTCGTGATCGGCGACCGCCCGGACGGTCAGGAGCACCCCGGGCGCTGAGACGCCGACATTTCCAGGCAAGTACCTCGCCATTACCAGCGTTACTGCTGATGCTGGTGGGGCTGCTCGCTGGGCTCGTCAGCGTTGCCCCGGCAGGGAGCCAGACGCCGACGCCGACTGAGGAGACGCGGATCTACACATTCACCGTCATCCCGGCCAGCGGGTACGCCGGCATCAACGTGCTCGGCGGCTCGGACGACAGCCTGCACAACGCGCTCTGCTCGGGACGGTCCCCGCTTGGCGGTCCGTACGGCCCGCTCAGCGTCATCACCGTGCTGCAGTCCCACGGGATCCTCGTCCGCGTGTTCACCTGGACCTCAACCGGGCATGTCGCACCCGTGAACGGCAAGACGGTACTGGTCAAGTGCGCAATCGACGCGCCGACCCAGTTCTGGGAGTCGCCGGCGACGGCCGCAAAGGCCGCGGGGCTGCGGCACGCAGGCTAGCGGGCCTGGGGACCCGGGATCGACAAGATGTTGTCGTTGTGACGCGCGGCGGCACTGTCGCGGTGGTCAGTCCGCGGCGTGCTGAAGGCCCGACCTCGACCGGGGATCAGATCGCCACGGCGAGCCCGTCGAACGCGATGGCCAGCCGCCGGGTCGCCGGCTCCTCAGCGGCCAGCTCGTAATGCCTGCGCCGACGATTCTGAACGAGCGCCTGCCCCGGCGATGATCACCTTGCCGCTGCGGTCCTGCTTGCGCCCACGCATCGGTTCAAGCCGTGCCTTCAGCTGGCCATGGTCGCACTCGATTCCCGAGGGTCGCGTCCCGGCATGTGGTGTAGGAGCTGTTCATGTCAACCAGGCTGCCCGCCACGTCATGCTCACCAACGGCGCGCCTCCACGACCACCTGACCTGACCGGAGACCGCTGATGGCGTTTCAGGTTGTCAAGTGGCGCCGGGCCGGCGAGGAGGGTGGCGGAGGACCCGGCCGGGGCGACGCTGGTGTCCTGGCCGTCGTCGATGGCCAGGTGGCCGTTGACGGCGACGTGGCTGACGCCGTCGCAGAAGGCGTGGGGCTGGGCGTAGGTGGCCCGGTCAAGCACCCGGTCAGGGTCGAAGACGACCAGGTCGGCGGCCATGCCGGGAGCAATCGTGCCGCGGTCGGCCAGACCCAGGCGCCAGGCTGGCATGCTGGTCATCTTCCGCACAGCCGCCTCCAGCGACAGCACCCGCTGCTCGCGCACGTAGCGGCCGAGCACCCGCACGAACGTGCCGTAGCTGCGCGGGTGCGGCACGCCGCCCAGGCCAGGGTCAACCGTCCAGCCGTCGCTGGCGACCGCCACCAGCGGTGGGCCAGCACGGTGCGGACGTCGGCCTCGTCCATGCCGTGCCAGACAATCGGCACGCCGCCCGGCGCGCCCTCCACCAACCGCAGCACGACCTGGCTCGCGCCGATGCCCTCGGCGCGGGCGCTGTCGGCGAGGCTGCGGCCGCGGTAGCGCGCCAGCGGGCCCGGCGGGACGTCGGCGATCACCACGCTGGCCGGGTCGAGCTCCTCCTCGCCCGCGCGGAGCTCGCCCCGCTCGCGGCGGGTCAGGTCGGCCGCGATGCGCCCTCGGGCCGCCGAGTCGGCGAGGCGGGAGCGCAGGGCGGCCAGCCCACCGGCGAGCGCCCAGCCGGGCAGCAGCGCCAGCAGCGTGGTGCTGCCCGCCGTGTAGGGGTACTGGTCGGCGAGCACGTCGTGGGCCGCGTTCGCGCGCTCCAGCAGCGCTCCACGAGCTCGCGTCGAGCCGGAAACCGGGGATCAGGATGACGTCCATGCGCGTCAGTCTAGGCCGCGCCCCCGACATGGCTGCGACCGCCAGCACTTCCCGAGGCTGTGTTGCGCTGTGTTGCGTTGTGTCGGCCCACGGCGTGCCGAACCCTCGATCTCGGCCGTGGGTCAGATAGCCGAGGCCAGCTCGCTGAGTGCCACGGCCACCCGCCGGCGTGCTGGCTTGTCAATCGCCAGCTCGTCGTGGCCACGCCGAAGGTTCTGGATGAACGCGTGCCCGGCGGGCCGCGTCCCGTCGCGTGGTGCATGAAGCTGCTCGCCTCGATGCGCTCTCTACAGGCGCAATGCGGTTGTATGCCGGTGATCGGTCAGCAACCCGGCGAGTGTCGCCCATCAGCGTGCGTCTGCCTGGTGCGGCGCAGCCCATAGCAGTCCAGCCGGTCGCTGACGGTGTTGCGGTCGATGCCCGGCTCGCTGGCGACCTGGGTGAGCGGCCACGACTGCCAAGTCACGCGGGCAACCAGACCAGATAGGCCTGCAGGCTGGCGAAGCCGAGCCCGGGTGGCCCGAATGGTGAGGTGCTGGTCGGTGCCGCGGCGGCGCTGACTGGCGCTGCAGGCTGGTGGGGGAAGCGGTGGATGCTGGCCTTGTCAATGAGGCGGCGGATCGCATGGACCGTGGCGCCAAGCTCGTCGACGAGCTGGGCCAGGCTGGCGTCATCCTGGCAGCGCGCCACCAGGTGGCCGCCGAGGTCGGGGAACCCAGACTGTTGGCGCGGTCGTGCAGGCGGCGCTGCTGGACGTCGATGACGGTGAAGCCGCCGGGCGGGGCCGATGCGATGGGAGGCCGCGTGGGGAGCTCAGAAGGCGGCGATGGTGGCTGGGGCGCGTTCAGCGCGGCTGAGGGCCCGCAGGACGGCGGTCTGGCCGTGGCGGCGCACGGCCAGGCGGGACAGCAAGTCGATCACCGTGTCGACGGGCGCTCTGCGGCAGCGCCGGCGTGGCGACTCCCACGCTGACCGCCAGGTCGTCGGAGTGCACCGCAAGTTCCATCATCCGGGTGGTCAGCAGGTAGTCGAGCAGCAACGACCACGGCCCCCACAACGGGATGCGCACCGGTCGGTCCGCCGCCGACGCCAGGTGGTCGGTCAGATGCTTGACGGCGGCATCGACGCGCGCCGCCAACGCCACCGGTCCCTCGGCAGCGGCCTCCTCGCCGCCGTGGCGGATGCGGACGTTGATGCCGTCGTCGAGACCGGCGCCGATCTACTGCACCCGGCCGTAGTGCTCCAGCAGGGAGATGGTCTGCTCCTTGGGCGCCGGCCCGGTCAGGGCCGGCGGGACGGCCAGGATCTGGTAGGCCAGGTGGCCGGCGAGACCGCCCACGCGGAACTTCGGCAACGCGCTCGGGCTGCTCCAGGCGACGGCGACCGCCGGCTCGCGCAGCAGGTCCGCGGCCGAGCGGGCCGTGGACAGGAAATCGTCTCTGCTCCCGGTCATCCCCGCACGCTCCTTGTGAGCCTCGCCGGCGCCGGCCCCGGCGGCCGGGCCGCTTCCACATCCTTCGACGCCCCGGATCCAGGCTCCCACAGGCCACGGAGCTGGCGCTGGCTCAGCGCCAGCGCTGATCGTGCTGCTCCCTGCTACTTGAGCGGCGCGGAGGCCGAGCGGTCACATTGCCGAGCTGCGCACTCCGATTTCCTCACCGTGGCTGACCAGCCGTTCTTGCTCGGCCCTCCAGGCGTGCCTGGCAGCCGTCGCCCAGGCTCTGCACTCCCGGCTTGCGCAACCCCTCGTCACCGGCTCCGGCGTCCGCTCCGCTGACGCACGCCGGCGACGCTGGGGTTCACCCAGGCCGGGACTGGCACCGCTGGTGTGTTGGGCTGGGGTAGGATCGCGGCCCGCCAGCTGCAGCCGTGCGCCGCCGACAGTGACGAGACCCAGCCGGGGAGAACGCCATGCTGAAGGCTTTCGCCGACCTCTCCACGCCGCTGCTGGCCGATGCCTGCGTCCGCAGCGACGTGCCGCTGCGCGCCGCGCCGCCCGGCATCGGCGCGGTCGTCCCCGGCCACCGGATCGCGGGACGCGCGTTGCCGGCGCGCCACTACGGCAGCGTCGACGTGTTCCTGGAGGCGGTCAGCCGGGCCGAACCCGGTGACGTGCTGGTCATCGACAACGGCGGGCGGTCCGACGAGGCATGTGTCGGCGACTTGGCGGTCCTGGAGGCCGAGGCGGCGGGGTTGGCGGGCCTGTGGTGTGGGGGCTGCACCGCGACACGCCGGAGCTTGTGGCGATCGGCCTGCCGGTGTTCAGCTACGGCAGCTACCCGCCCGGGCCGGTGCGGCTGGACGAGCGGGAGGCCGAGGCGCTGGCCACCGCGCGGTTCGGGCCGCACCTGGTCAGCAGCGACGACCTTGTCTTTGGCGACGGCGACGGCGTGTTGTTCGTGGCCGCCGAGCGTGCCGAGGGGGTGCTTGAGACGGCGCACCAGATCTGGCAAACCGAGCGCGAACAGGCCCGCAGGATCCGGGCGGGTGCGACGCTGCGCCAGCAGACGGCCTTCGACGCTGCGCCAGCAGACGGCCTTCGACGCTGCGCCAGCAGACGGCCTTCGACGACTACCTGGCGCGGCGCGCCGCCGATCCGTCCTACACCTTCCGGCGCCATCTTCGGCGCATCGGCGGGGCCATCGAGGAGTAGCTGCGTCGCGGCCGGGACCCGCACCCAGCGCCCCACCGGCCAAGACCGTCGCAGCGCCAGGTAGACGAGCGCCAGCCCACCAGCATCTCATCGGGACGGTAGCACGCGACCGCGCATCCATACCTGCGGCCAAATTCCAGCCATGCCGAGCCGATCGACTTCTGGCATCCCACGGGGATTCGAACCGCGACCCACCTGGCAATCTTGCGCCGAATGTCTCTGCGTCTCGGCTGGTCTTGGCAGTAGCCCCGAGCGGTCCAGCCGATCAAAGCCAAGGCATGGTCAGGAAACAGGTGCCCAGGGGCCGATTGCGCGGTCCGATCCCCGTGCGAGGTCCCGGCGGTGATCACGACACGGTATCGTTCATCATGTCCCTGATGGCGCAGAGCGTGCCGGCTTGCTCACCCGACCCGTCCATCCCGGAGATGGCGCCGGCGCTCCAAGGAGCGGCACGATGAAAGCGATCGTCCAGGACCGCTACGGCTCGGCCGATGTCTTGGCGCTCAGGGACATCGCGGCGCCCGTGGTCGGGGACAACGACGTGCTCGTCGGGGTGCACGCGGCCGGTTGCGGCCCGGACGTCTGGCACCTGATGACGGGACGGCCGTACTTCGCGCGCCTCATGGTCGGGTTCCGCAAACCGAAGGTCGGCGTCCGGGGCTGGGACCTCGCGGGGCGTGTCGAGGCGGTCGGTTCGGCAGTCACCGGGTTCCAGCCCGGCGACCAGGTGATGGGCATCGTCGAGGGCTCCTTCGCGGAGCTCGCCACCGCCCGTCCGGACAAGCTGGTCCCCAAGCCGGCCAGACTCACCATCGCGCAGGCCGCAGCCGTTCCCATCTCCGGTGTCACCGCCCTCCAGGCCCTCCGCGACAAAGCAGGGGTGCGGCCGGGACACAAGGTGCTGATCATCGGGGCGGCCGGCGGGGTGGGCTCGCTGGCGGTGCAGCTCGCCAGGGCGTTCGGCGCGGAGGTCACCGGCGTGTGCAGCACGACGAAGATGGACCTGGTCCGGTCGATCGGCGCCGACCACGTGGTCGACTACACGCGCGAGGACTTCACCGACGGCCAGCGACGCTGGGACGTGATCGTCGATACGGCGGGCCGCCGACCAGTGTCACAACTTCGCCGCGCCCTCACCCGCAGGGGGACCCTGGTGATCGTCGGAGGCGACGGCGGTGGGCCATGGACCGGGGGCTTCTTCCGCGGGGTCCTCCGGGCGCCCCTGTTGTCGCTGTTTGTGGGTCAGAAGCTGCGCGGGCTGAACGCGAAGGTGAATCAGGAGGACCTGCAGACCGTGGGCGAGCTGATCGAGGCCGACAAGCTCACTCCCGTCATCGACAGAACCTACCCACTGGTCGAGACGCCCGAGGCGCTGCGGTATCTGGAAAGGGGCCACCCGCGCGGCAAGGTGGTCATCACCATCTGAGGGATCACCCGCGCTGCGGGACCGACCGGCGCGGTCAGACTCCCGGATGGTGCTGGTGTGCAAGACGGCGGCTCATGATGGTGATCATCGCCCAGGTGACCATGGCCTGGTGGTGGTCGGGGAACCGTTCGTAGTCGCGGACGGTACGGCGGTGTTGGAGATCCAGGCGACGGTGCGGGTGACGTCTCGCGGCGTGGTGTAAGAACTGCTGGCGCGAACTCGCTTCTTACACCTCAGACGCCAGCATCGTGTTCGCACCGCAGTCACGGGATGCCAAGTTCGGTCATCTGCCGCCGGAGCCAGGCGCGGTCCACCCCCAGCTCGGCCCGGATGCGCCGGATCGGCCAGCCTTGCTCCAGGCGCCGCACCCGCAGGTATCCCTGCAGATCCGCAAACCCCAGCGCTGCCAGCCGGGCCGCCCGCCGCGCCTGCCCCCGCGTCCGGTTGTGTGCGGCGGTCCGACGGCTTCCATCCCGCTGCGCGGAGTCTGGCGGGTTCGGCGCAGCCCATGGTGGCCCAGCCGCTCTCGGATGGTCTTCGGGTCGGTGCCCAGCTCGCTGGCGACCCACGCCAGCGACCATGCCTGCTGGACTTGTTGGGTGCGCAAACTCGTATGTGGCGGCGGTGAGCTGCCGGTTTGCGCCGAACTGCGGGCTCGGTACTGTGACGCTTCCGCTCCCCACCGCAAAGGTCCCTTGGTGCTGTCGAAACTCGCCTACCTCACGCCGTGCCGCTCGATTCAAGTGCTCGTGCTGCTCGTTCGCGGCGACGCCGCCAAGGACCTGGAGATCCTGGTCCTACGCCACCAACTTGCCGTCCTCGGACGCCAAACCCCACGTCCCAGGCTGGAGCCGGCTGATCGGGCGCTGCTCGCCGCGGTCAGCCGCGTGCTGCCCCGGTCCCGCTGGTCATGCTTCTTCGTCAAGCCCGACACCCTGCTGCGCTGGCACCGGCGGCTGGTCGCCGGCGCGTGGACCTACCCGCACCGCCAGATCGGCCGGCCGCCGCTGGACCAGGAGGTCCAACAACTGATCGTCCGCCTGGCCAGGGAGAACCCCCGGTGGGCTACCAGCGCATCAGGGGAGAACTCCAGCGCCTTGGCATGCACGCCTCAGCCACCGCGATCCGTTCGACCCCTCGCCGTCACGGGCTCGACCCGGCACCCAGGCGGGCCACCAGCTCCTGGCCGGCGTTCCTGCGCCAGCAGGCCGCCGGGATCGTGGCGTGCGACTTCTTCACCATCGACACGGTGTGGCTGCCACGGCCGTACGTGCTGTTCGTTATCGAACTGGACACCAGGCGGGTCCACCTGGCCGGGGTGACCGCCAATCCCAACGGCGGCTGGGTCACCCAGCAGGCTCGCAACCTGCTGCTGGTCCTGGGAGAACCAGGGCGGCGGGTGCGCTTCGTCGTGCGCGACCGCGACGCGAAGTTCTGCCGTGGGTTCGACGATGTGTTCGGCTCCGAAGGCGCCGAGGTGCTGGTCACGCCGGTGCGGGCGCCCAGGGCAAACGCCTACGCGGAGCGCTGGGTCCGCACCGTCCGCGCCGAGTGCCTGGACTGGCTGCTGATCGTCGGGCGCCGCCACCTCGAGCAGGTCCCTGGGGTCTACATCGAGCACTACAACCGGCACCGGCCACATCGGGCGCTTGCACTGCAGGCGCCAGATCCGCCTGCCGGGCTGACCGTGGTTGGCGAGGACCAGCAAGGCAAGATCCATCGACGTGACCTACTCGGCGGTCTTCTGCATGAGTACCGGCGAGCTGCATGAACGCCTTTACGCACCCTACAGGTCCTCGCTCGCAGCGCGGATGGTCGCGTCAACATGGAGCCGGCGTATTGATTGTCCGGGTCCGCGTGGTCAGTGAAGCTGCGCTTCGATCGCCGCGGCTTTCGCTTCAGCGTCGTTGAGGAGGTTGCCGCCGTTCCCATGCGCCGCGAAGCCGCAGTCCGTCGCCCGCTGCTGCGTTCGCTCCTCGGGCGAGCCAGCCGGGCCACCCCGGCGGCGTGCGCCGCGGTCAACGCGCTGGCGCCGATCGTCCGCGTGTCGAGCCCGAGTCTGGACGCACGGGTCGTGGCCCCCTCGGCGACGGCTCGGGCGAACGGCCCGTTGCCTCGCACGATGACCAGCCAGTCGACACCGCGGGCGACCGCCTCATCCACCGCGCCGTCAAAGTACGACGAGGCGGGGGCGGGCAGGGCGACGACCCCGGGCCCCGCCAGGTCGTCGGCAGATCCCCCGTGGTTCCACAGCAGCCGTCCCTTGTCGCGGACCAGCGGAGCCACGGCCCGCACCAGCCCGCTCGAGTACGGACCGATCAGCAGGTCCACGCCGTCGAGCCATTGGGCGTAGGCCTCGACCGCGGCCAACCGCGAGCCGCCGTCGTCGACGAGGATCAGCCGAATGCCGGCTCCGTCCGCCCAGAGCCGCAGCCCTCGGTGGCCTCAGTCCCTTGGCGCGCAAACGGCCCGGTGAGGCTGAGCGTCAGCGCCGCGGTGATCGGTGACGAGCCCAGGTCGTTCCCTGTCGCCACGTCCATCCCGGCTTCATCATCTCTCGGAGGACAGGTGCCACCCCTGGGCGCTCAGGCCCCGTGAGGCCTGGAGCCGTCGCCGCATGCCACGCCACGCCACACCCTGGTCAAGCTGGGCGTCCACTCCAAGCTGGAAGCCGTGGCCCTTGCGCCGGAGCACCAGATCGCCCTGCTCGGCCGCTCGGACGTCCCGGCTGACCGGTCTTGCCTACCACAGAGATCGTGTGCGCGGTAAAACCGCAGCGCGTGGTCGTAGTCCGCCGCAGTCACCGCCAACCGCAACTGGGCGACACCGACCTCGCCATGCACCTGTGCCGAACCGTCATGGACCTCTCCACCCGGCACGCGCTCACCTCCGTCCCGTCACTGGGTCAGCCAGCACGCCACGACGGCGTGTCGATACCCCCGACCAGCGTTCCGACCAGGCGCCCGCTACGCCGTGTGACCGTCCACAGCCCCGACCGCGTGGCGCGCGCTCGATCGTTCCTGCCATCTGCCGCGCCTGAGTGGCGGAATGGAGGCAGTCGGACGGGGCGATCGCTCGATGCACAACTCGCCGTGGCGATCTGACGCCGGACCGCCGTCGCGAATTCAGCACGCTGTGGAAAGCCAGATGCAACAGCGCCATGCTCAGGTGGTGTACGGCACGCGCACCTTCGGCAGTCACACGGCCTTCTCGTTCTGGTACGTGCTGGGCAACAAGGCCGTGACGATGTATGCGAACCTGCTGTTCAACACCTGGATCTCCGACCTGGAGACCTGCTTCAAGCTGCTGCCG
>JBKPDO010000054.1:0-26457 GCA_046727955.1 bacterium | reverse complement strand
GCGCGTGGAAGATGCCGAGCATGATCATCATCACGCCGGCGAAGACCACGAAGCCGACCCCCCAGCCCCTGGTCGACTCGCGCCCGATCGTCGGCCCGTGCTCTGCCATCGGATCACTTCTCTGGCTTGGGACCATCGCATGACTCCTTTGGGTTGGGATGGTGCATCGGCGACACGGCCATAATCGGCGGCCAAGGGTGAGCGGGCCTCACCCGATACGGATGATTCGGGCCGCCCCGGTCTGCCAGCCGCTGCTCAGATCGCGGCCCGCAGGGCTCGGATCGCGGCATCGAGCTCCATGAGACGGGCCTGAGCAGTGCTCACCAGCTCCCCAGCTCGGGCGCTGGAGACAGCTCGGGCGCCGTGTTCGACCTGCAGAGCGGCGCGTAGCGCCGAAAGCGCCATGATCAGCTCCTCGGTCGCCTGGTCCGTGGTGTAGTCGGGCGCGGCGAAGCGCAGCGCGTGCAGCTTGGTCGCGAGCTGGTCCATGCTGCGCTCGGTGTCGCTCCAGCGGTCCGGCGGCGTGCCCTCCTCCCCGGCGCCGGACTGAGTGAGCGAGAGCCTCGCCTCGAGGCGGTCGTGCAGCACGTCCGCCGCCGCGCAGGCGTCGAGCGCCCGGGTGGTCCAGTCGCCCCCCTGCGCCTGACGGCTCCGGCGCCCTCGAAGCACGAGTCCGGCGATCACCACGATGACGAAGATGACCAACAGCGCCACCACGATGGCAGTGAACACCTGTACCACGGCCCAACCTCGATTCCCCCATCAGCTCTGCTTGGCCAGAGGATCCCTGTTGGGCGCGACGGCGCATCACCCGGGACGGGTGATTGCGGTCGCGGGCGGGGCGCACGGCGTCCGGACCGTCGTAGGCGGAATGACCGGCCGCGACCGCAGGGCGGCGCGATGAGGACTCGATCAGGCTGCGGAGCGCCCGTCGAATGAAGGAGCGCGTGTCATGGCGAGGCTCGCCACGAGCTCTGGGTCAGGGCCGTACCAGTGACACCGCGCTGCTGGCGTCGGAGGAGGGATTCACGGTCACCACCAACCCCGACCAGCAATCTCACCCTATGAGGGTGATGAACGGGCGCTGTTGCATTGTGCCGGCCCAGGGCGTGTTGAAGCTGCGAGGTCCGCGCGGCATTAGATGGCCAAGGCCAACTCATCGAAGGCGACGGCCAACCGCCGGGTCGCAGGCTCGTCGGCGGCCAGTTCATAGCTGGCCGCGCCGAACGTTGTGGACGAAGGCATGCCCGGCGATCACCACGCCGGCGTTGCGGTCCGTACCCCGCTCCAGGAACCAAGAGTGTTGAGGCGTCGCCGGCCCGGGGCAGCCAGATGCCGTGCTTGACGATCCCCGGTTTGTCGGTACCGGGTGACATGATGCCGCCCTGCGGTACTCGATCGACGTTCCGAACTTCGGGGAATTCGCGGCGCCCGAGGTCTTCGCCGAGGTGGCCCGCCGGGCGGAGCAGGCCGGATGGGACGCGTTGCTGGTATGGGACCACGTTGTCGAGCACAAGGACCTGCGCCGGCAGATCGCCGATCCGTGGATCCTGCTCGCCGCCGCGGCCCTGGCGACCCGCCGGATCCGGCTGGGCACCGCGATCACGCCCGTGGCCAGGCGGCGGCCGGCCAAGCTGGCCAGGGAAGTGGCCACCCTGGACCGCCTGACCGGCGGCCGCATGGTCCTCGGTGCCGGGCTGGGCGCGCCCGTGGACGACGAGTACGCAAGCTTCGGCGACACGACCGATACCAGGGTGCTCGCCGAGCGCCTGGACGAGGGCCTGCACGCGCTCGATCTGCTCTGGTCCGGTGAGCCGGTCACCTACCGGGGCAACCAGACCACGCTCGACGACGTGGTCTTCCTGCCGACCCCGGTGCAGCGTCCGCGGGTGCCGGTCTGGGTCGGAGGGTTCTGGCCGAACAAGGCGCCGATGCGCCGGGCGGCACGGTGGGACGGGGCCATCCCGGCCATGGCCGGGATGGAGGCCGCCCGCCCGCCGGACGTGAGCGAGGTCCGGGAACTAGTGACATTCCTGCGCGGCTGCCGGGCGGAGAACGGGCTCGCGGACAGGCCGTTCGACATCGTCATCGGCGGCATGAGCCCCGCCGGGCCGGCAGCCGGCCGTGACCTGGCCGGCCCGCTGGCCGACCTCGGGGTCACGTGGTGGGACGAGCGGATGCCCTGGGGTGATGCCCTGGAGCGTGCCGAGCCGATCCTGCGCCGGCTCGACCAAGGCCCGCCTCGCATTTAACCGGACACCGCCCGGGCGCGGTGAGTGAGGCACGCGAGGGGACCAGCCCGGACCTGGTCTCCCGGCATCATCACCCCGAAAGCACTCCGTCCTTTCGAGTCAGGCAGCGCGCACTCAGCACACGAGGCCAGGTGAGCAAGATTCAATGTCCTCGACCGACTCAGCCACCTGTACTTCAGCCAGCAGCGTTACGCCCCGTGCGCCACGCTATGCCTCCGCATCATCGAGCGGGACCCGTGCCGCGAGGATGCCCACCGCCGCCTGATGCGCTGCTACGACCGCCAGGGCCAGCCGCACCTCGCGCTGCGCCAGTATCGCGTGTGCGCCGAGACGCTCCGTGCGGAGCTGGACGTCGACCCGGCTCCCGCCACCACCGCGCTCTGTGAGCGGATCCGCGCCGGGGAGCCAACGTAGCGGGACGCCCGTGATCAATCCCAAGGCGGCCGCCGGCGTGGACGATCCCGCGGCTCTATCAGCGGCTGGGCCGTCTTGCCATGAGCCTGCGCACCCTGCACCGACGCGTGCGCGAGTTCGATCACGCGCTTCACCTGCGCATTGGGGGGCGCGACTGCCTGCTCGTGGCCACGGGGATCGAGTGGAGGAAGGACGCTGACCAGCGACGGTTGCGTGTCGCCGCAGGGATGCACGAACCGCTGGTTGTCCGATATCTGGTTGTCCTCGACCCGCCACTCGACGGGACCCGACGCCGTTTGTCGAGGAAGAGCACTTCGACTTCGGGTTATTCGTCGCCAACGTGTGGGCGAACCGGTCTCGGCAGGACAGGCTCTATCGCAGCTGACCACCTACGAACTTCCATACGGCAGTACTTAGCGACGGTCGCCTCGCCGATCTCAACTCTGCGAACGCGCATTCATGACGAGCGGCAGCTGGTAGCTCTCGGCCACGAGCCCATCCACCAAGGCCGGGATCAGCGGTCGGCACTGGACAGTGGCACATGCGCAGGTGGTATTCGACCGTGCTCGGGCTGATGAACAGCTGAGCGGCGATCTCGTGGTTGGAGAAGCCCTCGCTGGCGAGCCATGCGATCCGCGCCTCCTGCGAGGTGAGGTCGTCTTCGGGTGTCGCTGGTGCGCTTGCGCGCCCGACCGCCGGTCGCGAGCAGCTCGACGCGGGCCTGTTCGGCAAAGCCCTCCGCACCGATCGCGTCGAGCATCTCGTACGCGTTGCGCAGCTGCTCGCGGGCCCCGCAACCCGCATCGCGTCAGTGGTAGCGGCGGCGGAAGAGGAGGTACGCGACGCCGCCGGCGGGAATGGGCAGCCAGTAGGAGACCAGCCGGTAGAGAAGCGTCGCGGACAGCGCGCGAGGTCCGGGGACACCGGCGAGCGCCAGCGTGCCGACCAGCCCGCCTCGACAAAGCCGAGGCCACCGGGCGTGAACGGCAGCAGCGCGAGCAGGTCCGCGGCCGTGTAGGCGAGCACGACCAGCGACGGTCGGGGGGCGGCCCCGACCGCCCTGAGCGCGCAGAGCAACGCCAGATAGTCGAAGCCCGTGTTCCCCACCGCCGCGACCACGGCGGCCTGCCAGCGCTCGCCGAGCGTGGTGCGGATGAAGTCCCGATCGGCCAGCAGTTCTTGCGGGAGGCCGGCCACGGGGCGACGCCGCCGAATGGTGTTGTTGAGCAGCCACTGGATGGCGCGGCCCGCGAGCTCGAGCGGCGCATCGGTCGCAAAGGCCGCCGTACCGGCTACGGCGAGCAACAAGAGCACGGCGACGCCGAGATAGACCGCGGTCGCAAGGCCGTGGCTGACCGGCGCGCCGAAGACGATCGCCGGCAGCGCGAAGACCGGCAGTGCTGCCGCCGTCGCGATCTGAAGTCCGGTCGACGCCGTGAACGCCGCTGCCGCCTCGCCGGTGTCGACCCCGGCCCTGCGCAGCATTCCCACTGTGAACGGCGTGGGCGCGCCCGGTACGAACCGGCCGACGGCGTTCCCGCTCAGCTGCGCGCATGCGATCGAGAACCAGGCGCTCGTTCCCAGCGCGATCCGGTCGAGCTCCCACAAGCACACGTAGCTCGCGGCCTCGCTGACGAGCGCGAGGATCGCGAAGTACCAGTCGAGGTGCGACAGCGACCGCCACGACGCGAAGACCGAGAGAAGCGTCGGCAGCAGCACGTAGAGCGATACCGCTGCAACCAGCAGGAGCACGCCAGACTTGACGTACTGCCTCCATGCGACGCCGCCCGAGGAGGGCTCTCCGGACGGGCGTCGAGACGACTGTCCACGACCGTGACCCGTGCCGTCAGTGCCCATGCGGCCAGTGTTGCGGCAAGCGACCGATCGCGCACCGCGGTCTCCTCAGATGCTGCGGTCTTGGCGCAGCGGGTCAGCAGTCTTACCGATGTCCGCCCGCAAGGCGCGGCGCCAGAGTGTCCGCATGCTTCCACTTTCCGACGGTATCAGGGCGCGGCGCTTCCCGATCGTGAACATCACGCTCATCGTCGCCAACTTCGCGGTCTGGCTCTTCTACGAGCTCCCGAACCTCCAGGCGGCGGTTACGCACGCCTCGTTCTATCCCTGCGCCGTCAACGGCGCGTGCCACTCCCCAGAGCCGTGGGGCATCAGCTGGGTCACCGCGATGTTCCTGCACGGCAGCTGGGACCACATCCTCGGCAACATGCTCTTCCTCGCGATCTTCGGCAAGAACGTCGAGGACTCGTTCGGCTCGCTCCCCTATCTCGTCTTCTACTTCGCCGGCGGCCTGTTCGCGATGCTGACGCAGACGGCGATGACGCTGCTGTTCGGCAGCGCCGCCGATGGGCGGGTGCCGAATCTCGGTGCGAGCGGCGCCATCGCCGCGGTGCTGGGCGCCTACTTCGTGCTCTACCCCGGCTCGCGCATCACCACGTTCGTGTTCTTTTTCCTGGTGCGGATCCCCGCGTGGTTCTTCCTCGGCGCGTGGTTCCTCTACCAGCTCATCGAGGCCAACTTCGGGATGTTCGGAGCAGAGGCGCACGGCGGCGGTGTGGCGTTCTTCGCCCACGTCGGCGGCTTCGTCTTCGGCTTCATCGTCGCCACGGTGCTCCTCCGCACCGGGCGAATCGCACCCCAGGGGGACGGCACTGTCGCCCTGCGCCCTACCGACTACTGAGCGTACTGAGCGGCAGGACCGTGTGGACATCGCCGGCACCGTAGCGTGCCGCTGGTCGCTGCGCCTGCCCAGCTCACA
This sequence comes from bacterium, assembly GCA_046727955.1. Taxonomy (GTDB): domain Bacteria; phylum Actinomycetota; class CALGFH01; order CALGFH01; family CALGFH01; genus DASVXQ01. The sequence continues at coordinate 21,018 of JBKPDO010000054.1, read as the reverse complement.
AAGGGCGAAGTACTCCGCTTCTCTGGCGACTCCGCGACGCCGTCAAGTGTCATGAACAATCCCGCGACGATCTTCCTCATCTCGATCCCTCCGATCGCTTCCTGGTGGTCGATGGTCGGTTGCAGTCGTTGCAGTCGGTTGTAGTCGCTGGATTTCTAGCCCTCTCGCGGTCACCTCCCCGTGGCCCGGGCGAACACCTGGTTGAGCCAGGACTGCCAGGCCCGGTCGGTCCGCTGCTGGTCGACGTCGGCAAAGATGTGGTGGGCCACCAGCATCGGGCCGCGGAATCCGCGAAGAGCGCACCGCAGCTTGCCGCGTGGGGTGCACCTTGCCGCGCGGAGTGCACCTGTAGCACCCCCACGGTGCCGCGTGGGGTGCATCTTGCCTTGCGGATGGTTGCTCCGGCGTCCGCTTGGGGGCTCTGACCGACAACCTGCGCGGCAACGTGCAGTCCACGCGGCAAACTGGGCCACCACGGGCGGACCAAACGACCAAAACCACTTCAGATGCCTATGAAGCCCCGCGGTCGCTACCCCTGGCCAACCGGGCCAACCGGGGCGGGCGTGGGCTATGAGCCCTGTTACCCTGGCGGTAATGGTTGTTCGGTCAGCAAGCGTTTGCATGGCGTGAGCGCCGTCCGGCTGCTGCTGCTCAGCGGGATCGGGCTGATCACGGGTGTGCTCAACAGCGTCGCTGGCGGAGGCTCGCTGCTGTCGTTCCCGGCCCTGCTTGCATTTGGTTACTCGCCGCTGGTCGCCAATGTGACCAACACGGTGGGGGTCGTGCCGAGCTCGGTCGGCGGTGCCGTCGGCTATCGCCGGGAGCTGGAGGGGCAGGCCCGCCGCTGGGTGCTGCTGGCGGCGATCTGCACAGCCGGGAGCCTGCTCGGCGCCTGGCTGCTGCTGGTCCTGCCGGAGTCGACCTTCGAGGCGGCCGTACCGGCGTTGATCGGGATCGCCTCGCTGCTGGTGCTGGTCCAGCCATGGCTGGCTCGGTCACTGCCGCGCCTGCGCGGCGCACAGCAGGCCACCGCTCGGGCCGGACCCACGGCCACCCCCGGACCCACAGCCGCGAGCACCCCCACCACCGCACCCACGGCCACCCCCGGACCCACCACCGCACCCACGGCCACCCCCACCCCCACCCCCACCACCGGACCGACGGCCATCCTCACGACCGGAGCCGGGGCAATCCCCGCGACCCGAGCCGGGGCCGCGACCGAAGCCGGCGGACGGGCGGCGGCGGCGACCCCGCTGTGGAGGCGGTGGCCGCTGCTGCTCGCGGTGCTGGCCATCTCCATCTACGGGGGCTACTTCGGGGCCGCGATCGGGGTGCTGCTCATCGGCGTGCTCGGCCTGTTCCTCGGCGGCTCCCTGCAGCGCACCAACGCCCTGAAGAACTCGCTGGTCGCGGTCGTCAACGGAGTCGCTGCGGTCGCGTTCGCCTTCCTCGGTCCAGTGGTGTGGAGCGTGGCCCTCGTCCTCGGCGGGAGCACCGTGCTCGGCGGCATGCTCGGTGCCCTGATCGCGCGCCGCCTCTCCGACCGGGCACTGCGACTCGCGGTCGTGGCCATCGGCCTCGGCGCCGCCGTGTACTCGGCCATCCGGTAACACCCAGCAAGGAGGTTCCATGGCGTCTCTGGGAGAGCGGATCGAGGCGACGGCGATGCGCTCCGGGCGTGGCCAGGTCCTCGCTGGCCTCATGCTGGTGATCGCGCTCACCGCCATGGACTCCGCGATCGTGGCCACGGTCGTCCCGCCGATCGTCAACGACCTCGGCGGGTTCTCGCTGTTCCCCTGGCTGTTCTCCGTCTACCTGCTCGCCCAGGCCGCCTCCGTCCCGGTCTATGGCAAGCTCGCCGACATCTACGGCCGCAAGCCGGTCCTGCTCGCCGGCGTGCTGATCTTCCTGGCCGGCTCCGTCCTGTGCGGGATCTCATGGAACATGGTGGCGCTGATCGCCTTCCGCGGACTGCAGGGTCTCGGCGCCGGCGCCATCCTGCCGACGGCCTTGACCGTGGTCGGGGACCTCTACACGGTGGTCGAGCGTGCCCGCATCCAGGGATGGCTGTCGAGCGTGTGGGGCGTGTCCGCCGTGATCGGCCCCGCACTGGGCGGGCTGTTCGCTGAGTACCTGACCTGGCGCTGGATCTTCTACGTGAACCTGCCGATCGGCGCGGTCGCCCTCTTCATGGTCGCCACGCGCCTGCGCGAGCAGGTCGCTCGGCGCGCTCAGCGAATCGACGTGGCCGGGTCGGTGCTGGTCTTCCTGGGGATCGGACTGCTCGTCCTCGGGCTGCTCGAGGGCGGCATGCACTGGGCATGGAGCTCGGTGCAGAGCATTGCCGTGCTGACCGCCGCGCTGCTCGCCTTCGCCGGTTTCGTCTGGCAGGAGCGGCGGGCGCCGGAGCCGACCGTGCCCGGCTGGGTGCTCACGCGCCGCGCCCCGCTCGGCGCCGCCCTGACCAACGGGGTGATCGGCTTGGTGATGATCGGGATGATCACCTTCCTGCCGACCTACGCCCAGGGTGTGCTCCGCACCACCCCGCTGGTGGCGGGCTTCACCCTGGCGCTGATGACAGTGGGCTGGTCGGGCACGGCGGCGCTGGCGGGCAGGCTGTACCTGCGGATCGGCTTCCGCGACACAGCGCTCGGCGGCGCGGCGCTGATGGTGCTGGCCGCGCTGCTGCTGGGCCTGCTGCCCGGGAGCGCCCCCCTGTGGGCGGTCGGGCTGGCGAGCCTGCTCATGGGCGCCGGGATCGGCCTGCAGGCGGCTTCGCTGCTGGTCGGCGTGCAGTCAGTGGTGGGCTGGGAGCGGCGTGGCGTGGCCACCGGTACCGCATTGTTCACGCGCATGGTGGGCAGCGCGATCGGCGCCGCCGTATTCGGCAGCGTGGCCAACTCCACCTTGGCGGCGTGGTTCCGGCGGGCGCCCGCCTCGCTGCGCGGGCGGCTCCCGTCGGTCAACGCCGCCAGCGACGCGCTGAGTGGCGCTGCCTCACGGTCGCACGACGCAGTCGCCGACTACGTCCGCCAGGGGCTCGACCTCGCCGGCCATCGCGTGTTCCACGCCCTGGCCGCGGTCGCGGTCCTCGGCGTTGCCGCTGTCCTGACCGCCCCGCGCCGCTACACCATCCTGCGCTTCGAGGACGATCCCACCGATACCACGGGCACGGACAGCACCGCCACGAGCACGGAGCCGCGGCGGACAGAAGGCTGACGCCCGGACAGAACCGGACAGAATATGTGGCTTCCTTGTGGCAGCAGCGGCGATCCCTGGAGGAGACCGGCCGTGATGGCCTCGACCGCCGAGGCGAGCGCCGCCGTGCCCGCGGAGACGCTGACCGCCACGATGAGCACGTAGTCGATGAGCAGCGCGGCGCTACAGAGCGAGGCGAAGAAGGGGCCGGGGGTGTCGCGGCTCTCCAGCACGCCATGTCGGCGCGGTGCAGAAATACGCGATCGTCTCGATCGCGGGGTAGCCCCGCGGCCCCGATCAGCTGGCGGCGAGTGAGCGCCGCACCGCACCGTCGCGGAGCTCGCCACCGTCGACCGCTGTCAGCTCGAGGTGCGCGGTCCCGCCGGTCTTGCCACGGAAGAGGCGATGGGCCAGGCGCACGAGGACGGCCTGCAGGAACGGGTATTTACGGTCCAGCAGGCGGCCGGCATGGCTGGACTCGGCGCCGTCGAGCCGCCTGGCGGTCGCGCGGATCGCCGGGCCGGTGGGCCTGCCACGCGTCGTCGAGGGGGCGATCTCCACCATCGGGTTGTTGCGGATTCGCTTGACCTTCCCGCCCTTCGCGGGGCTCCGGACAAAGGCCCGGCGGCCCTCGACCACGATGCTCACCGGCGCGCTGACCGCGGTGCCATCACGACGGTAGCTGGTCAGCAGGATCGTCTTCTGGCGAACGAACGGCTCCAGCGCCGGGACCGCGGCGGTGGTCGTCACCTCACCGACCACCCAGCCGAGCTCGCGCAGCCGCACCACCAGCGCTCCGAAGGTCACCAGCGACACCACGGCCAGCGCCCACGGATCCCAGCCGTGGCCGCCGAGGTGCAGGTCGACGGCGTGGTTGACAGCGTGCACGGAGTTGCCGACGAGGAAGCCGGCCAGCGCCAGCGCGAGGCCGTCGCGCCACGCTACGGCGAGCAGCAGCGTGGTGCCGATGCCGAGCTGGAACGCGCCGACGTCGTGCAGGAAGTGCTCGTGGTAGGGGAAATCGACGAAGTCGGCGAACGAGCGTGGCGCCGCCAGCGCCCACAGGCCAACCGCCACCGTCGCGGCTCCCGCCAGCACCGTCGTGGCCAGCACGTAGGCCTGGTAGCCGCGGCCTCGATCCGCTGCGGACCGTGGCCTGCTGGTCGCGTTCATGTCCATCCCTTCCGTTGGCGATGTTGCGTCCACTCGTAGACGCACAGCACCCAAGGTTCGTGACATGGAGGGGAGGTTCCCCTGTCAACGCCCCGGACCTTGCCGCGTGGGTGCACCTTGCCGCGCCAGAGGCACCCGACCTTGCCGCGTGGCGTGCTGTTTGCCGCGCGCAGCGCATCTCTCCTTGCCGCGTGGCGTGCAGTTGCCGCGCGCAGCGCACCTCTCCTTGCCGCGCGGGGCGCAGTTTGCCTCGTGGGGCGTTCCTCAGATGGCTCATATCGGACGCCAGAGCAACCACCCGCAAGGCAACGTGCCATCCACGCGGCAAGGTCGGGCGCGCAATTCCCCTAAACGTGGAGAACCGGACCCGAGGACCCGGAGCCGGGGCCAGCTAGACGGCTAGACGGCTAGGCGGCGGAGGTGCCCTCGGGGCGGGGCGGTGGAGATCCTGTGCCCATGGGCCGGCCGATCGTGGGGACGGCGGTCGAGCGCTCGCCCAGGAAGCGCACGGTGCGCTGCCAGGAGAGGGCGGCCGCGGCCCGGTGGTGGCAGGCGGGCCGGGTTGCGTCGGGGAAGCCGTGGAGGGTGCCCGGGTACAGGTAGAAGGTCGCCGCAACACCGGAGCGGCGCAGGTCGGCCTGCAGCTCACCGGCACGCTGGAACTCCCGCTCGCAGGCGTGGCCCAGGACCGCCGCGCGCACGCCAGCCCACTCGAACGGCGCGCTTGGCGGCGGCAGGCCGTCGTAGCAGACTACGGCGCCCACCTCCGGCTCGAGCGAGGCCAGGTACAGCGCCAGCGCCCCGCCGAGCCCGAGGCCGACCACGGCCACCGGCGCCGGGGCGACGCCTGGCAGCGCCCGCACCACCTCTACCGCCTCCAGCAGCTCGCGAGGAAGGCCGCCGGACTCCAGATGCCGCGCGAGGCGCGCCGCCTCGTCCGGATCGGCGGTCACGCGCCCTTCATAAAGATCCGGCGCAAAGGCCACGAACCCCTCCGCGGCCAGCCGGTCGACCACGGCGCGCACCTGACCGTCGACTCCCCACCAGTCCTGCAGCACAACCACCCCCGGACCCTCGCCCGCCGATGGAACGGTCAGGTAACCGGGGGCCCAGCCCCGGTCCGGAAGCGCCTCGCTCATGGGCCATCCCCTCGGGTCATCGCCCGCCTCCGGGCTCGCGGAATCGCAAGCCTTGGCTCGAGGTTTACCGGAATGCATGTAACGGCGGCGTCAACGGTGGCGTCAGAAGACTCCTCCACGAACCATTTTTCGGGCTTGGCGATGGCTGCGTTCCCGCCATGCGGGCAATCCAGTCGGAAGGACACGGATTCCGCTTGATCCCGGGGGCCGGGTGCGCCACCTTTGACACAGACACATAGCGGCCGGCGCCTTGTGGGGGAGGCACCGGCCTGGCGGCGGCGAGGAGAGCCACATGCCGGCGTTTGGGGGAGCGCCGGAGGCTCGAGGTCCGCGCCTGGCGCGGCATTTGCCCCAGGCGCGTCGACCCCTCGCCGCCGCTCTTGTGCTGGGTGCCGGAAGTGCTTCAGAAATGGTTCGTGCTTACGCGGTCCCTGATCCATATGGGGGGAGCTCGCTCCCCCCACGGCCCCCCAAGAGCGCCTGTGCCACGGGAACCGTGGGGAGGCGGCCTGCCGGGACGAGCCCACCGCTAACTGGCCACGCCCCCCAAGAGCGCCTGTGCCACGGGAACCGTGAGGAGGCGGCCTGCCGGGACGAACTCACCGCCGGGGCGGGGGACCGCCGATGGCTACTTCGGGGCCATGCGGAGGGCGCCGTCGAGGCGGATCACTTCGCCGTTCAGGTAAGGGTGCTCGGCGATCTGGCAGGCGAGCAGGGCGTACTCGGGCGGCGTGCCAAGACGGGATGGGAACGGCACGGCCGCTTCCAGGCTCCGCCGGCTCTGCTCCGGCAGCGCGCCGAGCATCGGCGTGCTGAAGACGCCCGGCGCGATCGTGCAGACCCGCACGCCGATCGCGGCCAGGTCGCGCGCGGCCGGCAGGGTCATCGCCGCCACCCCGCCCTTTGAGGCCGAATAGGCCGTCTGCCCGATCTGGCCATCGAAGGCCGCCACCGACGCGGTCATGATCACCACCCCGCGCTCACCATTCGCGTCGGGCTCGTTCGCCCCCATCGTCGCCGCCACCAGGCGGAGCACGTTGTAGGTCCCGATCAGGTTCACCTGCACGACGGTCTCGAAGGCGCTCAGGTCGGCGGGCCCGCTGCGGCCGACGGTCCGCTGCGCCCAGGCGATTCCCGCGCACATGACCGCCGCGCGCAGCTCGCCCAGGTCGGACCGGGCGGCGTCCACCGCCCGCCCCACCTCGTCCTCGTCGGTGACGTCGGCCACGTAGGCCCGTGTCCGCTCCCCCAGCGTCTCAGCCAGCGCATTGGCGCGCTCGCCGTCGCGATCGACGATCGCCACCCTGGCATCGCGCTCCAGCAGCGCGCGGACGGTGGCCTCGCCCAGCCCGGAGGCGCCGCCGGTCACCAGCGCGGCGGCGCCCCGCAGCCGCTTGCTCGGATAGGGCAATGGCACGTTCTCGGCCATAGCACTGGCACTCCTCGAGGTTGACGGCTCCGGGCCTGTCCCACCCGGCGGGCACACTCGGGCGGACCGTCGCAGAGTACGACTAACCGGCGGCGCCAGGTTACTCGGGGCCACCCTACAGTTAGAATCGGTGCGGGATGGTGAGCAACAGCAGCGCTCCGGCCGCGCCGACGACGTTGTACGGTCGCATGGCCCGCCGCCTCGAACTGCTCGAGGCGGCCATCGACGTGATCCGCCGTGTCGGCCCCACCGCCTCGATGGACGAGATCGCCGCCCAAGCCGGCATCACCAAGCCGATCGTCTACCGGTACTTCGGCGACCGGGCAGGACTCTACCAGGCGGTCGCCGAGCGCTACTGCGCCGACCTGACGAGCCGCTTCCAGAGCGCCGTCTCCTCGACCGACGTGCACGCCCGGGTCCTCGCCGCGATCAACGCCTACCTGGCCTTCGTGCAGGACGACCCGCAGGTGCACCAGTTCCTGCTGCACCCGCAGCACGCCACGCGGCCCGCTGCCACCTTCGGCTATCACGTGGGCGAGGCCATCGCCCACGTGATCAGGCAGCGGCTGGAGGAGAACGGGCAGGACACCGCGCCGGTCGGCCCCTGGGCGCACGCCATCGCCGGGATGCTGCAGGCCACCAGTACCTGGTGGCTGGTCCATCCCGAGGTACCGCGCGCCGAGCTTGTCGACCGCGTCAGCGCGCTGCTGTGGCACGGACTCGAGCGCCAGACCACCTCCGCGTGACCCCGACGGGCACGCCGTCCGGGCTGGCCGAGGACGCCCGGCTGGCAGCGGACGAGGCCGCCCGGCACGCCGGCGTCCAGGTCGCCGACCTGCACGAGACCGCCGAGCTGCGCCAGGTGGCCGAGCTGTTCATCGAGGTCTGGCGGACGTCTGTGCGGGAGGCTCCCTGCTCGCCCCAGCTCCTGCGGGCGTTTGCCCACAGCGGCAACTACGTTGCCGGCGCCTGGCTCGAGAGGCGGATGGTCGGGGGCTCGGCCGCCTTCCTCCATCCCGACCGGGGCGGGCTCGCGCTGCACTCTCACATCACCGGCGTGTCGTCCGCCGCGCGGGGGCGCAGCGTCGGCTTCGCCCTGAAGCAGCACCAGCGCGCCTGGGCACTGGCGCGCGGCATCCCCCGGATCAACTGGACCTTCGACCCGCTGGTGCGCCGCAACGCCTGGTTCAACCTGGTCAAGCTGGGTGCCGAGGGCGTGGAGTACCTGCCCCATTTCTACGGTCCGATGGCCGACGCCATCAACGCCGGCGACGAGACCGACCGTTGCCTGGTCAGCTGGCGGCTGGAGAGCGACCGCGCCGTGGCCGCCGCTAGCCTAGTCCACGCGCCTGAGGCGAGCCGGGAGGCGCTCCAGGCGGCCGGCGCCGCGGTGGTGCTGGCCGAGGGCCCGGACGGGCGGCCCGCCGCGGCCGAGCCGGCCACAGGCGCTGGCACGCTGCTGGCGTGGGTGCCGCCGGACGTGGTGGCGCTGCGCGCCGGCGACCCGGCGCTCGCGCTGCAGTGGCGGCGGGCGCTGCGGGCCACCATGGGCTCGGTCATGAGCGCCGGCTTCGTGGCCGCTGGCATGACGCGCTCGGGCTGGTACGTGCTCGAGCGCCCCAGAGAGGAGGCAACTTGAAGCTGCACGAGGTGGAGCTGCGCCGCATCCGCCTGCCGCTGGTGACGCCCTTCCGCACCTCGTTCGGGACCGAGCACGCCCGCGACGTCCTGCTGGTGAAGGTCACCAGCGACCAGGCCGAGGGCTGGGGCGAGTGCGTCGCCGGCGCCGAGCCGCTGTACTCCTATGAGTACAGCGACGGCGCGCACCAAGTCATCCGCGAGCACCTGCTGCCCCGCCTGCTGGCGGTGCCCGACCTGGCGGCGCACCGGGTCGGGCCGGCGCTGGCGGCGGTCAAGGGCCATCCGATGGCCAAGGCGGCGCTGGAGATGGCGGTGCTGGACGCGGAGCTGCGCGCCCGTGGGGTCGCGCTCGCCGAGCACCTCGGAGCGGTGCGAGAGACGGTGCCGTCCGGCGTCTCGGTCGGGATCGTCGGCTCGGTCCCTGAGCTTCTCGACGCGGTCGCCGGTTACCTGGATCAGGGCTACGTGCGCATCAAGCTGAAGATCCAGCCTGGCTGGGACGTCGAGCCGGTGCGGGCGGTGCGGGAGCGCTTCGGCGACGTGCCGCTCCAGGTCGACGCCAACGCCGCCTACAGCCTGGGCGACGCGCCTCGGCTGGCCCGGCTGGACCCCTTCGACCTGCTGCTGGTCGAGCAGCCCTTGCCAACCGACGACGTGCGCGGCCACGCCGAGCTGGCGAGAAGAATCCGCACGCCGCTCTGCCTGGACGAGTCGATCACCTCGGCCAGGGCCGCGGCGGACGCGATCGCGCTCGGCGCCTGCGCGATCGTCAACATCAAGGCTGGCCGGGTCGGCGGCTACCTCGAGGCCCGCCGCGTCCACGACGTGTGCGCCGCCAACGGCATCCCAGTGTGGTGCGGCGGGATGCTGGAGACCGGGCTCGGGCGCGCGGCCAACGTCGCCCTGGCAGCGCTGCCGGGCTTCAGCCTCCCCGGAGACACCTCCGCATCCGACCGCTACTGGCGCCGCGACCTGGTCACCGAGCCGTTCGTGCTACAGGACGGCGCGCTGCGCGTGCGGGACGGCCCCGGCCTCGGGGTGACCGTCGACGCCGATTTCCTCGAGGAGGTCACCAGCACCGTCGAGCACGTCCGACCGGCATGAGCGGGCTGCGCCGGCCGAGCGCCCGCCGCCGGGAGGCGTGAGCGCGGCCATGGCCTCCTGGCCGGGCACGGCGGAGGAGCTGGTCCGGGTCCAGCAGGAGCTGGCGGCGGCGAGCCCGCCCGCCTGGTCGGCGCCGGCCGCGCTGGCGCCGCTGGGTGGGTGCTTCGTGTGCTTTGCGCGTGGCATCGCCGGCGAGGGCGCGGCCGGTGATCCGGGCGTCGCCGCCGCGGCGCTGACCAGGGGCCGCAAGCTGCTGGCGAGCGTGACCGTGCCAGGCACCGCCGGCGGGCCGTACCTGGCGGCCCTGCTCGCCCTGCGGGAGGGCGCCTTGCTGGAGGCGGCGGTGCAGGCGCTCCACCCGTTCCCGGAGGTGCTGCTGGTCAACGCCACCGGGCGTGACCACCCGCGGCGGGCCGGCCTGGCGCTGCACCTTGGCGCCGTGCTCGGCCTGCCGACCGTTGGCGCGACCAACCGACCCCTGGCGGCACAGGGAGCGTGGCCGGACGACCAGCGCGGCGCGACGGCGCCGCTGCGGCTCGGTGGCGAGCTGGTCGGCTACTGGCTGCGCAGCCGCGCCGGCGCCAAGCCGGTCGCGGTCCACGCCGCCTGGCGCACCGACCCGGAGGCGGCCGTCGAGGTCGCGCTTGCCGCCATCCGCCGCCACCGCACCCCCGAGCCCATCCGCCGCGCCCGCACCGCCGCCCGCACCGCCCGGACGTCAGCCCACGGCTGAGCCGTCCTGGCCCTGTCGCCCCGGATGCGAACAGCCCGCGAAGCCTCGAGGTCCTAGCCGGCAGGCAGTTCCATGACCTCGTCGCCGGCGAATGCGGCCCGCAGGCGCGGGCGGTGCCAGTCGTACCAGACGTGCAGTCCGGCCCGGTCGTGCGAGTCGAGGCTGATCAGGCTCGCATGCGGGACGCAGAAGGAGCCGAGACGATCAGCGCTGGCAAGGCTCCGGCCGAGCAGCACGTCCAGCCTCGCGGGCGCTGCGCACGTCGCCCAGTCGCACTCGTTCATACTTCACCTCCAGCTGTCCGGGCTGGCGATCACCAGGAACGAAGTGCGGCGCTACAGGACCTCGACAGTCGCATATACCACGCAACTCGTCAACGAGTAACTCCGCCCATACTCGGTCGCGGTGGCAGGATCTCTCCGCCCGTGAGTGTGGATCGGCTGCGTGTGGATCAGCAGGGGCGGTGAGGTGCATCTTGGTGGCAGGCTCGGGACGAGGAGGAGGCCATGGGCGTGCAAGCGGCCGGCGGGACGCGGGAGCACCCGGCGAGCGACCGAGCGTGGAGCATCGAGACAAATGGGATCAACGTGGTTCCCGACAACGAGCGGCACGGGAAGCCCTCGGAGCTCTTCTGGATCTGGTGCGCCGCCAACATCAGCATCCTGGCGGTGGTCTACGGCGTCATCATCGTGTCCTACGGGCTCAACCTGTGGCAGTCGATCCTGTCGGGCGTAGTCGGCACCGTGGTCTCGTTCCTGCTGGTCGGATTCGTCAGCCTCGCCGGCAAGCGCAGCGGCGCGCCGACCTTCGTGCTGTCCAGGGCGCCGTTCGGCATCGCTGGCAACGCCCTGCCGACACTCACCAGCTACGCGTCGCTGGTCGGCTGGGAGACCGTTCTGGTCGCGCTGGCCACCCTGGCCACCGACAGTATGCTCGACCGTATCGGCGTGGCCACCGGGACCACCACGAAGGTGATCTCGTTCCTGATCATCGCCGGCGTGACCATCCTCGTCGGACTGCTCGGGCACGCCACCATCGTGGCCATCCAGACCTGGTTCACCTGGGCCTTCGCCGTGCTCACGGCGGTCTTCATCGGCCTGGAGCTGCCGCAGGTGAAGTGGTCGGCGCTCGCCCACCTGCCGAGCGGGAGCTGGCTGACCGGGTTCCTGCCGGCCACCTCGATCGTGATGGCGGGCCTCGGCATCAGCTGGGCCAACGCCGCCGCCGACTACAGCCGCTACCTGCCGAGGAGCTCAAGCTCGCGCGGAGTGGTCGGCTGGACGGTATTCGGCTCCAGCATCGCGCCGGTGCTGCTCATCACCTTCGGCGTGCTGCTGGCAAGCAAGGGCACCGGCCTATCGAGCTCCGCCAACCCGCTCGGCGACCTGGCCGAGCCATTGCCGACCTGGTTCCTGGTCCCCTACATGCTGGTCGCCGCCGGCGGGCTGGTGGCAGGGGCGCTGCTCGACATCTATTCGTCGGGGCTGAACCTGCTGACGCTCGGGGTCAGGCTGCCCCGCTACCGGTCGGTGGCGATCGACGGGGTGCTGATGGTGCTGGGCAATATCTACATTCTGTTCATCTCGCAGGACTTCCTCGGCACTTTCCAGGGGTTCCTGCTAGTGCTCGGCGTGCCGCTGGCGGCCTGGGCGGCGGTGTTCCTGGTCGACTTCGCCACGCAGCGGCGCAACGGCTACGACGAGCGCGCGCTTTACGGCCGACCCTGGCAGGAGGACAGCACGGCCCGGGCGGTGAACCCCGCCGGGGTGGTGGCGTGGCTGGCCGGAGTGGTGATCGGCCTCAGCCTGATCAGCTCGACGACCAGGGGGTTCACCTGGCTCGGCTGGTGGGCCAAGGGCGCCTTCAAGGGGTCGAGCCTCGGGCTGCTGATCGCGTTCCTGGTGGCCGGCGCCATCTACGGGCTGTGGACCAGCGTCGCCACCCGCACGCCCAGCGGCCAGCGCAGCGCCGACGCGCGCGCCTGATTCGCCGGAGGGAGGGCCTGCCGTGCAGGTTGGAGTCGGGCTCCCGGGCGCGGTGCCCGGGACCACGGGCGAGCTGATCCTGGAGTGGGCCAGGTGGGCGGAGCAGGGGCCGTTCGCGAGCCTGGGCGTGCTCGACCGCGTCGCCTACGACAACTACGACCCGTTCGTGTCGCTGGCGGTCGCGGCCGCCGTCACCACCCGGCCGCGCCTGGTCACCATGGTGGTGATCGCGCCCTTGCGCGGCGCCACGCTGCTGGCCAGGGAGGCAGCCTCGCTGGACGCCGTGTCCGGCGGCCGGCTCACCCTGGGCCTCGCCCTCGGCGCCCGCCACGAGGACTACGACGTCGCCGGGATCGACCACCGCGACCGTGGCAGGCGCTTCGACGAGCAGCTCGCCTACCTGCGCGACACCTTCCAGGACGGCGGCATCGGCCCGCGGCCGCGCCAGACGGACGGGCCCGAGCTGCTGGTTGGCGGGTCTGGCGGGCGGGCCTTCGCGCGCATGGCCAGGTACGCCGACGGCTACGTCCACGGCGGCGGCCCGCCCAGAGCCTTCGCCAGCGCGGCGTCCAAGGCCTGGGCCGCCTGGACCGACGCCGGCCGGCCCGGCCAGCCGCGCCTGTGGGGCCAGGCCTACTTCGCGCTCGGCGGCGGGCCAGAGGCCGACCAGGGCGCCGCCTACCTGCGGGACTACTATGCCTTCACAGGGCCGTTCGCCGAGCGCATCGCCGCCGGCAACCTGACCTCGCCGCAGATGGTCAAGGACCTGGTGCGCGGCTACGAGGAGGCGGGATGCGACCACCTTGTGCTGCTGCCGACCGTCGCCGACCTGGCGCAGCTCGAGCGCCTGGCCGACGTGCTGTAGAGCGCCGGCCATGTACCGGTGCCGCGCCAATAGGACCTGCGGTGACAGGTGAGCGGTCATGGCGCGCACCGTGGCCGCGGGTACGTGGCCGGCGCTCTAAGTGAGGGTGTCCGTGATGCTCCCTGCGCCGGACACGTGGGGTTTCAGCGAGCCGCCGACGTGCTGGTCTGCTTCGGCCGGTAGCTCCATGGGGCCCATGTGCAGAGCATCACGGACACCCTCAGTGAGTCTCCGGGGATCGCGGTGAGGACGCTGTGAGGATCGGGATCCTCGGGGGTGGCCCCGCTGGCCTCTACTTCGCCCTGCTGATGAAGAAGGCGGACCCGCGCCACCAGGTCCGCGTGATCGAGCGCAACCCGCCCGACGCCACCTTCGGCTGGGGCGTGGTGTTCTCAGAGGAGACGCTCGGCGCGCTGCGTGACGCAGATCACCCCACTTACACGGAGATAACCGACACCTTCGCCAAGTGGAACGCGATCGACGTGCGCTACCGCGGCGAGACCATCCGCTCGCGCGGCCACGTCTTCTCCGGCATCGCCCGCAAGGCTCTCCTCGAGATCCTGCAGCGGCGCTGCCGTGCGCTGGGCGTGCGGCTCGAGTTCGAGCGTGAGGTCGCCGACCTCGAGCCGTTCCGGGGCGACGACCTGGTGGTCGCCGCCGACGGGGTCAACTCGCTGGCCCGCAGGCTGCTCGAGGACCGCTTCGAGCCCAGCTACGACCTGCACACCACCAAGTACGCCTGGTTTGGCGCGGACCTCGCGGTCGACGCCTTCACCTTCGTCTTCCGCGATACCGAGCACGGCCTGTTCCAGGTCCACGCCTACCCCTTCGACGCGCACACCAGCACGTTCATCGTCGAGTGCCATGAGAGGACCTGGTGGCGCGCGGGCCTGGACCGCATGGCCGAGGAGGAGAGCCTGCATTTCTGCGAGGAGCTGTTCCGGCCCGAGCTTGGCGACCACAAGCTGCTGTCGAACCGGTCGATCTGGTTCAGCTTCGTGACGCTGCGCAACCGCAGCTGGCATCACGGCAACGTGGTGCTGCTCGGCGACGCCGCCCACACCGCCCATTTCACCATCGGCTCGGGCACCAAGCTGGCGATGGAGGACGCGGTCTCGCTGGCGAACGCGTTCCTGCGCCACCCCGCCGACCTGGAGGCGGCCCTCACGCACTACGAGCTGGAGCGCCAGCCGGTGGTGGAACGGTTCCAGGAAGCGGCGCGCGAAAGTGCCACCTATTTCGAGAGCGTCTCCCGCTACGCCGGCTTCGAGCCGATCCAGTTCGCCTTCAACCTGCTCACTCGCAGCGGGCGCATCACCCACCTGGAGCTGGAGAGGCGTGACCCGCGCTTCGTGGCGGCGGTGGACCGCTGGTTCGCCAGCCAGGCCGCGACTGCCCGGGGTGGGGACCCGGGCGGTGACGCCTCGGGCGGTGACGCCTCGGGCGGTGACGCCTCGGGCGGTGACGCCTCGGGCGGGGGCGCCTCGGGCGGGGGCGCCTCGGGCGGGGGCGCCTCGGGCGGGGGCACCTCGGGCGGGGGCACCCGGGCCACCACGGCGCCGCCGACGGTGCCGGCGCCGCTGCTCGCGCCACCGCCGCTGTTCGCCCCGCTGAGCTTGCGCTCACTGCGGCTGGTGAACCGCGTAGTGCTCTCGCCCGCCGGGGAGGACGCCGCCGACGACGGCCTCCCCGGCCAGGCGCACGAGCAGGCGCTGGCGCAGGCGGCGGCCGCCGGCGCCGGTCTGGTCCTGACCGAAGCCGTCGCGGTCTCGCCCGAGGGCCGCATCACCCCCGGGACGCCCGGACTGTACCGCGACCGGCACGCCGAGGCCTGGCACGGGATCCTCGAGCACGCCCGGCCGCTCGGCGGCGCCCTGCTCGGCGTCCGCCTCGCCCACGCCGGCCGCCGCGGCGCCACCCGTCCCCGCCGCGGCGGCGTCGACCGGCCGCTGAAGCAGGGCGGCTGGCCGCTGCTGGCGCCATCGGCGCTCGCCTACAGCCCGCGCAGCCCGCTGCCACGGGCGATGTCACGCACGGACATGGACGCGATGCGCGAGGCCTTCCGCTCGGCCGCGGCGCGCGCCGTCGGCGCGGGCTTCGACCTTGTCACCCTGGACATGGCGCACGGCTACCTGCTCGGCAGCTTCTTGTCGCCGCTCAGCAACCGCCGCGAGGACGATTACGGCGGCGCGCCGGAGCAGCGGCTGCGCTTCCCCCTCGAGGTCCTGGACGCGGTGCGCGAGACCTGGCCCGGCGACCGGCCGGTCGCGGTCACGCTCCAGGCGACCGACTGGGCGCCGGGCGGCCTCGGCCTCGACGACGCGGTCGCCACCGCCCGCGCCCTCCTCGAGCACGGCTGCGATCTGGTCGAGGTGGCCGCCGGCTGGACGGTGCCATGGGACCGGCCCGACTACGGGCGGCTCTACCTGGTGCCGGCGAGCGACCGCGTGCGCAACGAGGCGGGCGTGGCGACCATCGCGGCCGGCAACCTCACCACCGCCGACGAGGTCAGCACCGTGCTCGCCGCCGGCCGCGCCGACCTCTGCCTGCTCGACCCCAGGCTCTACACGGGCCCAGCCCAGGGCCGGTAGATCGCCACTGGCGGTACGAAACTCCACATTTCAGTTAGTATCCCCGCCTGATGGGTAGGATCCCCGCCTGACGGGCCGCCGCGACCAGCGGAAGAGGGAGAGGCATGCGACCACGTTACGGGATCGCGGTGCTCGCCACCGCCGCTCTTGCCTTGGTGGGCTCCACGAGCCAGAGCACCTCGAGCCCCGATGCGCCGCGTGCCGGCGCCCGACCCACCGCCGGCGCCCAGCAGGGCGTGGACGAACTGCTCGCCGCCGCCCCTGACAGGACGATCGCCTCACGCTCAGCTCGGACCTCGGTCGTGATCCAGGTGACTGGCGGGGGCCAGACGACCACCTTGCGCGGTGCCGGCGTCTTCGACTTCGAGCACCGGAGCGGGACACTGGAGCTCGAGCTGCCGGGCGTCGGCGAGCCGCCTGTGGTCTATGCCACAGTCGTCATGGTCAATGGCGTGGTCTATGAGAAGCCCCCGCCGTGGGAGAGAACTGGTGGCAAGCCCTGGATCAGGATCGGCCCGCCCGGGGCGCGCGGCGGCACCAGCGCAGCGCCCGGCGGCTCGAGCCTCGCGGCCAGCCCCTCGATCGACGACTCCTCCCAGGCGCTCGAGCTGCTGCTCGGCATCGGCAAGGTGACCGAGGTCGGGCGCGAGACGATTCGCCACATCCCCACCACTCACTATCACATCGCGGTCGACAGCCAGAAGCTGGCGCGCAGGGCGCCTGCCGCCAGCCGTGCGTACTACCGCCAGCTCCTCGGCTCGGGCTCGTTTCCCGCGGATGCGTGGGTCGACGACGCGGGCCGCGTGCGGAAGCTGAGCTACGAGATCGACATCGGCACGACCACCGCAGCCAACCAGACCGGGATGCCGCTGACTGTCGCTGTCACCTACGAGTTTTACGACTTCGGTGTCGAGGTCCACGTCACGGAGCCTCCAGACAGCGAGGTCACCGACGTGTCGGCGTAACGACCCGGGCCGCGATCAGCGCCGGTAGGTCATCAAGGCAAGCGGTATCAGACCGTCTGCTCGGCGCCTCTGTGCTCATGAGGCGAAGGAAACGACCTCGAGGCCGAATCCAAGGGCGTGGGTTCCCATGGGAAACGGGGGTTGACCAGTTCGCCGTCCGGCGGGAGGCTTGGCCTGCCATGATGGGCGTCGCACTGGTCCGCAACCGTGCCCTCGACTACGGGCGCGTGGTGACCTGCGGCTGTCCCCCGGCCCGGGCGCTCCACGCCGCGAGCTGACTCGCCGCATCCGCCCGGGCCCGCACGGAGGAAGCCAGACCCCCAGGTCCACGCCCAGACCACCAGCCCCAGGCCCACGCCCGGACCACCACCAGTCCCAGGCCGATGCTCAGAGCCCACCCGGCCACGCCCGGAGCCACCGCCCTCCGGTCCACATCCATACCACGCATCTTGGAGGTCCGATGTCCGTCACCGACGAGCTGCTCCAGAGCAACGACTCCTACGTCCGCTCGTTTTCCAGCGGCGACCTGCCCATGCCGCCCGCCAGGAAGGTCGCGGTAGTAGCCTGCATGGACGCGCGCCTCAACCCCTACGGCATGCTCGGGCTCCACGAGGGCGACGCGCACGTGATCCGCAACGCCGGCGGTGTCGTCACCGACGACGTGATCCGCTCCCTGCTCATCTCGCAGCGGTTGCTCGGCACCCGCGAGATCGTGCTCATCCACCACAGTGACTGCGGCATGCTCACATTCCACGACGACGACCTGAAGGCCGCGATCGAGGCCGACACCGGGCTGCGGCCGCCCTTCGCGCTGGAGGCGTTCCCCGATCTCGACAAGGACGTGCGCCAGTCGATCGCCCGCATCAAGGCGAGTCCGTTCATCCCCGACAAGACCTCCGTGCGCGGCTTCGTCTACGACGTCGGCAGCGGCAAGCTGCGCGAGGTGGCCGACTGAGCAGATGTGGTCCGGCGATGTGACACGGCCAGCCGGGGTCCGCTACGCTGCCGCGCATGACTGAGTCTGCCGCGGGCCACAGCCTCGCCCCACCACCGGAGCAGCTTGCCGAGTGGCATGCGCTGGTCGAGCGGGTGCGTCAGGGTGGCGAGTCGGCTTTCGTGCCCTGGGACGAGATCGCGCTCGAGCTTGGCTTATAGGGTCGTCGCAGCGCGGGCGGTCCGCGAGCAGCTCGGTGGCGCCCCGCCTCAGCTCCAGGGTTACGTGGCAGGCATCGTGGCGGTGCTCCGGGTCGATCCAACCACGGCAAGCGCTGCCTTCCACGCACGGGCCGTCAACGACGCGCACGTCGCTGTGTTCGCCAGCGGTCGCGGCTTCCTCAGCTACTGGGTGCTGGAGGACGACAAGGTCGTGGTCCTGCTCGACCTCACCTGGCTGTAGCCCCAGCGGGGCGGCGCGTGTGTTCCCGCTACGCCCTTGACCATGCCAGCAGAGTCCAGGCCGGGTCGAGCCCTAGACCGAGCCCCCGGATCGGCCCGGGTCCGGGGCCCGACCCCACGGCCCGGGTCGGGGCCCGGGGTCGGGGCCCGGGGTCGGGGCTCAGGAGCGAGGACCATCGCTCCGCAGCGGCGATTGGCGGTGCCGAGCTTCAGTCCGCCGGTGAAGCAGACGGGCGCCGTGCATCGCGTTCGAGGGCGAGAAGCTCTGGCGGACCAACCCGGGGTTGGAGACCGACGTCGCCCAGACCATCGTCGACGAGTACGAGCGGGTCCTGACGTTAAACCCGGGCAACATCGTCACCTGGGGAAACCTCGGCTACATGCAGTGGCTCCTTGCCAAGGACAAAGAGAAGGCGAAGCGGCTCGACCAGGCCCGCGAGTACTTCGAACGGGGCCGTGACTACAAGGAGATCAAGCGCGAGACCTACGTGGCCGACATCGACTACGGCCTGGCCCGGGTCGCGGCGGAGACCGGCGATTTCAACCAGGCGTACACGTACTTCACGAGCGCGCTCACCGCCCACATGGCCCAGTCGACGGCGCAGAGCTACACCGACAGCTGGTCCTCGCTGTCCGAGTACCTCTTCCTACGGATCGACCTCCCGATCCTGCAACGGTTCGAGTGCTACAAGCAGGAGGCGGAACGGTTCCACGGCAACTCCGCGGACACCCCGGACGTCCCCGAACGCGTCCGCGACTCGGTGCTCGCCTTCGTCACCAACGACTATGGGGAGGCCTGCTACAACTACTACAAGCGATCGTACGACCGGCGGTACCTCGAGTGGGCGCGCGAGGCCTGCCTCCGGTCGGCTGAGCTGGACCGGTCCTATGCCATCCCCCGGCACAACCTCTTCCTGCTCAACAAGGCGGAGGACCCTCGCGAGGCCGAGCGCGACGCCGAGGAGCTGTACCGGATCGAGCCGGACTGGTTCGAGGCCAAGCTCGCCATCATGTGGAAGCTGGCACGGCAGACCGTGGGGAAGCAGCGTGAGGCCGACAAGAAGCGCCGCGAGCGGGTGGAGTCGCTGCGCAGGTCCTTCACCGCGGTCCAGGCGGCCACCGACGAGGAACGCGAGTCCATCGTCTTCGAGCCGTCCCAGACGGAGGCGCTGCCCAACCAGCTGACGCCGTACGAGAAGCCGAAGGAGGCGCGCTCGAAAACCACCGAGGCGGAGAAGCTGCGGCAGGATGCCACCGAGCTGGCGAGCGGGCGCAGGGACCTCCTCCACGGGGCGAGACAGGACAAGCAGCTGGCGCAGGACGTCCTGCGGGAGCCCGTCCCGCACCAGTGGCTCTGGCGCGGACGGCTGGGCCGTCGCCTGACGCCGGAGAAGGTCCTCATGAGCAAAGCCATGACGTGGCGCAGGTGGCGCCTCGGTCGCGAGTGGCGCTGGGAGCGCGAGTTCGACAACGTCCACGTGAAAGCCCTCTACGACTGGGGCTGGGCGCTCCTGTCCCCGGGGAGCCGGTGGTCCCCGTCCGACAGGATCTTCGCACACATCGAGGAGCACTTCTGGCAGGACAACTTCAACATCCTGCAGCACTTCCGCCAGCAGGTGGACCAGCGGCTGCAGGACGTGATGGTCGACCTGCGGGTGCCCCTCCGCGAGCTGCGGGCCAACGGAACCCCGCTCGTCGGCCCCTCCGGCGAGCGGCTCGGGCTCGGGGTCCTGCTCTCGCCGTACCTGGCCCGCCTGCGGCGGCTGGGGAACGCCGAGCTGCGTTACCAGCGGAGGATCGACAGGTACAACCAGATCCTGGCGTGCACCCTGCAGTCCCGGTTGGACGACGACCCGACGGGATACTGGGCCCTGTCCGGGCTGAGCGACGGCCTCATCACGGTCGCGAGAGGGAAGGCCGCCCAGCTGAAGGTCCGGTACTCTACCCTCGACCGGCAGTACCGCCGGAGATCCCTGCTGCGCGTCCTGGACGGCGGCCGGCTCCGCTGCTCGCCCGCGCTCTACCGGTGGGTGGGCGACCAGCTGGATGAATTCCGCCAGGAGATCGGCGACCGGCGAACCTTGGCGCAGTTGCTGCAGGAGACCGCCGACGCCATCGAGCACGAAAAGGAGCAGGCAGCCGCCGAGAAGCGACGCGACCTCGAGTCCCGTCGCTGGGATGGCCTGGATGGGTCGGCCCTGGCAGCGCGCAAGCGGGCGCTGCGGGCACGTGACCGGGACGCGCTGGTCCGCATCGCGAAGCGGCTGCACCCCGATGACGACGATCCGGGCGAGCTGGCGGCACCCGGATACCCTCTCCGGGAGCAGGAGGTCTAGGCCTATGAGGCCGCCCTGACGTCGGACGACCCCAAGCTGCTCTGGGAGGTGGTGGGACCCCTGCAGCGTCTCGGCGAGTGGGACCGGAGCCGGCAGGCCTTGCAGGCCTACGGCGATGCTATCGGCCCGTCCCCGGACGCGACCACCCTGTGGGACCTCGCCGACGGATACAAGAAGCTGGAGGACTGGAACGCGACCAGGGAGACCTTCCAGCGGGCGCTGCAGGCCGACCAGGGCGTCGCCGCGGGGCACGGCAGGCTGCCCTTCCGCCACGCCGACCTTTACCGCTGGGAGATCGCCCGCGCCCGGTGGGGCGAAGGGAGCTAGAGGGTGTCTGAAAAGAGGGTAGGCTGGGGTGTTGTGTTCCTCGGCCTGTAAGGAGCGTCAGGGTGCCTGCCCCGCGTCGCCGCTACCCAACCGACCTGACCGATCAAGAGTGGGCGCTGCTGGCCCCGCTGATCCCC